>CAJWCO010000005.1 GCA_913031145.1 uncultured Cellvibrionales bacterium | reverse complement strand
GCAGAACCAACAGCAGAACCAACAGCAGAGCCAACAGCAGAACCAACAGCGGAGCCAACAGCAGAACCAACAGCGGAGCCAACAGCAGAAAAACGGTCAAGATAGCCAAAATGCAGTAAGTGAAAAGAACGACAATGGCAACTCGGCCAAACCTTTAGACTCAGATAAATTTGCCGATAAAGACCCGACCCTGCAAAAAAAGCAAGGAGAGGAAAATGTCGCACGGGAACCCGTCCCGCCGCCCGAGTCTGCTGAAAATAGCGAGGGCAACCGACAAGCACAACAGGAACTCGAGCAGCTTTTGCGCAGTATCCCCGACGATCCCGGCGGTTTGTTGCGTGCAAAATTTAAATATCAGGCGCATCAGCACGATAATCAGGCGCGCCGCCCCACCCCACCCAATAACAAACAATCCGAGCGTTACTAAAAAACCCAAGTATTCGGAGATGGCGCGCGAGGAGGCGAAAACTCTATGACACAAGCAGTTCCCGTTAAGCGTTGGCAATACAGTGCACTCGCGTGCAGACTCATTATCATGATCGCACCATTGCTATGCATCACTGCAGCCTCTGCCAAGCTCACTGCAAAACTCGACCGCACCCTAATCAATGAAAACGAAAGTGTGCAATTGATGTTGCGCTTCGAGGGTCAAGCAGATTCGAGCAACCCAGATTTTAACGTCTTACAAACCGACTTTGATGTCGTTTCACGAAGTCGCCAGCAACAATACAACTGGAGCAATGGCAGAGGCCAGTCCTATACCGACTGGACGTTATCACTCATGCCAAGGCGCGCCGGAGCCTTGATTATTCCATCTCTGAATTATCTTGGGGACGTTAGCAACGCGTTGCAGATGCGTGTTCGAAGCGCTAAAAATGCTACCACAAGTGGATCAAAGCCAGCCATTTTTACCGAAACCCTCGTCGAGAAAGAACGCGTCTATGTGCAAGAACAAATTCTTCTGACACAGCGACTTTGCTACTCGTTACCTCTAACTGACATGAGCTTAACCCCACTGACGATTGAGGGCGCAACCGTACAGGAAATTGCGCAAATTCCTTATCAAAAACGAATCGACGGTGTGGAGTACTCGGTGATAGAAGTGCGCTACGCGATTTTTCCGCAGAACAGCGGGGCGTTGAGCATCCCCAAGCAACGTTTTAATGCCTTCCAAGCACCGAACATGCGCCAGTTCGGAGGATTTTTACAGAGAGGCAACCAAGTTGTGCGCACGACGTCGACTAAAAAAATTGAAGTCGTCGAGCCGCCCAAACAAATGGATGGATATCCATGGTTGCCCAGTTCGCAAGTCGAATTGACCGAAATCTGGAGCGGTGATTTAGGCACGCTGCGGGTCGGTGAGCCCATCACGCGGAGCATCACAGTGACTGCCGCGGGTCTCACCGGCGCGCAAATCCATCCATTAAAGCTCGGCACATCACCCGATTATCGCTTGTACCCTGATCAGGCTCAGATAGAGACACGAAAAACTGATCAAGGAACACTCGGTGTGCGCATAGAATCTATGGCCATGGTGCCAAATCGTGCGGGTCAGATCAGATTACCGCCCATCGAATTGGTCTGGTGGAATACGCGCACTCAACGAACGGAGCGAGCATCGATTGACAGTCGTGTACTCGAGATCGCCACAGGAACGTCCTTACCGGAAACCTCGATTCTTCCCGAAGGTCCCAGAGTCGAAGATCGAACACTACCTAGGACGCTTGAAGCGCCGCCATCGTCGCCCCTGTTAATGCTGTCTTTGGTTGGCAACGGACTTCTTTTGTGCTTGACCAGCTTTCTTTTTTTACGCACTCGCGGTCCAGCTAAAAAAATACAACGAGGTGTTAAAACACCTCCCGATAGAAATGCGTTAACGCGCAAGCAACAACTCAAACGGATCCGAGATTTTGCCAACAACCAAGACCTAGTAATGATGCGAAGCGCTATTTTAGATTGGGCTGCTATTTTGCTCCCCGAATCACCTCCCAGCACCTTGCAAGCTCTCGCCGCGCGTTTAGGCGACTCTGCACTCGCGGAGCACTTTGCCTTATTAGACAAAAATCTATACAGCGAAGGACTGGCCTCGGACGTCGATCTGGAAAAGTTACTGAGTCAACTAAAACAACAATCAATACAACCCACATTCGCCGAACGTGCGGGAGAACAGCCGCTGAAACCCCTTTATCCAAAAAACACTAGTCGATAACACTGCTCACTTTTGGTAAAGTTCTATACAGTTATGGTGGCAAGAAAAAAGCGTAAAATAACGCCCGGCTAAAAAACCCAATTAAAAAGCCCAGCCATTAAGGGTCCAACACAACGAATCGCATATTATGACGCAATCCTCTGACGATCAGATAGAACGAGAAAGAAGCTACTGGCAAGCCAATTTAGCGCTGTTGGCGAAGCTTCTAGCGGTTTGGTTTACTGTCTCTTTTGGCGCTAGCATACTCTGGGTTGACTGGCTCGATCAGTTTTCGCTGTTTGGTTTTAAACTCGGCTTTTGGTTTGCACAACAAGGCGCAATCTTGGTATTTGTGGGTTTGATCTTTGTTTACACCTGGAGAATGCAAGCGCTCGACCGAAAGTTCGGAGTGGACGACAACGCAGACAAACCGTCCTGACCATGAGCACTCAGCTGCTGACCTATATCTTTGTTGGACTTTCCTTTGCTTTATACATTGGTATTGCGGTGTGGTCGCGCGCCAGCTCGACAAAGGATTTTTATGTAGCCGGCGGTGGCGTGCACCCACTCGCGAACGGAATGGCCACCGCAGCTGACTGGATGAGCGCCGCTTCGTTTATCTCTATGGCAGGAATTATTTCCTTCATGGGGCGAGATGGTTCCGTCTATCTTTTAGGTTGGACCGGGGGTTATGTGCTCCTTGCTCTGCTCTTAGCGCCATATTTACGAAAGTTCGGTCGCTTCACAATTCCTGATTTTATTGGCGAACGATACTATTCGCAGACCGCACGTCTGGTCGCAGTAGTTTGCTTAATCTTTGTGTCCTTTACGTATGTCGCGGGTCAAATGCGCGGTGTCGGGATCGTATTTTCACGCTTTCTCGAAGTCGATGTCAGTACTGGCGTCATGATCGGTATGGCTGTGGTTTTTATGTATGCCGTTCTTGGCGGTATGAAGGGCATAACCTACACGCAAGTTGCGCAGTATTGCGTGCTTATTTTTGCTTATATGGTCCCCGCCATCTACATTTCTTTGATGATTACTGACAACCCCATCCCACAATTTGGGTTTGGCGCAACCGTGAATGATGGATCGCAACTATCGGTGCTTCAAAAACTCGATGCGGTGTTGTTAGATTTGGGGTTCAGCCCATACACAGAAGGTTCAAAATCGACGACTGATGTGTTCGCCATAACCGCTGCTCTAATGTTTGGGACAGCGGGTCTGCCGCATGTTTTAGTCCGTTTTTTTACCGTGCCCAAAGTGTCTGATGCGCGCCTATCAGCGGGTTATGCACTGATCTTCATAGCTATTCTGTACACAACAGCACCTGCCGTAGCGTCTTTTGCTCGACTAAACTTAATTAATACAGTTCATGAAACACCCTATGCAGAGGCACCGCCTTGGTTCAGTCAGTGGGAGGATACCGGTCTAATTGCTTGGCAAGATAAAAATGCCGACGGTCTTATGCAGTATGGAGCGGGTGCGGCAATGACACCCACCAAACCCAACTTTAATGATGAACGCGGAGCCCATGGTGAGCGATTAGTGAGCAACGCATCCACCAAACACGCAAACGAAGTCTACATTGATCGAGATATCATCGTTTTAGCCAATCCTGAAATCGCGGGCTTACCTGGATGGGTCATCGCGTTGGTTGCTGCGGGTGGCGTGGCCGCTGCACTGTCTACTGCAGCTGGCTTATTGCTGGTCATTTCCAGCGCCATCTCGCATGATCTGCTCAAACAAACGTTCATGCCCCACATTACTGAACGTCAGGAGTTGCTGTTCGCGCGATTAGCAGCGGCCGTGGCCGTGTGTGTGGCTGGACTTTTTGGCATTTACCCTCCCGCATTTGTCGCCCAGGTAGTGGCCTTTGCTTTTGGGCTTGCAGCCGCTTCGCTATTTCCCGCTCTACTTCTGGGTATCTTCTGCCATTGGATAACCCGCGAGGGCGCGATTGCAGGCATGCTGAGTGGACTCGTATTCACCTTTGGCTATATTGTGTATTTTAAGTTTATGATGCCCCATTTAAACACCGCTGACTATTGGCTATTCGGCATCTCACCCGAGGGGATTGGGTCGCTCGGCATGCTGTTAAACCTCGGCGTTTCTACGCTGGTAAGTCGCTTTACCAACCCGCCTCCGCCGTCTGTACAATCAATGATTCAAAGAATAAGGGTGCCGCGCGCTGATTAAGAAGTCCCTCCGGCACCCGTTACATTACAATGACTTCACGACAATTTCATGCACATCTTTGGCGAGTCCGGGATGGTCGGCGACCTGTTGCAATGCACCGTGCATTAGTTGACCATGCGGCTGAGCATACTTGCGCCATCGGGTTAGCGGAGTAACAAGCCGTGCAGCTATTTGCGGGTTAATGCCATTGAGCTGCATCACATAATCGGCTAAAAATGCGTACCCTTCGCCACTCACAGCGTGAAAATTTACTAGATTAGCACTGCAATAAGCGCCAATAAGACTTCGCACCTTGTTGGGATTTTTTAGGCTAAAGTGGTCGTTAGTGAGCAAGTTCTCGACCCGCTTTAAGGTGCCCCGCCGCTGATCCGTCGCTTGTATCTGCAACCACAGATTAATTACGAGCGTCTCGTCGCGCCACTGTTTTTCAAACTGTGTCAAAGCACGTGTCGCCAAATCGCCAGACGCTGAGCAACTTACCAAAGCGCGCAAGGCAGCGGCTTGATCCGTCATGTTGTTCGCATCGCAAAATTGTTGCCATGCCAGTTCCACACCAACATCTGTCAACATTAAATAATCTAACGCCGCATTTTTAACGCTACGACTGCCAATCTGCTGAGCATCAGGCGCATAAACCTGCCGCTGATTGTGACGTTGATAGAGGTCAAACAAGGGTTCTTTTAGCATGGCAGCGAGTGTCAATTTAACAAACTCGCGGGCATCATGAATTGCCAGAGGGTAGACCTCACCGGCGTTTTCATGCAGTAACGCTTCACTGGGCAGCTGTAGCATTAAAGCAATCATCCCAGCGTCGACGTCGGTGCTCGAAAGAAGCTGTCTATAGGTTTCCACCAGAGTTCCGCCGAGTTGCAAGGGGCGCGCGGCCCGACTATTTTCGGTCTGTTCATTCAGAATATTGATGGCCAATTGTTGTCCAGCATCCCACCGATTAAATCCATCGCTGTCGTGGGCCATCAAGTGAGCTAATTCATCGCTGGTATATGCATAGTTTAACTTGACGGGTGCAGAAAAGCCGCGCAGCAGCGACGGCACTGCACCCGCTTCCACATTGTCGATCACCAATTGATGCGTTTCTTCAGTCAGTTCGACCACCAGCTCTTCGTCACCCGCGGTATTCAGAGCCACGGGCATACCCTTGGCATCTATGAGTCCACACCGAATAGGAATCTGAAAAGGCGCTTTTTCGACCTGCCCTGGCGTGGCGGGGCACGCTTGCTGAAAGGTAAGCGTCAACTCTCTGCGCGACTTACTGTAGACCGACTTGACGTCAACTCGTGGCGTTCCAGATTGTTTATACCAGCGCCTGAATTGTTGTAAGTCTCGACCGCTCGCATCCTCCATGGCAACCACAAAATCCTCAATTGTCACCGCTTGACCATCGTGCCTTTCAAAATACAGATCACTCGCTTGCCTGAACGTTTCTACTCCGAGCATACTGTGCAACATGCCGATTAATTCCGCGCCTTTCTCGTAAATTGTCACAGTATAAAAATTATTAATTTCCATATAAGCGTCAGGTTGAACTGGATGGGACATTGGACCGCCGTCTTCTGCAAACTGATGCGTGCGCAAGAAAGACACGTCTTGAATACGTTTGACGATCGGCGAATTCATATCAGCCGAAAATTGTGCGTCTCTAAATACAGTAAAACCCTCTTTTAAACTCAATTGAAACCAATCGCGGCAGGTGACCCGATTTCCCGACCAATTGTGAAAGTACTCGTGTGCAACAATCGCCTCGATGTTCTGGAATGTGGCATCCATTGTTGTTGCCTGGTTGGCGAGCACCGCGGCCGTGTTGAAAATATTAAGGCCCTTATTTTCCATGGCACCCATATTGAAATCGTCTACCGCTACAATCATAAAGATATCTAAGTCATATTCGCGGCCATATACCTGCTCATCCCACCGCATCGACTTCTTCAGCGATGTCATGGCATGTGCGCACTTGTCTTTATCTTTGTCTTCAACGTAGATTTTTAAGGCAATCGTGCGCCCGCTGCAGGTCACAAAGTTATCTTCGATCACCGCCAACGTACCCGCCACCAGTGCAAACAAATACGCAGGCTTCACAAATGGATCATGCCATGTGACTGCATGCTGCCCGTCATCAAGCGACTCTTTTGCAATACAATTACCATTTGACAACAGCACCGGATAACGCTGCTCATCGGCAACAATTCGAGTGCTAAATTCAGACATGATATCGGGGCGGTCGAGATAAAAAGTAATCTGTCTAAAACCCTGCGCTTCGCACTGAGTGCAATACATCCCTCGCGACTGATAAAGGCCATTCAGCGACGTATTTAACTGTGGCTTAATTTGTACAGTCGTCTCGATGAATGCCCGCTCTGACAACCCCCAAAGGGTGAGCGTGTCCTCATCTCGGCGATAGTCACTCTCATTAAGAACTCGTCCGTCGACCGCGATACTTAACAACTGCAGACTCGCACTTCCGTCGAGCACTAGCGCCTCTGCCGAGAGTTCAACACAGTCCGGATTCCGCCTAACATGGAGTTTAGTCGTCACTGTCGTGAACTCATCACCCAATAAAAAACACAATTCAGTGCGGTCAATCAGGTAATTCGAAACCCTATAATCTTCTAAATAAATCGTACGTGGCAATGCGTCTTTCACAGATTTTCCCTCAGCATAACGGTCGTTTCAGGTCACTTTTAAAGTGAGTGGATCAGGCGAAGAAGCTATCGCCAATGGAGTGGCGTTTCTGCGCCATCATCCTTTGCGCATGCGCTTTTTTTCGGCGGTACATACCCTGTTCTATGGGTTTCTGGTCTGCCCGAGTCGTATACAATGATGGCTTGTAAACACGTCTCTTTCTGCGCGTCTGTCAGCGGTTTACCATCAGGCCATTTGCCGACCTCTATGGCTCGCTGAAACGCCTCATAAATCTCGGGAGTAATGTTCTTAAGCAATGCTTCAAGTTGCATAGACGTCGCCTCACGCAATCCGCCGCTACCCATAACTGGTTATAATGTTACGCACTCACTAGGCCTTTGTATCAGTTTGTCGCGACGCAATAAAACCAATGAGCAAACCCAGAGACATTCCCGTTAACAGTCCAACGAAGTGCGCCGCATTCGCGATACCTACCCCAAGCAACACATCGAGAGCGCCCGTCATCCCAATGACCAACCACGCCAGCATAAATCCGAGAAGTTCACGTGGCAAGGCGTAGACTTCGTCGCGAGCTAGCCAGTGGTGCATCCATAAATAGCCGAGCAGTCCGTAGATCACCCCAGACAATCCGCCAAAACGAACGGAATGCGTCCATAAATACTGACCCATGTTCGATGCCACTGCTATTGTCGTTACCAACAAAAAAAAATGCAGTGCCCCCGCATGCTTTTCTATGCGCCCACCTAACATACCCAACCAAATCGCATTGAACAAAAAATGAACTAGCCCAAAATGTAAAAATATAGGCGTCACCAAACGCCAGTAGTGACCGCTTTCCAATCCGCCAAACACGAACAGACTCGGCGTTGGAAATGTATAGCTGCCAAGCACATAACCCACCCCCGCGATCCCCATCAAAGACGCCGTCACCGGGTGCGCGCGAGCTGCCAGTTTGCAACGCTTCAAGGGGCTCGTTGTCGTTTCGACATCACTATTGCTCATTGTCAGAGACCAATCCAAGACGACTACCCCAACCTAACTTAGATCGGCAAACGCTGTAAAAACTGTTGCCCAGTGGATGGATCAACTTAATCGCCTCGGCATGCTTCGCAATATGGACTCTATCTCCGGGACGCACACCGAGATATTTATGCCCATCACAGGTAATCTGCGGCATTACCTCGTTTCTCTGGCCCACGCGGAGTTCTATGCGGGCCGAACCATGCAAAGCTATTGGACGACTGCTCAGAGTATGCGGATTTAACGGTACCACCACGATTGCATCTAATTCAGGAAACAATAATGGACCACCTGCAGACAACGCGTACGCGGTCGAACCTGTTGGCGTGGCCACAACTAGGCCATCTGATCGTTGACTGTAAACAAATTCATCCTCTACATATAACTCAAATTCTATCATTCTCAAGGACTTCCCCGGGTGCAGCACAACCTCATTAAGTGCGACACCCGAGTCTAGAACGCGCCCGTCACGAATAATTGTGGTTTCTAGCATAAACCGCCGCGTACTTTGATATTCACCCCGAATCACCGGCATCACTCGCCGTTCGATGTCCTCTGGGGAAATATCGGTTAAAAACCCTAGACGTCCTCGATTAATCCCCAAAAGCGGTATCCCCGACGCCGCCATTTTTCGAGCAGCACTCAACATACTGCCATCGCCACCGACCACAATTGCCAAATCAACGGCGCCAGCGAACTCTGAAATAGAACGCACCACACTCATTGTATCGTCGACGAGACCCGCGGTGCGCTCTTCTATAATCACGTCTAGACCCGCCTCGCCTAGAACGGTCTTCAATGTGCCGAGCGACTCCTTAACCGCGGGAACGTCCAGGCTAGCCATCAATCCAATACGCCTAAATGCCAACATACTACCCTCTGTTTTAACAGGTTTAAATTAACTCACGCATACCCAAATCACCAGCGGCCGGCGGCGAGTCACGCGAGTACTGTTCGCAACGATGTTGCTAGGTAGTCGATATTCCCGGAGTTAATACCCGCTAAATTGATACGCGTTGAAGAGACGATGTAAATACCGAACTCTTCGCGCAATCGCTGAAGCTGCGATGACGAAATACCCAAAAACGAGAACATCCCACGTTGTTTTTGGATGTGCATAAAGTCTAATCCCGCGGCGTTGTCTTGTATGCTGTCTGTCAGCATTTTGCGCATGGCGATGATCCGCGTACGAACCTCATCTAATTCGGTTTTCCACATCTGTTCTAAGTGCGGATCACCCAGAATCATGGAAACGAGCAAAGCTCCATGTGCAGGTGGCATCGAATAAATCTGTCGCGCTACCGCCATCGCCTGACTCGCGACGATATCCGCTTGAGCAGGGGTCGCCGAGACGAACGATATAGAGCCTGTGCGCTCTCGGTATAAGCCAAAGTTTTTCGAGCAAGACGATGCAATAATTAATTCAGGCAATGCCTCAGCCATCGAGCGCAAACCATAAACATCATCATCTAAACTTTTCCCGAGACCTTGGTACGCAATGTCAATGTAGGGAATAAATCCTCGTTCCAGCGCAATGCAGGTAATCTCATCCCATGCGGCTTTCGTCAAATCAGCACCCGTAGGGTTATGACAACAGCCATGTAACAACACGATATCGCCGGCAGGAACCTGCCGCAACGTCTGCATCATCGCTTCTGAATTCACCTCTCGCGTGGCGATGTCATAATAAGGATACTCCTCAATCGTCAAGCCCGCCCCACCTAAAAGCGGTATATGATTGGGCCATGTTGGCACTCCCACCCAGATTTTTGCATTCGGTCGCGCACGAAGAATCAGCTCGGCACCCACACGAAGCGCACCCGAACCTCCCGGAGCCTGAATCGAGCGCACCCGATTGGCTTTTAAAGCGGGGTGATGCGGCCCAAGCAGCAAGTCCAGCATTCGCGCATTGTATTGCGGATCCCCGGCAATACCTTGATAACTCTTAGTGTGTTCAAGTTCCATTAAACGCGATTCAGCTTTTTTGACCGCGCGCATCACCGGAGTGAGGCCCTGATCATTCATATAAACACCCACTCCAAGATCGATCTTTTCGACTCGGGCGTCTGCTCTGTAAGCCGCCATCAGTCCTAGAATCGGGTCCATCTTGGTTGGATTAAGTTGTTCAAACATGTCTTACCCCTTTTATGACGTGCACTCCATAAATAGTACATGATTTTGACGGCTCGCTATCAGGCAATCTCACGCCCAATAAAGTCCCCGACAAGTTTATTGAAGATCCGCGGTTGCTCCGCATGAAGCCAGTGACCCGCGCCCTCGATGACCACAACCTCTGCACACGGGAATAAGCGCTCGATGAAGGTTCGGTGCTTGTCCTGAATGTAAGCAGAATTCTGCCCTTTTAAAAACAACGCAGGTCCGCCAAACGGCAAGCCTTTTGGTGCTGCCAACAACTGCGTGTTGTAGTTGTCGCTAATCGACGACAGGTTCAATCTCAATCGGTACTTCTTGTCCTCTCCTCGATACAAGTTTTTGAGCAAAAAATCACCCACTGCAGGATCTGTCACCCACTTCATCAGAATGTCTTTGGCTTTGCTGCGAGAATCAACGAGACTACGATTAATCAACTCTAACGCATTCAAAACAGCGCCATGTGACGGGCTGTAATGCACGGGAGCAATATCTGCTACGAGTAGTTTAACCACCTGCTCAGGATGCATCAACGCGACTTGCATTGCCACTTTACCGCCCAGAGAATGACCCAAAAAGCTGGCACGCTCTATACCCAACACCGCCATGCTTTCAACCACATCTCGCGCCATACAATCGAGATCCATGTGGCCATCATGGGGCGAATCACCATGGTTACGCAAATCAAAACTCACCACACGCATCGTATGACTTAACGACTGCGCCAGCGCGCCAAGATTACTCAACGAGCCAAATAAACCGTGTAAAAGAACAGTCGGCGAACCCGCGCCTTGTTCGCGGTAGTTAAGATGCATAGCGCTTATTCCATCGGGCTCGAGGGCTGCGCCCGCCGGTATTTACGTTTATTCTTACGGCCTAATGCGTACAGTAAGGGTCGTAAACGACGCCTCAAAACCGGAAAGTTATAGCCTAAAGTACTGAGTTTCCCACTCAAACCGGGCATCGCAATTTCGATGCGTTTACTGCGCGCTAAATCTAATACAGCGTCGGCAACCTCCTCAGGGGAACTCATCGGCTGTGAAAAGACAATATCCTCCACACTGTCGATGTCGGCCATAATAAAGCCTGTGTCGATAGGGCCCGGTGAAACAATGCCCATCTGAATACTACTCGAGGCAAGTTCGTCGGCCAGTGCAAAACTAAAAGCCCGCAAGCCCGCTTTAGTTCCTGAATAGGTAGCCGCGCCAGCAAGCGGCGACAAACCTGCCAATGAGCCTACCATGACGATAGCGCCTTCACCCGCGCGTTGCATTAAAGGTATAACCGCGGCCGACAAATACAATGGCGCCCGCAGATTAATGTCAACCATGTCAGCGACCGCTCTTGCCGATATGCTTTCAAGCGAGCCTCGCTCGTGCATTCCCGCATTATTAACGAGCACATGCACCGCGCCATATGCCGTTTCCGCGGCCGCCAAAAGTGCATCACAAGCCTCCAAATCAGCAACATCCATACGGTGGCCAACCACCTTCGTTTGACTGCTTAACTCAGCACAAATGGCCTGTAGCGCCTCACCGCCCCGCGCTGCCAATACCAGATTCGCGTCCGCAGCGGCAAAAGCGCGTGCGCAAGCGGCCCCGACACCCGCAGATGCACCCGTTATTACTATCGTCTTGTTCGCAAAATCGTCCATAAACCGCACCTAAACTGCCAGAAAAGGCCAATACCAATGTGTCGAGACAGCGTCACTCAACCAGTAATGAGCTAAGCGCAACCTCCAACTGAGGATATAAAAATTTGAAGCCACTAGCGCTTAGTGCGGCAGGGCGGACATTTTGCCCCTGAAGTAACAGCTCGTCTGCCATTTCGCCGAAAAGTAATCGCGCCATAAAGGCTGACATGGGTAAGATCGTGGGGCGCTGCAAGGCAACACCCAAGGCCCGAGTAAACTGACGATTGGTGACTGGATTAAGTGCCGTTGCATTTACCGGACCACGCAGCTCCACATGATCAATACAGTGATGAATAGATGCCACCATATCGTCGCGATGAATCCACGACATCCATTGCTCTCCGCTGCCCAACGGCCCACCCAAGCCCACTTTAAACGCAGGTAACATCCGTGATAAAGCACCTTGTTCGCCCAGAACGATTCCGGTGCGCAAACAACATACGCGACTGCCCAAGGCTTCAAACGCGCGGGCGCTGGATTCCCAATCACGGCACAAGCGGTGAGAAAAACCGTCTATTGGCGACGACGTTTCGTCCAGCGGTGCTTGACTGGGGCCATAAAACCCCACAGCTGAACCACTGATAACATGGTCTGGCACCTGGTTGTGGTTCTTAAAAAAAGTTACCAACCGATCGGTAAAACCCACGCGACTCGTGTAAAAACTCTGTTTGCGCGCAGTGTTCCAGCGACGAGCGGCTAGCGGTTCCCCCGCCAAGTTAACAACAATTTGAAAGGTGTCGTGGGATCGAAGCTCATCAAGACTGCCACACAATCGCGTTTCTGGGGGAAGATTTTCTTTGGCCGCCTTAACATCACGCGTTAACACGGTAACGCGCATGCCCCGAGCGAGTGCTGACCGACAAAAATGTCTGCCAATAAATCCCGTACCACCCGTTACTAACACAGAGCGCAAGGACACTCAGAACCATTCCTCATAAACTAAGACGCCAGACAAGATTGTATCACAGAGATTTTTTTCTTTGCCCCGAAATATAGGAATTGATAAACTTCCGGCTTCCAGCAGAAACTTATCCCTCTTCGACTGGCGAGAGATAAGACAACAATCCCCGACAACCCGGCAAGGACACCCCCGATGGATTTAGCCACCCACGTACTGGCAGTGAATAATGACCTACCTATTTGTACTGATCAACCCGTGCACAACGGCAAGGTGCGTTCAGTTTATTGGCTAACACAGGAAGATAGTGCGCGACTCATCGCCGAAAAACACTACCCGGTAGCGAGCGATGCACCGCTCGCCGTTATGGTCATCAGCGACCGGATTTCCGCGTTTGAATGTATTTGGCAGGGAGAGGGAGGCATGCGCGGCGTTCCCGGCAAGGGTGCTGCTTTGAATGCAATCTCTAACCACTGGTTCACTTTATTTCGTGAGCAAGGGCTGGCCAATAGCCATATTGTAGATATACCCCACCCGCTTGTGTGGATAGTACAAAAGGCAACGCCTGTGTTGATAGAAGCCATCGGGCGGCGGTACATTACCGGATCTATGTGGCGCGCCTATGCAGCGGGGGAACGATCGTTTTGTGGGATCCAACTAGCCGATGGGTTGAGCCGTGACCAGCTACTGAAAAAGTTGCTAATAACACCGTCAACAAAAGGAATACTCACCGGTATTCCGGGGGTTCCCGAAGCGGATGATGTGAACATTACGCGTTCCGATATCGAAAAGAATCTACATCGGTTTCAATTCAGATGTGGCGACGATATCGCGCTTTATGAACGCTTACTATCCGAGGGTTTTACCCTCATTGAGCGCGAATTGCAGAAACATGATCAACTGTTCGTGGATACCAAATTCGAGTTTGGATATGTTACGAACTCGCACGGACAGCGAGAACTCATCTACATGGACGAAGTGGGCACGCCGGATTCTTCCCGTATCTGGGATGGGCCCAGCTACCGAGAGGGTCGAGTGGTCGAAAATTCCAAAGAAGTATTTCGCCAGCTTCTTCTCGATTACTTCCCAGAACCCGACATTTTACTTAACAAAGCACGTATGCCAGAACGTAATGATCTTGCAAAAAATAACCCGCTTCCGCGCGCGATGATACAAACAGTCTCTGACACCTATTTGCAACTTGCCGAGAAAATAACCGGTAAGGCACTCCAGTTGTCTGAAAATCCAAGGCAGGAAATCATCGATGTCTTGCACTCAAAATATCGCTTGATCACCGACAAAGCGGACCACGACTCATGAAACCTGACAAAAATGATGTGACTATTGACCTGCCTAAACTGTTTAACCTGAGTGCAAACCTGCTTGTCGCCGGATTTCAAAGACAATCAGAAGAGCAGGTAGAAAAGCTCTATGATGATCTAAAAGAGGGTCAGAGAGTCGCGGCGGGTCAGCTGAAGTCAGAGCACACAGACGCTGCCATCCCCATCTATTTGCAGCTGGATCATAGTGAATACCGAGGAACCCTAAGCTATTTCCATTTATCGTCTGCCATTGATATTTTGTTACAAAAATTCAGCTCTGAAGTGGAAAACGATCCACAACTCCTTAAATTACACGCTTTATCAAACCCCCAAAGCGGTGAGCTAGTTTTTAATATCCCCGCAGGGATTCGTATCGAATCCGTGCTTAATGTACTCATGGTGGCCGTACTGCCGTGCGATGATTGCCTAGTGGTTCGACTTATTTTTGTTGACCCCGACCAGTTTGACGCGTCATCCGACAGGTCAAAACAGGCCCCCTAAGGCGATACCGTGCTACTAGAAAAGACAGCTATGCCATCTTCCATACGACTCGTAATCACAGATCCGGGGGGGGCATGCCCCTCTAGAATGAGACGTGCAAGCGGGTTTTCCACCATTTGTTGCAACACGCGCTTCAGTGGACGCGCTCCGTACATTGGGTCGTATCCTGCTTCTAACACACGATCCAACACATCAGTCGACAGCTCAAGCGTAAGGCCTCGATCGAGTAAACGGCGTGCCAGTCGCGCTAATTGAATATCGGCAATTCCCCTTAGCGCATCGCGTTGCAAAGGATGAAATACAACAGACTCGTCAATTCTATTAATGAATTCAGGCCGGAAATGCTGGGCCACGACGTCCATCACCGTGGACTTCATAGCCGCGTAATCCGACGCCTCGTCGAGCACTTGTATCACGTCAGAACCCAAATTGGAGGTCATCACCACCACAGTATTTTTAAAATCAACCGTGCGTCCTTGGCTATCCGTCAAACGGCCATCATCGAGTACTTGTAATAAAAGATTAAACACATCTGCATGGGCCTTTTCTACCTCGTCCAGTAACAGAACCGAATAGGGTCGACGGCGCACCGCTTCCGTCAGATAACCGCCCTCTTCGTAGCCCACATAGCCAGGCGGCGCACCCACAAGGCGCGCGACCGAGTGCTTTTCCATGAATTCGGACATATCAATACGCACCATCGCTCGCTCACTATCAAAGAGGAACTCTGCTAAGGTTTTACACAGTTCTGTTTTACCGACACCGGTCGGGCCCAAAAACAAAAAAGAGGCATTCGGCCTATCGGGGTCTGACAGGCCTGCGCGCGTGCGTCGGACCGCATTGGCTACAGCGCCCACAGCCTCAGGTTGCCCGATGACCCGTCGCTCGAGATGGGCTTCCATACCCACTAACTTCAGACGCTCACCATCCAACATTTTAGCGACAGGAATGCCTGTCCATCGAGACACGACTTCTGCAATTTCCTCGTCGGTTACACGGTTTTTGAGTAGCGTCTTTTCCGACTGTTCCTGTTCGCTAGCGCTGACAAGACGCTTCTCTAAATCGGGAATTACGCTGTATTGGATTTGCGCCATTTTCTCTAAATTTCCTGCCCTGTGAGCCATTTCAAGGTCGATGCGCGCTTGTTCTAATTGACTTTTAATGTGCACGGCGTCTTGTACTGATGCTTTCTCAGCTTTCCACACCTCGTCGAAGTCGGCATATTGCCGCTCTAATTGCGTCAGATCATCACGTAACTTTTGCAGTCGCTGTCGCGAGGCTTCATCCCTTTCTTTCCCGAGCGCTTCACGCTCGATTTTAAGCTGAATAATACGCCGATCCAGTCGATCCATAACCTCAGGTTTCGAATCGATCTCCATACGAATGCGACTACCCGCCTCGTCGATCAAATCGATTGCTTTGTCTGGCAACTGACGATCACTAATGTAGCGCTGCGATAGCTGGGTGGCAGCGATAATGGCGGTATCAGTGATGTCGACACCATGATGAACTTCATAACGTTCTTTTAGCCCCCGTAAAATAGCGATAGTGTCCTCCGCTGTGGGTTCATCCACCAATATTTTTTGAAACCGCCTCTCCAACGCAGCATCTTTTTCAATATGCTGCCGGTACTCATCCAAGGTGGTAGCACCTACACAATGCAACTCACCACGCGACAGCGCAGGTTTTAGCATGTTTCCAACGTCTAAGGCTCCGTCCGCTTTACCGGCGCCCACCATAGTATGCATTTCATCAATAAAAAGAATGATTTGACCATCCTGTTTTGCCAACTCAGCTAACACAGACTTCAGACGCTCCTCAAACTCGCCCCTAAATTTCGTACCCGCCAGCAACAGCCCAAGATCTAAAGATAGAACTTTCTTACCCTTCAAACCCTCTGGGACCTCGCCATTAATAATTCTTTGAGCAAGGCCCTCGACAATTGCTGTTTTTCCTACACCCGGCTGCCCAATCAAAACGGGGTTGTTTTTTGTGCGGCGCTGAAGCACTTGAATGGTTCGCCTGATCTCATCATCGCGGCCAATCACGGGATCTAACTGGCCCTCGGCTGCACGTGCCGTCAGGTCAACCGTAAAGCGGTTTAGCGCTTCACGCTTAGTTTCTGCATCAGGCTCAGTCACCGGCTCTCCCCCCCGAACCGCGTCAATCGCTCCCAGAACCCTGACTCGATCACCAAAACGTGTCAGTGTGCGGCCTAGAGGCCCTTTGTCGTCAAAAACAGTCGCTAGAAATATTTCACTTGAAATAAATTGATCATTTTTCTCTTGCGCGTTGCGATCGCACAAATTAAATGTCCTTAGGAGCTCGCTCGAAAGATTGACATCGCCGGTTGGCTTTCCAATCTTCGCCAACGTGTCAAGTTGTAGGTTAAGCTCTGTTTGAAGCCCAAGAATATCGTACCCCGCGCGATTAAGGATCGGTCGAACACTTCCCCCATTTTGACTTAAAAGTGCCAACATTACATGAAGCGTCTCAACAGCGGCATGATCTTTGCCAACCGCTAATGATTGGGCATCAGCCACCGCACTCTGCAATTGATGAGTTAATTTATCTGCTCGCATCGCATACTCCAATAAAAAATTACGCCACTAGTGTAAAATATGGGGTTCCGATGAGCGGTTTTCAACTGAACTATCGGTGGACCCACGCTATCGCACCCTGCCATGCGCGATGCGCGTCCAAAAGCTCATCGGGGAATCAGTTTTATTGAGTCAGAGTGACAGACGTGTCATACGCCGCTTACACTTTGAGCTTGAGATCAAACACACATCCAAGTGCGACATCACATGGCCGCTGTACCCGCCTCGTTTGACAGAGAAGGCTCGCTGCGTTGAGCGTGGGGAATGACCGAGTAACACCCCAAGGGTTCACAAAAACCCTTGGCGCCACATCAAAACCGGCGTTATCGTAAATTGAAAACTTGCTGCACGCCCTGAGACTATTTTATGGCTACCTTAGAGCGCCACAATTAGCGCACGCTTATCGTTTGCGTGCAGTCGCAGGCCACCGGCAGAGGGCAGTATAACGTCACATTTTTGATTGACACGCTCTCAGAGCAAACCCAACAAGGCTCAAACAGTTATTGTTTTATCATACCGAGTAATTTGTTGAGTGAAGCTTTTGCATCACCGTAAAACATGCGCGTATTCTCTTTGAAAAAGAGCGGATTTTCTATGCCCGAATAGCCAGTCCCTTGACCACGCTTGGAGACAAAAACCTGTTTGGCTTTCCAGCATTCCAAAACCGGCATCCCAGCAATTGGACTGTTAGGATCGTCTTGTGCTGCAGGATTAACGATGTCATTTGAGCCAATCACAATGGCAACATCGGTATTGGGAAAGTCATCATTGATTTCATCCATCTCAAAAACGATGTCGTACGGCACACGTGCTTCCGCCAAAAGAACGTTCATATGACCCGGCAAGCGACCTGCAACCGGATGAATAGCAAAGCGCACAATCTTACCTTGATCACGAAGCCTTTTGGTGAGTTCACTGACCGCCTGCTGCGCCTGTGCAACGGCCATGCCGTAACCCGGAATAATCACGATACTGTCGGCATCGTCTAATGCAGCCGCAACGCCATCCGCTTCTATCGCAATTTGTTCACCCTCAACCACCATCTGCGACTGCGTAACACCCCCAAATCCACCCAGTATCACACTGACAAAATGCCGATTCATAGCTTTGCACATAATGTAGCTCAAAATAGCGCCTGAAGACCCGACGAGTGCACCCGTAACGATCAGCAAATCGTTTTCTAACGTAAAGCCAATCGCAGCGGCAGCCCATCCCGAATAAGAGTTCAGCATAGAGACTACGACGGGCATGTCCGCACCCCCGATACCCATAATCAGGTGCCAACCGATCAAACCCGAGACAATAGCAACCGTAACAATCGTCCATACGCCAGCACCTTGTAGATACATAAAACCCATCACACAACAGAGGACAACAGCCCCTATATTGATTGCGTGCCCACCGGGCAATTTAAAGGGTTTTCCATCCAGGGAACCAGCGAGTTTCCCGAACGCCACCAGTGACCCAGTAAAAGTAATGGCCCCGATAAAAATGCCCAAAAGCACTTCAATTTTTAGAATACTAATTTCAATCGCAGTCTTTTTAAACAAGCTCTTGCCAAAACCCGTAAGATCGGCATCGGCCAGCGCCACCCCAGTGCTCTTCAACGTGTTGACTGTAGTCAATTCAAAGTCTGCATTCAGACCAATAAAAACAGCCGCCAATCCGACAAACGAATGGAGCGCCGCAACCAACTGCGGCATCTCGGTCATCTCTACTCGGCGGGCCACCACATAGCCAATCACTGAACCCGCGGAAACCATCACGATGATGAGCAAATGATGATCCATGCCGGGCCCTGTAAATGTGGCAAAAACAGCTACACTCATACCGATGATGCCATACCAAACCGCGCGTTTAGCGCTTTCTTGGTTACTCAGCCCCCCCAATGCGAGGATAAATAAAACCGAGGCTACGATGTATGCTGCTGAAACAATCCCAAGACTCATGATATTCCCTTAAATTATGATTTTTGAAACATCGCCAACATGCGTTTTGTCACCATAAAACCGCCGACGATATTAATACTCGCGATTAAAATGGAAATGGCTGCCAGCACAATGACGAGCCCATTTGCGGACCCCACTTGCAACAATGCACCGATTATTATTATACCCGACACGGCATTCGTAATTGCCATCAGCGGCGTATGTAGCGCATGACTGACATTCCAAATAACCTGGAAGCCGATAAAACAGGCAAGAACAAAAACGATAAAGTGCTGCATAAAACTCGCAGGGGCATAGACACCTAACAGGATCACGAACAGACTTCCCAGCGATATCAACCCGACCTGCTGACGCGTCGCAGTTTGAAAGGCTGCGCGCTCTGCCTCGCGCTTTTCTTCAGGGGTCAACGCTTTTTCTGGCGGCTTCTTTTGAGCTGCAATGGCCTGCACCTTGAGGGGCGGCGGTGGGAAAGTCACTTCGCCTTGATAGGTCACAGTCGAACTTCTAATCACATCATCGCCCATGTCATGCGCGACTTTACCGTCTTTATCAGGCGTTAGGTCGGCGACCATATGGCGAACATTGGATGCGTAGAGCGCTGAAGATTGCGCTGCCATGCGGCTAGGGAAGTCTGTATACCCGACAATCGTGACTCCGTTGTCAGAAACCACTTTTTCATCTGTAACGGTTAAGTCGCAGTTCCCGCCGCGCTCTGCCGCTAGGTCGATGATTACTGAACCGGGTTTCATCGCGCCCACCATATCAGCTAGCCATAGCTTGGGCGCATCTCGCCCAGGGATCAGCGCGGTCGAGATCACCATGTCGATCTCTGGCGCTAATTGGCGGAATTTTTCGAGTTGCTTCTCGCGAAATTCAGGACTAGACGGCGCTGCATAACCCCCTGTTGAAGCTCCATCTTGTTGTGTTTCTTCAAAGTCGAGGTAAACAAATTCAGCGCCCATGGAGGTAATCTGCTCTGCTACTTCAGGACGAACATCAAAGGCGTAGGTGATCGCTCCCAAGGATGTCGCGGTTCCAATTGCCGCAAGCCCAGCCACACCCGCGCCAATCACGAGTACCTTCGCGGGGGGTACCTTACCCGCAGCTGTGATTTGGCCGGTAAAAAACCGTCCAAAATGATTGCCCGCCTCAATAACTGCGCGATACCCGGCTATGTTTGCCATAGAACTCAAGGCATCCATTTTTTGTGCTCGAGAAATACGCGGCACCATGTCCATCGCGATCACAGTGGCACCCTGCTCGGCTATTTTACTCATTTGAGAGTCATTTTGCGCCGGATAAAAAAACGAAATTAACGTTTTTTCCGCGGTCAACAAACTCGCTTCAGCGTCAGTTGGAGGACGGACTTTGGTGATCAAATGCGCGCTGTCCCAAAGCTCCTCCGCTGTTGCAACCACGTCAACACCCGCCGCACGAAAACTTTCATCCGTATACCCTGCGGCAACGCCAGCTCCCGCTTCTACTAAACACTTGTAACCGAGTTTCTGGAGAGCATTGGCACTTTCCGGCGTCAAAGCGACCCGGTTCTCACCCGAGTGTCGTTCTTTGGGCGTTCCAATCGTTAACGTATTAGTCATAAATTATTATCCCCTGCTTCTAGGCTTTTGCCAATGTAACACATCTGCGTAATCACGCGGTTCGTTGCGCCCCTGCGTGCTCCAAAATACAGAGCAACAAGTATTTACTCACCCACTATTTTACCCTGGAAACCGAATACTCAGCTAAAGCTAGCAGCGCTTCAGTGTAGGCATTATTGGGCAGGTCCGCGATGGCTCGGCTCGCACTAACGACTGCTTCCCGCGCAATTTGGGTCGCAAAATCTAGCCCCCCAGACGCTTCGATTAACGCGCGGACAGGTAAAAATTGCTCTTTTTGTCGCCCTTTAATCGCATTCCGTATCAGCTCTACATCTTCGACTTTACCACGGTCCCTCGCATAGATCAGGGGCAATGTCATCTTACCCTCGCTCAAATCTGCTCCAATATTTTTGCCTATATTTCCTACATTCCCATGATAATCCATTACATCATCAGTGATCTGAAACGCCATACCCAAATGCCTACCGAAATTAGCCATCGCATTTGAATCTTGGTTCGCAATGACCGCACCAATGCGAGCAGCGGCCTCATACAAAACCGCAGTTTTTTTGTAGATAACATCATTATAGACGGTCTGAGTGATATCGGGATTACCCGCATTTGATAGCTGTTGCACTTCCCCCTCAGAGATTAGATTGCTGGCATCAGCAACAATCCTCATAATCGATAGATCACCGATCTCGACCAGCATCTGAAACGCTCTAGAATACAAAAAGTCGCCCACTAACACGCTCGAGGCATTCCCCCATTGGCTGTTTGCCGTTAGTCGACCTCGGCGCAATGTTGAAACATCCACCACATCGTCATGCAAAAGCGTCGCTGTGTGAATAAACTCAATAACGGCAGCCGCAGAAATATGCTGATCACCTCGATATCCGTTGGCCATTGCACTCAAAATTACTAACAGAGGACGCAGCCGTTTTCCTCCCGCATCAATAATATGATGGCCAATGCTCTCCACCAGATCTACGTTTGAATTGAGACGCTTGACTATGAGCGTATTAACCGCGGAAAATTCTTGGGCGACCGAGTTGTGGAAAGGCGTCATCAAGGACCGACTGATCTCTAAGTTAGCAGGGACGTTCATGCTAGGCAGAGGCCGCTTGAGTGTCAATAAAAAATCTCTCTCCTCGCTTCCTTTGTGACCTATGCTATTAGCAACGATGGATTGGGCGCAGGGGTATAAAAGTTGCCGCTCTGCAAAGAACTCGGTACGATGTTGTGCTATAGGTTTTTATCAAAAAGGCTTTTATGAGTTTTACTCCACAGGCGTCATACAGCAAAGAAGAACTTTTTGCGTCCACCCGCGGCGAGTTATTCGGTCCCAACAATGCAAAATTACCTGCGCCAGACATGTTGATGATCGATCGGATAATCAACATTAATAATCATGGCGGGGTCAATGGTCTTGGGGAGATTGTCGCTGAAATCGACATTCATCCAAAGCTCTGGTTTTTTGACTGCCATTTCAAAGGGGATCCTGTAATGCCGGGCTGTCTGGGCCTAGATGCGCTCTGGCAACTGCTCGGGTTTTTCTTAGCGTGGAACGGTAATGCCGGTCGTGGTCGTGCGCTCGGTGCAGGGACCGTAAAGTTCTTTGGTCAAGTTTTACCAACCGCAAAAACGGTGACATATCGCCTGTCATTAAATCGATTAATCCAGCGTAAGCTCGTTATGGGCATTGCTGACGGCTCTGTAGACGTTGATGGTAGAGAGATCTATTCTGCTAAAGACCTTAAAGTAGGACTCTTTGAAAACACAGAAAATTTTTAACCACGCGCTAAGCGTTCGGGTAACAATGAACTAAGGACTCATATGAAGCGAGTAGTCATTACCGGATTGGGTGTCGTGTCCTGTCTAGGAAACGATCGTACATCGGTTACACGCTCTCTGCGCGAGGGCCGCTCTGGTATTGGTTTTAGGAGCGATTTTGCCGAGATGGGCTTGCGTTGCAATGTCGGCGCGATACTCGACATTGACCCTCGAGACCATATTGATCGCAAAGTCCTTCGTTTTATGGGACCCGCAGCGGCTTATGCCTTTATCTCAACCGATCGCGCGATTGCTGATGCAGGCCTGGAAGACGCGATGATTTCAAATCCCAGAACTGGACTCGTCATGGGCTCAGGCGGCGTTTCGGGAGAAATGTTCACTGAAACTATCGACGTCATGCGAGACCGAGGCATCAAGCGAGCCGGTCCGTACCGAGTGACGCAGATCATGTCGAGCACAGTATCTGCGTGCGTAGCCACTCCTTTCAAAATAAAGGGGGTCAACTATTCAATCGCATCGGCTTGCGCAACCAGCGCACACTGTATTGGCCATGCGGTCGAACTTATTCAGATGGGCAAGCAAGACGTTATTTTAGCCGGGGGCTCAGAGGACATGCACTGGTCTATGGCGGGAATGTTCGATGCCATGGGTGCCTTAACCAGTAAATATAATGACACGCCAACCGTGGCCTCGCGAGCATATGATGCAGATCGCGATGGTTTCGCGCCTGGCGCTGGGGCCGGCTGCGTTGTCGTTGAGTCATTGGAGCACGCGCTAGCACGGGGTGCTAACATTATTGCCGAAGTCTCTGGCTATGGCGCCACATCTGATGGTGCAGACATGGTCGCCCCGTCGGGTGAGGGCGCACAGCGCTCTATGGAGATGGCCATGGAGACGGTCTCAGGACCGATTGACTACATTAACACGCATGGAACCAGCACGCCTGTAGGCGATGTAGCAGAACTGGCTGCAATCCGCAACACATTTCAATCAGACTGTCCGCAAATTAGCTCAACTAAATCGCTTTCAGGACATGGGTTGGGAGCTGCGGGGGCCCATGAAGCCATCTACTGTTTGCTGATGATGGAGGCAGGTTTTGTTGCGGCGTCATGCAATATCGATACCTTAGACCCGGTAGCTGCAGACATGCCGATTGTTCTCGAACCCAAAATACAGCAGCTTGAACGGGTTATGTCTAACAGCTTTGGTTTTGGCGGAACCAACGCGACATTAGTGCTATCGCGTTATCACCACTAGTCCAGACGCACGCACTTACCGTAGCTGCAGACCACGCAAGGGGCAAAGCGTTTTTGAGGTAACGCGAAACCTACTGCAGGAGCTTCAGCAAAGTTTCTGCGCTACTCTTGTCCACACCGTCTGGGTCGATATTGAGGTGCGATACGATCCCATTATCGACAATCATAGAAAAACGTTGGCTTCGCATCCCCATACCCCATTGACTGGCATCTTGTGCTAAACCTAATAGGTTAACGAACTCGCCATTGCCATCGGCTAACATTAACACGTCGTCAGCATTACTGGCCTTCCCCCACGCCGCCATTACAAAAACGTCATTCACCGACACGCAGGCTATGGTATCCACGCCATATTCTTTAATCGCATCAGCATGCACCACAAAACCCGGCAAGTGCGCTAGCGTGCAGCCCGGCGTAAACGCACCTGGCACACCAAACAATACCACTTTTTTACCGGCAAATAACGCGTCGGTTGTTAACCGTTGCGGACCTTCCGAGCCCATAACAGTAAAAAAACTGTCTTGCATTTTGTCGCCGACTTGAATTGCCATACCGGTTCCCTCCATGGTCCATTGAATTTTGGCACAACGCCCGTTTTATCACTCTTCGCCCGTATCGACATCAATATAAACGTCGCATATGGCTGCTTTATGTGAGTCTAACACGCGACGGGCATCTGACAGGAAAGCTAACCAAAAAAACAAAAAATAAATATTCTGTGCTTGCGCGGAGTCTGAACGAGGCTCGCCTCAAAACCGGATGTAGGTCGTCAATACCTACACTGCCCCATCACGTTTTTCTGGGCCTTGAACAGCCATCTTAAGCAGCTTAAGTCCGCAACGACGCCACAAAGGGACAGTCAAACCCAGCTAAGGATGACACGGACGCCACAAGTGGGTGTCTGATCGACTCAGTCAAAATCCGACATGAAACCACCAGTTTCTACCAGAACCCAGACAAATAGCACCCCTTAGAAAGGTTTACGCGCCACGATTTTTGAGCATGCCCCCTCTCGGCTCAAGAGGGACCTCGTAAACGCGAATGACGACCCTGTGCACTGACAGCTAACCCGCGAAATGCTTGTCTCTAACGATCAATGCCTGCGCCGTAAAAACATTCGGGTCAAACAAAAAATCCTGACACAACGGTTCTTGATATGTCGGCTATTAAAACGGAATATCGTCATCAAATCCAAAACCCTGATCAGCCGGCGGTTTCGCTGCCTCTGGCGCCGATTGCTGCCGACTCGGGGCAGGCTGCTGCTGACTAGGTGCCGATTGAGGGCGGCTACCGTAGTTCTGTTGAGGGGCATCAAACTCACCACTAGGGGCACCTCGACTGTCTAACATCTGCATCTCATTGGCTACAATTTCAGTACTGTAACGATCCTGACCACTTTCTTTGTCCTGCCATTTACGCGTGCGCAACGCGCCCTCAACGTACACTTTTGATCCGCGTTTTAAGTACTCGCCGGCAATCTCTGCTAGCTTGTTAAAAAATACCACCCGATGCCATTCAGTCCGCTCTTGTTGCTGACCCGACGATTTATCTTTCCACGCCTCAGATGTAGCAATGCTCACGTTAGTCACTGCGCCCCCTGATGGCATGTAGCGTGTTTCGGGATCTTGGCCACAGTTTCCTACAATAATTACTTTGTTGATTCCACGCGCCATGCTATTCCCCTGTTGTTACGCGATTAAAATACGGCTCTATCGTCGTTAGGTTGATTATTTGACAGTCTACTCTCGCATAGACCAATGCTTCGCCTTCCAACGCGAGTATATCCTCAACGCCAACAATATTTAACAGTCTTTTTCCAAATTCTTGATGCGATATGTCGCCTCTGTGCAATACGTATGTGCGTAACGGTCGGGGGGCCTTGAGACCCATTGCCAACACAAGCCAGAAGCACAGGGTCATGGCGATCAAAATGAAGACGCCTTGAACGCCAACATTAGCTGCGCAAATACCGCCAAAGAATCCACCAAAAAAAGTCCCCAAAAATTGACTTGTAGAATAAATTCCCATCGCAGAACCCTTGCAACCGGCAGAACAAACCTTACTCATCCAGGCTGGCAGCGATGCTTCCAACAAGTTAAACGCCGCAAAGAAAAACAGTAGCACCAGTGGCGTTAACCACACACCCCACGGCAAAAAGCTCAGCGAAGCCATGCTCAAAGCCATACATAAGATTGCCCCTAGAACACCTCGCTTGTGCTGCTCACGTTTTTCAATCAGCACTAAAATCGGCAACATGACTATGAAACCACCGCCAAGGAGCGCTAAATAAAACCAGCCATGTTGCCCTGCCGGAATATGTAACTCATTCACAAACAGACTCGGAACGACAACAAAGCTAGCCATCAAAACGAAGTGCAAGACAAAAATACTGGCATTTAAGCGCATGAGGTTAGGGTCTTTTAAAAGCCCCAACATGACTGCCGTATCTGACTTTGTTTCCCAGTTTTCCATCATTAGGTGCTTCGTGGGCAGAAGGAGTACCACGATTGTAATACCCAAAACGCCCAGCAATGCACTCAGAAAAAATATACCCGACAAGCCAAACAAACCAACAACGGGCGGCCCAATAGTCATCGCCACCATGAACGAAACCCCAATCGTGCCGCCAATTACCGCCATCGCTGTGCTGCGATTTTTTTCTTCGGTAAAGTCCGTGACCATGGCCATCAATGTGCCTGCAATTGCCCCCATCCCCTGCAATGCGCGCCCGAGAAAAAGCCCCACCAGACTGTCTGAATACGCAGCGACAAGACTTCCCGCGATAAAAATTGACAACCCTGCAATGATGACAGGACGCCGCCCCACTCTGTCTGACAATAAGCTCAAAGGAATCTGCAACACCGCTTGGGTCAAACCGTAAACGCCGAGCGTCGCCCCGAGCAGCAAAACCGTATAACCTCGATACTCAGTCGCTGCTAACGCGAGCACCGGAAGCACCATAAACAACCCAAGCATGCGCACACCATAGAGGAGTGCGATAGAGAATGTTGCGCGCCTCTCAAGAGGAGAAAAAGACCGGCTAAGCATCAAACGAGCATCGATACAAGATAAGAAATAAAGCGACGAACTATATCAGCGTTGTTGCAGCGGGAATACCGCTAAATTTAACCACACTGTTTAGGAAATAGGCGGCACCCTAGATCAAACCAAGCGCCAATCTGTGTTAACGTAACAGGTCTGGTTGGCGGATAACCACGTATCTTCTTCAATGTCCTGACTGTGTGTGAAGCGCGCAACAGATTAATGTGATTGCCCTCAAAATTCGGGTATTCGTCCCACGGGGTGGTCTCTGACAGCGACCGAAACTGGATGTGTCTAGGCGCTACCCTCAACAACTTACAAGACAAAAACATGAATACCATTCAAGTTCGCGGTGCGCGCACCCACAATCTGAAAAATATCGACCTCGACATTCCTCGCGATAAGCTCATCGTTATCACTGGGCTGTCAGGTTCAGGAAAATCGTCGCTCGCATTCGACACGCTCTATGCCGAAGGCCAAAGGCGTTATGTTGAGTCGCTTTCAACCTATGCGCGCCAGTTTCTTTCGATGATGGAAAAACCTGACGTTGACCATGTAGAGGGACTTTCACCGGCCATATCGATAGAGCAAAAGTCGACATCGCACAACCCAAGGTCTACGGTAGGCACCATTACCGAAATTTATGACTATTTACGATTACTCTTTGCTCGAGCGGGCGAGCCGCGCTGTCCAGATCATGGACAACCGTTACGCGCTCAAACCGTGAGTCAAATGGTCGATCAAGTACTGGCAATGCCGGAAGGAACCAAGCTAATGCTCTTAGCGCCGGTCATTAAAGACCGTAAAGGCGAGCATTTGCACCTATTCGACAATCTTCGCCGACAAGGATTTATTCGCGCACGGATTAATGGCGTTGTCTGCGATTTAGACGAGGCTCCCGCACTCAATAAAAACCAGAAGCACGCAATCGATGTAGTGATTGATCGCTTTCGGGTCAATGCAGGGATTACTTTGCGACTGTCCGAATCATTCGAAACCGCGCTCGGGCTCGCGGATGGGCTGGCAACCCTCAGTTACATGGATGCCGATCAACCAGATCAAACCTTATCTGCAAAGTTTGCCTGCGCGGTCTGCAATTACAGTCTGAACGAGATGGAGCCACGCCTGTTTTCTTTTAATAACCCGGCGGGCGCGTGCGGCACTTGTGATGGTCTGGGTGTGCACCAATTTTTTGACGTTGACCGTATCGTTCAACATCCGAGCGCTTCAATAGCCGAAGGGGCGATTCGAGGCTGGGATCGACGGACACTCTTTTACTACAATATGCTTAGTTCACTGGCGGACCACTTCGATTTCGATCTCAACCAACCTTGGGAAAAGCTTCCCAGCAACCTTCAACAGAAAATTCTCTTTGGTACGGATGATGAAGAGATCAGTTTCAACTACGTCAATGACCGTGGCACAGTGCTGCGCCGCAAACACACTTTTGAAGGCGTCATACACAATATGCAGCGGCGCTATCGAGAAACCGAATCTCAATCAGTGCGTGAAGACCTAATTAAATATATGACAACATCTGATTGTCCAGATTGCAGTGGCACACGGCTGTGTCGTGCAGCACGCCACGTGTTTGTCGATAATCGACGCCTAGAAGACATTGTGAGCCTACCCGTCGGTGAATGTAGCGCATACTTCGACGCACTCGAACTGGTTGGTAGAGAGGGACAGATTGCCGACAAAATCGTTAAAGAGATTCGCCAGCGATTCACGTTTCTGGTTGATGTAGGGCTAAATTACCTAAGTTTGCATCGCAGTGCTGACTCATTATCAGGTGGTGAAGCGCAACGCATTCGTCTAGCCAGTCAGATTGGCGCTGGTTTGGTGGGGGTCATGTATATTCTGGACGAGCCCTCGATTGGCTTGCATCAGCGCGACAATGAAAGACTTCTTAAAACGCTCGTTAGACTTCGTGATTTGGGCAATACGGTGATTGTCGTTGAACATGACGAGGACGCAATTCGAGCCGCTGACCACATCATTGACATTGGCCCCGGTGCAGGCGTTCACGGCGGACAGATTATTGCAGAGGGAACAGCAACGCAGATCTGTATGAATCAAGATTCGACCACAGGCCAGTTTTTATCGGGCGTGAGGGCCATCGAACTGCAACCCTCACGGCATGAGTCGAATGGCAAATTTTTATCGGTTGAGGGCGCAAGAGGGAACAATTTACAGAATGTTAACTTAACACTGCCACTCGGGCTGTTCACCTGCATAACCGGGGTCTCTGGTTCAGGAAAGTCCACATTAATCAATGAAACGCTCTACCCTGCCGCGGCGACTGCCCTCAATAATGCCACCACATTGAAACCGGCGGCCCATGACACCATCACGGGTTTTGACCTGCTCGACAAATGTATTGATATTAATCAGAGTCCTATCGGGAGAACCCCACGCTCAAACCCAGCTACGTATACCGGCATTTTTACCCCCGTCAGAGAGTTGTTTGCTGCTACTCAGGAGGCTCGCTCGCGAGGCTATTCTCCCGGACGTTTTAGCTTTAACGTCAAGGGCGGTCGCTGTGAGGCCTGCCAAGGCGACGGCATGACCAAAGTAGAGATGCACTTCCTGCCTGACATCTACGTAGCGTGCGATGTCTGCGTTGGCAAACGCTATAATCGCGAAACACTTGATGTGCTTTTCAAGGGAAAAAATATTCATCAAGTTCTGGATATGACCATTGAAGACGCCCGCGTCTTTTTTGATGCGGTGCCTGCCATAGCCCGCAAATTACAAACACTGATGGATGTGGGCCTGTCTTATATCAAGCTTGGCCAGTCAGCAACTACATTGTCAGGCGGCGAAGCACAGCGTATAAAACTGTCTAAGGAACTTTCCAAGCGAGGCACTGGGAAAACTTTGTATATTCTTGATGAGCCAACCACCGGGCTGCATTTCCATGACATTGAGCAATTGTTAGGGGTGCTACATCGGCTTCGTGATCAAGGCAATACAGTAGTCGTTATCGAGCATAACTTAGATGTCGTAAAAACGGCTGACTGGGTTGTCGATCTCGGACCTGAGGGAGGCTCCGGCGGCGGAAAAATTATTGCTCAAGGCACACCAGAAGAACTCGCAGCGGTGACTCACTCACACACAGGGCAGTTTTTGAAGCCGCTACTGAAAAAAGCTAACCAAAGACGCATACGCGGCGAAGCGCTAAGTACCACTGCCAATGCATGTTAGTGTGCCGTCACTTTGGGGATTAGAAAACGCCGTTTGTAACGCCAAATAACGCTCGATCATAGCCTGAGCGGCGGCACTATCGTAGTCGCGAAGGCCACTCAGGACCATAGTCTTTGTGCCTGAGCCGATATAGCGTTCGCCACAGGCAAAGCGAAAGGCCAACGTTACCTCGCCCCGCCTACCCAAAACACGCATCGAGGACTCGGTGAGTTCAGTAGATAATTGATCGGCGTCTGGTGCGGCAATGTCTAGAGACATCGACTGATAAATCACCAATGGGCGCTGAGGGTTAATCATTACCCCATGACGAGACATCAGTGGCATTAAAATATGCGGAAAATTTTGCCCTGAAAAACGCACATAGCTTCGCATCAAAGCTTCAACAAACGGATTGAAAACAGTTGCGGGGCCGCTGTGATCGATGCTCATGTACACCTTACCTTGACCATCCTCCCACGTGCGCGTATTTGCCTTTTCGCGCGTCTGCAACGCCACCCCCGCCGCCAGCATTTCGGTAAAAGTAAAATGCATCTCTCGGTTCAAACCAAAGCGTTGCAAAGTGAGGGCAAAGAGCAAATCACCGGGCACACAAAAGCGTGTATTATCCACGTTGTGCAATGGATTAAAATCGTCGCATACGATTTTCGCAAAACGACTTCCCTGTTCAGCGCTGACTTTAATCAGTGCTTGGTCATACGAATAAAAAGGCGTCAGAAACATATCGTAGCATCTCTAGGCGTTGCAACAGGGCTCCGAGGATGAAGTAACAGCGAGCGCTCTACGTACCTGTGATGACCGGCCAAAATGGCAACGCTACCCACTCATTTCACTCTCAAATTCTTCCAGAAGATCCAACGGTTCCATTTCCACACCTTCTAACTCCAGTGTCCAATTCACACCCACCATCAAAACATCAGCGTGCATTCCTGGCAGCCAATCATCAAGAAACTCCTCTAGGTCTATGGCAACCGGCGTATAAATACACCAGGCATCAGAGCATGCCAGCATTGCAGTCTCTTGGCATGACCAAAACGGCATCACATTGATACTTGAACTTTGATTGGACGCCACAACGGCCCAAGACCCTTCCGCATCGCGCAAACCCCATACGCAGCCACGCGACATCGACTCAATCACCAATCTGTCGAGCTGACCCTGAACTTCGCTAGATACAAATTCCACGTTGACCCCACTCTATCGGAGGACCGGATGATACCCGTTTTAAGACGCTGACCCAACCCTACTGCACGCAATCATTGTCACCCAATCGAACACTCGACAGCTGCCCCCCGAAAGGTACCAGTGCAGAACACGGAGTTCCCCTTAAATACGGTGACCCTAAGACCGCGCTCCCGAAACAATTCGCGACCCCCGACTCAACGTTTTTCGGTATCGCTATCTCTCAACGCGGCTCCACCGCCGCGCTACCACCTGCGCCTGGAGACGCAACTGCTGCAACGGGTATCGCCGTGCCTTCGATATCAAAGTGTAGCGTGCACGGCCATAAAAATCGTATTTATACTCGGTCGTATCGACCTCGTCGCGTTCACAACCCGACCCTTTGGCCTAGACACGAACAAAAGTTTCGTGCACCCCACCAAGCAAGCTCTAAAGTCGTGTCTACAGGGGTGCGCGATCGTGCCAGTCCAGCAAATATTTGGACTTAAAACTCGAGACCGCTCGATTTAATCATCAGGCAAAGTCTGACCAAAGGATATCAAGCGCTGCTGAGCAAAAAGCAGAAAACACACGTTAGTTCCTAACCCATCAGGTCACGGCAGAGCACCAGTGCGTCTTCACGCAGAAGACCATCAGCAGTTGCATAATATCCTTTGCGCTCTCCAATCTGCCGGAAGCCTTGATTGTGATAAAGTCGAATGGCTCGAAAATTTGACACGCGAACTTCAAGCAGCATTTTTTTAACACTCATTGGCAATTCCTCCACCAATGCTGTCAGTAATTGTTGCCCGAAACCTTGCCCTTGCAGACTGGGGTGAATGGCTATGTTCAGTAATTCAGCTCGATCCAGAACTTTTTGATAAATACCAAAACCACTCACTTTTTCATCCATCACAAACACTCGCGCACAATGGGTCTGGACACTATCACTAAATTGCCGGTCGCTCCACGGGACTGATGAGACCTGCTGCTCGATCGCACGTACGGCCACTAAATGTTCAGGTTTCATAACAATAACAGTCACGCCAACAACCTCAAACATGACCACTGAAAAAAAGCGCTTGCTGGACCGCAGGACGAGCGCGAAGCACGTTCCAGGCATCGCGTTTAGCCGCCAGATTATCAAGCATGACAGGTAATGCGGGCAACAAAGCGACGCTCACCTCAGAGGCGAAATCACAGCGCCCTACCTCCTTGGCTTGAGCTCTCTGTGTTGACGTCAACACCCAATAATGCGCTGTTGATCCCAATAAAATTATGCGCCTCACGACCGACTGCTCGACGCGTTTTGTAAGCACCGTCGAGACGAATTCGCGGATATCTTCCTCGCCACCTTGCACTGTCGGCAAGGGCGGCCACTCAATCGGTTCTGGATTGTAAAGATCGACATGCGCCACTTTGATGGCGGACAGAAGGTTCTCCAACAGTTTTAATTGCTCGGTATCAGGCACTGTATCATCGACTTCACTCACCACCAGCAATTCGGCGTTTGGTTGCCAAACAAGAAGCTGCAATCTCGATGTATTTCCAGTTGCGCGCGTCGATTGATCTTGAGACACGCCCTCGGCGGTGCCAGCTACCGACCGGTCTGCAATGGCCTCGTTCGAGTTTTGACGGCTTGTGACCTTTGGATCGTATTCTGTCGCTGGCGGTGATTCTATCTTTGCTGGTTGTTCCGCAACCGGGACCCGATCTTTTTTGCTAAGTGCTGTCTTTGGTAAGCGCTCCGCAGCGATAGGAATTTCGACCTCTGCTAAACCCACAACAGCTGGCGCTTCCTCGCTCACACCGGCGCCATCTAACCGCCACCGATACTCAACAACACCCAGCGCCTTAAGATACTGATCACGCACTCTATCGTCCAAAATTTACACGCCTCGATAGCGATGACTCAAACACTACGCGGGCGTGTCTTCGTCTGTGATGCGCTCCCGAGGGCGAACCTTTACCCATAACCAGCGCAAAGGCGCGGAAAAGCTAAACACCAAAGCTATCGTAAACAATATTCTAGGGGGGTCAATGGTGATCACGACAAAACCCATAACCACCGCCAATATTACGAAAAAAGGCACTTTTCCGCGAAAGTCGACTCCCTTAAAGCTTGGATAACGCAGGTTGGAGACCATCAAAAGGCCCGCTATCATAGTGACGAGCGCGCCAAGCACGGCCAAGGGCAATGAGACAGTCAACGGGTAAGTCGACCATACTAACCCAGCTACCAGTGCGGCACCCACAGGGCTTGGCAGTCCAATAAAGTGGGCACCGTTATGCGTCCCAGTGGCCACATTAAATCGTGCCAAACGCAACGCCGCACACGAGGCAAAAACGAACGCAGCGGCCAATCCAAATTTACCCAAGGTACTCAGACCCCAACCATAAGCAACAACAGCGGGCGCAACCCCGAACGAGACCATGTCTGAGAGGCTGTCGTACTGGGCGCCAAAGTCGCTCTCGGTCTGCGTCATGCGCGCCAGACGCCCATCCAGACCATCAAACAGGAGGGCTGCAAAAATCGCCATGCAAGCCCACTGATATTGTCCGCTGAATCCTGACAAAACAGCGTAAAAACCGCAAAAAAGGGCTCCAGTCGTCAGTAAATTAGGCAACAAGTAAATGCCTTTTTTACGCGCTCGCGTCGATATTGAGCCCTCGCCGGTTTTGGGTTTTAACTCTACAACGCGCTCTTCAACATTCAAAAAATCATACTCCTTTAGGAAAGACCGCCAGCGCAAGAAATATTGTTCATCGATTTTTGTCTTCAAGCACCGCTACTCAAGTAGTATACCTCAGTCCACGCGGCCCATCATAAAAGTCATTTTCACTCGCAGGATGCTCCCTCTAGAAACATCTGTCGCATTTGCTCTTGATCATGACGGTTAAATTTTAAGGCTTTTTCAAGGTAAGTCTTCACATCGCCGTAACGTTGGTCAATAGAATCAAAGAAAGCTTCAATATTGTCGCGATGAACTGCGCAGTAGGGCATCAACCAATCTCGCTCCCAATACTCTACCTTGGCATCGTGAAGATGTTGCTCGACAAGTGTCAATAAATGCTCTGAATCAAAATGTTGCAAGGTCAGCAGATAGTCCTCGACAATCGTTTCGCGCGGCACATCGAGTGCACTGAGAATAAGCCCCGCTGCCATACCCGTCCGGTCTTTTCCAGCGGCGCAATGAAAAATACTGGTGCCTTCTGAATTATTCAGTATCTCACGCAAAAAACGAGAGTAAGCTGGACTCACCTCATCGATACAGTCGCGATAAGAATTCATCACTAATGACTGCGATGACGCGGCAGTTAACCGCCCCTCCAACAAGATATCCCAGAACCTGGACATACTGCCGATAGAAATCTGGTAATCATCAAAGACCTGGGCTCGCATCGATCGATTGGGCGAACGTTCTTGCTCTTCTCGACGACGAAAATCATGAATTTGATTAACGCCGACAGACTCCAATCGAGATACGTCACTATCGCTCAAGTTACCCAGGTGCCCGCAGCGCAGCAGTTTTTGCCACTTAACATAACGCCCGTCTCGACTACGATAACCGCCGATATCACGAAAATTAATGCCCCCGTCCAACGGAACAACCCGCTCATTGCTACCTAGCACTTCCTGTTCCTCCGAGCCTATATGCCTTTTTTTAAAAACCGCTCGATACTAGACGCGGCAAACTACGAACTGGCCCGAGGCCTAATTCTTATCTTTATCAACCAGGGCATTCTGTGTAATCCAAGGCATCATAGCGCGCAAATCAGCTCCCACTTTTTCAATCGGATGAGCCGCATTATTGCGCCGGTAAGCCGTCATTGACGGATAGTTTGCTGCGCCTTCACTAATAAACATTTTGGCGTACTCACCGTTTTGAATACGTTTTAAGGCATTTCGCATGGCAGCTCTTGACTCTTCGTTGATAATTTCGGGGCCGGTTACATACTCACCATACTCGGCATTGTTAGAGATGGAATAGTTCATGTTGGCGATACCGCCCTCGTACATCAGATCGACGATCAATTTAAGTTCATGCAAACACTCAAAATAAGCCATCTCTGGGGCATAACCCGCTTCGGTCAACGTATCAAAGCCCGCCTTAACCAATTCTACTGCGCCTCCACAAAGGACCGCTTGCTCACCGAATAAGTCGGTTTCTGTTTCGTCTTTAAAAGTCGTTTCAATAATGCCGGTACGCCCACCACCGACGCCACTCGCATAAGAGAGCGCTACCTGTTTAGCATCTCCAGATGCGTTTTGATGGATCGCCACGAGGTCGGGAATACCGCCGCCACGCACAAACTCGCTCCGAACCGTATGCCCGGGCGCTTTGGGTGCGATCATAATCACGTCTAGATCTGCGCGCGGAACAACCTGATTGTAATGAATAGCAAAGCCATGCGCGAAAGCTAAGGTCGCGCCGACTCTTAGATTAGGCTCGATCTCGTCACGGTACAACTGCGACTGAAACTCGTCAGGTGTTAGCAGCATGACCAAGTCTGCAGCAGCAACGGTGTCGGCAACAGCGCCGACTTTTAGACCCATTGCCTCAGCCTTGGCTACAGAACTAGATCCCGCCCGTAAACCTACCGTGACATCAACGCCCGAATCGTTCAAATTGTTGGCGTGTGCGTTCCCTTGAGATCCGTAGCCGATAATCGCCACTTTCATCCCCTGAATAATCGATAAATCGCAATCTTTGTCGTAATAAACCTGCATCATTTCACCTAATCTATTAAATTAAATTCGTAAAAACTTCTCACCGCGAGCAATACCCACGACCCCACTTCGAACAACTTCCATCGTCCCCAGCTCTGCAACCGACTCAATAAACGCATCGAGCTTATCGCTGTCTCCTGCCAACTGCACAATGAAACTCGTTGGCGTAACATCTACAATACTGCCGCGAAAAATGTCTGTGCAACGCTTTATTTCTGAACGCGCCTCGCTGTCCGCGGCATTGATCTTGACCAGCATCAACTCTCTCTCAACATGCGCTCCCTCGGTCAGATCCACGACCTTGATTGTATCAATCAACTTATGCAATTGTTTGACGATTTGCTCAATCATGCGGTCGTCTCCGGCGGTCGTCAACGTGAGGCGTGACATTGTTTCATCGTCCGTTGGAGCAACAGTTAACGTGTCAATATTGTACCCGCGCTGTGAGAACAAACCTACGACGCGCGACAGTGCTCCCGCCTCATTTTCCATTAATACAGAGATGATGCGCTTCATTAACTTTTCTCCGTCTTATTCAACCAAAGTTCACGCATGGAGCCACCCGGCACTTGCATCGGATAAACGTGCTCGGCACGATCTACGCAGATATCCATAAACACGACTCGGTCTTTCATGGCGAAACACTCACGCATTTTGGGTTCCAAATCATCGATGTGTTCAATTCGCATACCCACATGGCCATAGGCTTCTGCTAGCGCCACAAAGTCTGGCAACGAGTCCTCATATAAACTTTCTGCGTAACGACTACTATAATTCATATCCTGCCACTGACGTACCATACCTAGGGCCGAGTTGTTGAGATTAATAATCTTCACAGGCAACCGGTGCTGGGTGCATGTCGACAGCTCTTGGATACACATTTGAATGCTCCCTTCTCCGGTAACGCAGGCAACCGCCGCATCGGGAAAGGCGAGTTGTACGCCCATGGCGGCAGGCAACCCGAAACCCATTGTTCCCAGCCCTCCCGAGTTAATCCATTGTCGGGGCTTATCAAACAAATAATATTGCGCAGCAAACATCTGATGCTGACCTACATCGGACGTGACATATGCCTCACCGTCCGTCACCTCATACAACGTCCGAATCACATCTTGCGGCTTGATCAGTTTACCAACACTCGGCTCATGACGTGGCTGCGTGTAAATACCATGGTCTGCCCGCCGCTGGTTGATCTGCGCCCACCAAGCACCCAGCGCGTCTGCGTCTGGTTGCTTTTTCGAGGCCTCAATCTGATCAAGCATTTCAGCTAAAACCGCGCCGCAACTACCGACAATCGGAATATGTGCTTCTATGTTTTTGGACACAGACGTCGGATCAACGTCGATATGAATAATCGTAGCGTGGGGACAGAACTTATCAAGATCATTGGTGACACGATCATCAAAGCGCGCACCCACTGCGAAAATAACATCGGCATCGTGCATGGCTGAATTCGCTTCATACGTGCCGTGCATGCCCAACATCCCTAAGAACAGTGGATCGCTACCTGGATAGGCCCCGAGCCCCATCAGTGTGTTGGTAATCGGAAAGTTTAATCGCCTCACCAACGCTTGTAATGCACCGGAGGCGTTGTCAATTATCACCCCACCACCGGTGTAGATAACCGGCCGCTTGGCATCTAGTAATGTTTGAACGGCACGCTTAATTTGCCCTCGATGCCCACGATTAGACGGCTGATAAGAGCGCATGGTGAGCTTTTGGGGCCACTTATATTCAACCTTATAGTTCGGGTCAGTGACGTCTTTGGGAATATCCACCACCACCGGACCCGGCCGACCGGTTGCCGCAATGTAATAAGCCTTGGCAATTGTTTCTGCAATGTCCTCGGTGCGCGTCACCAAAAAACTATGCTTCACGATTGGTCGAGAAACGCCCACCATGTCAGTTTCTTGAAATGCGTCTTGTCCGATCTTGTTCGATGGGACCTGACCGGAGATGACAACCAGTGGTATTGAATCCATGTAGGCAGTAGCAATTCCGGTGATGGCATTTGTCGCGCCCGGCCCAGATGTAACAAGCGCCGTACCCACCTCGCCAGTTGCCCGCGAAAAACCATCTGCCGCATGCACTGCCGCCTGCTCGTGTCGAACCAACAAATGATAGACATCGTCTTGCCGAAAAATAGCATCATAAATATGCAGAGCCGCACCACCAGGATAGCCCCAGACATAATTAACGCCGGCGTCACGCAGCGCTCGCACAATAATTTCACCACCAGATAAACGATCCACACCTACTCCTCACGTTGTGTTATATCACACACGTTCACAGCGGCTCCCTAAGATGAATCATCGCTAGACTACCGCTTTAGCGGTATTGTGCAGTTCGCTGGTAAGCGGTAAAAACTGCGTTCGGCTCCGAGGGTAACAATGCCGTTTCTGTTGATGACCAGTGACCATGGGTAATGCCAAGCTGGTACTTACGTGTCAGTAACGCGCCGATACTGCGCGTTGGACACGGTATCAGCATTCTCACATTAGTCAACAAGAATTTGGCCGCTTTGGACCAGACGTCCGTCGTATCGATACCGCCTTTTGTGCGCCCAAGTTACCCCGCTAATTGCGTGGCAATGTCATGGCTACTGCGTTCGATCCTGTTGTCTTGGTCTAAATAGACGAGTCGCGGCTTATGCGAACGTTGTTCTTGGGCATCGAGTTGACTGTAGGCAGCGATAATGATTCGATCGCCCACTTGGCACTTTCGGGCCGCCGCACCATTCATTGATATAATCCCGGAACCCGCTTCTGCAAGAATGATGTACGTCGTGAAGCGCTCGCCGTTATTCACATTGTAAATATCAATTTGTTCAAACTCAGACATCCCCGCCGAGGCCAATAAATTCACGTCGATCGCGCAGGAACCGTCGTACAAAAGCTCCGCGTTCGTCACAGAACCCATGTGGAGTTTAGATTTCAGAAATGTCGACAGCATGTGTCACCTCGAGGTCCCTCATATCTCTTTTAAACCAGCGTTATTATCCAATCGAATGCTCAGATTATCAATCAATCTTGCCCCATGCGTGAACATTGCACCCAAAATTGTCAGTTCAGTGTCGTCAACGGCGGCTATCTCAAGCGTCTTACTCTGCCTAATCGACACGTAATCGGCGCGAAAATCATGCGCTTCAATACGCTCTCTCGCAGACTGCTCGAGGCGCCTGAAATTTCGGTCACCTGACAGAATTTCGTCCGCTATTTCATACAAACTCGTTTTCAAAACGGTCACGTTGGGCCGCTCATCTTCAGTGATATAACGGTTTCGCGAGCTCATGGCAAGGCCGTCAGTCTCGCGGAAAATAGGCGCGGGGGTGATCAAAACCGAAATACATAAATCTTCAATCATGCGTCGAACCACCGCCAGTTGTTGATAATCTTTTAAACCAAATACCGCCTCATCGGGCTGTACAATGTTTAACAGTTTACTGACCACCGTGGTCACGCCTTCAAAATGACCGGGGCGAGTCGCGCCACAGAGTATATCAGTCATCGTGGGGCAAACGACACGGCTTTGGGTGTCTAGACCGTTCGGGTACATTTCGATTTCATCGGGATTGAATAAATAATCGCATGCGCTGCCCCGAAGCTTTTCACAATCAGTATCAAAGGTTCTTGGATATTTATCCCAGTCTTCATTCAGGCCAAATTGAAGCGCGTTGACGAAAATAGAACACACAACTACGTCGTTAGTCGTGCGCGCTTGGTGAATCAGCGCCAGGTGCCCATCGTGCAAATTCCCCATTGTAGGAACAAATCCAATACGCTGACCCGCCTTGCGATGTTGTTGCAACGCCTCTCGCAGTCCACTAATCGTATGAAAGATATGCATCAAAAAACCCGTGGCGAAAGATCAGTACTCGCCTGAATATTCATTACTCAGGTTTTCAAATCTCGTATATTTGCCTAAAAACGCGAGATTACAGGTCCCTATGGGGCCATTACGTTGCTTACCAATGATAATTTCCGCGCGACCTTTGTCGGGACTGTCCTCATTGTAAACCTCGTCGCGATATAGAAAAACGATGACATCTGCATCCTGCTCAATCGCACCTGAGTCACGAAGATCAGAGTTCACCGGACGCTTATTAGGGCGTTGCTCAACATTTCGACTCAACTGCGAAAGCGCCAGCATAGGACATTCGTATTCGCGCGCAATATTTTTTAACTCACGTGATATTTGTGAAATTTCCTGCACGCGACCCTCACTGGCATTGCTACCTGACATTAACTGCAAGTAATCCACCATGACCAGTCCAGGTTGCGCCTGTGAGTAAAGTAAGTCGTTGTCGGGTTGACTGTCCTTGCCATGCGTGTCCAACCACTGCTGACGCAAGGTTTCCATACGTTCGCGCGTAAACTGTTTAATACGATTACGAATTTCCAGCGGGGTGATCCCCGCTGTATCGTCAATGAATAGCGGTCGGTCTTTTAGCTTTTGTCCTGCGCCGCTGAGTCGAGTCCAATCAGCCCCACTCAGTTGCCCCGTGCGCAAATGAGTCTGATCAATCCGACCAATAGACGACAATAAGCGGATAATTAACTGGCTGGCCGGCATTTCCAGCGAAAATACCAACACGGGACGCTCTTGGTTTAGAACAGCATGCTCCACCATATTCATAGCGAACGCGGTCTTACCCATCGATGGTCGACCAGCAACGATCACCAAATCGGATTTTTGCCATCCCGACGTCATGGTGTTGAGTTCAGCGAAACCGGTACTCAACCCAGTAATGTCGGAATCGTTAGCAGAAAGTTCATCAAGCCGAGCGATGGCTTCTTGAATTAACGAATTGACCTCTCTGAACCCCCCCTTCTTCGGTCGGTTTTCTACGATTTCTTGGAGCCGACTTTCCGCTTCAGCGAGCAATTTTGCGCTATCCCAACCTAATGGGTTATAACCCTTGCGCACAATCTCGCTCGCGGCTGCGATTAATTGTCGAACAATAGAACGTTCTAAAACAATTTGTGTATACGCTTGGATATTAGCCGAACTCGGAGTATTTTGTGCCAACTCGACTAGATACTCAGCGCCGCCTACGGCAGCCAAATCATTCGTATTTTGTAGGAACTCAGAAAGCGTGATCGGATCAAAGGGTTGATCGTTTGCGGCAAGGCCCGCCATCGCAGTGAAAATAAGCTGATGATCTCGGCTGTAAAAATCGCCGTCAGAAAGCACCTCCGACGTCGAGTCGAAGGCATCATTTTTAAGCATTAACCCGCCGAGTACCGCTTGTTCTGCCTCAATAGAGTGAGGGAGCGGTTGGCTAGCCGTCGATTCAGAATATAACGCCTCATTCATACCCGCGCGTCTCCCTCTCGCTCAACGAGAATAAAGCCTGTCGCAACACCATGACGCTAGAGCAACACGCCCGTGAAAAAGCCTGCCTCTCTACTCTTCTTCGATCAGCACCGTGAGCGACTGTATGACATCCGCATGCAGTTTCACGTCAATTTCGAAGGTTCCTGTCTGGCGGAAACTACCCTCGGGCAGGTTAATCTCGCTGCGATTCACTTCACCGCCAGCAGCAACCAGCGCCTCTTCAATCTCACGAGCGCCGACAGATCCAAACAATTTGCCACCAACGCCCGCCATCGCAACAATTCGGACAGCACCGATTTCTGCAATACCGGCTGCGCGGCCCTGTGCTACCTGCAGTTTTTCTTCCGCATTTGCCTCTAACTCAGCTCGGCGCGTTTCAAATTCAGCGATATTTTTTTCCGTTGCAAAAATTGCTTTTCCTCTAGGGATCAGATAATTGCGACCAAAACCGGCCTTGACCGACGCTCGATCGCCAATGTTACCAAAACGACCCATTTTCTCTAAAAGTATGACATCCATTTTTGTTTCCTCTCGTTATACAGGGGGCCGGCTATCGATCAAGGTAGCCAGTTTAACACGCAGGTCTATATGGCTGTCGATAACAGCCAAAAACACCAGTAACAGGGCGAACACCGGACTGAACATCGTCAAGCCCAAATACATCAAACCCAAATAACCCAAGGGAAGTTGCAACGCATTGACTGAATGATGCACGAGCGCAATGCCAGCTAACAATAGTGGTACCGAAAACAACTGGAACCACAACGCATGCTCGCCATAGACCGCCATACCCAATGCAATCACGACGACCGACCCTTGGGCAACGCTCATTTTGAGCCTCAGAAGTTGAAATTCAAGAGCAAACCCTCCCGGGTTATAGACGAGTGCCTGACACCATCGTGATATCATCAAGCTTGCGACTGCGGTCGACACCAGCCCCCAAGCCAATAGGCCAAGAACAAATGATTGCTGATCCAACATCTCTGTGTCAATCTTAACCTCGGCAACCGATAACAGGCGCATAAAAATCGTAATAAGCTGGGCAACCCCCTCTGGCATGAATAGACCGAGAGTTGCAACGACCAATATGCCCACAACAACTAGCATCACCAATGACCATTGCCACGAAACAGTGAGTCGTAGCACTTGAGCACCAAGCACCGACACAAATAACGAAGCGGCGGAAACAAGAATAAGGAGGCGGTTGGCACTGACCGCTTCAGGATCACTTGCAAACCATCCCAACAACACGGGCAACATCGCCCACAACGCGACCACGGAGCCTTCTATGGGGCCCTTTTTTAGCGCCACCAGCCCCACTGTAGACGGACTGACTAACGGCATCAAATAACCCGCCAGCGCGACGCCACATGCATGTGGCCTACCACGCATGATGAACTCGATCAGCGCACGCATAGAAATCGATCGCTAGTCGTGGCTATCGGTAAAGGGTAGCAAAGCGATATAGCGCGCCCGCTTGATCGCCTCAGATAGCTCACGTTGATAGCGCGCTTTCGTCCCGGTGATCCTGCTCGGCACGATTTTCCCGCTCTCAGACACATAACCCTTCAAGGTCTCTAAATCCTTGTAGTCAATCTCTGTGGCCCCTTCGGCTGTAAATCGGCAAAACTTTCGACGACGAACAAACTTAGCCATTATTCTTCTCCTTCATCAGTTGCCGCGTCTTCTGCAGGCACTTCCGCGTCTGCACTCTCCTCAACCAGCTCTTCACTAGCCTCTGCAGCGACTGCGGCTTCTGCTGCTGCCTTTTCTTGATCCGCCTTTGCCTTGGCTACAGCGCGCGATTCTCGGGCCTCCCGCTCAGCCTTTTCTGCATTTTCCTGGCTCATAATGGGAGATTCGGAGGTTACCGCGTCGGAACGCCTAATGACCATATTGCGGATGATGGCGTCGTTGTAGCGAAATGTTGAATTGAGCTCGTCTAAAACCTCCTGACCGCACTCAACATTCATCATCACGTAGTGGGCTTTGTGGATTTTACTGATCGGATAGGCCAGCTGTCTGCGGCCCCAATCTTCCAAACGATGCACGGCGCCACCACCAGCCATAACGCTCGCCGAGTACCGCTCAATCATGCCCGGAACTTGCTCACTTTGATCTGGGTGAACCAGAAACACAATTTCATAATGTCGCATTTTTTCTCCTTATGGATAATTAGGTCTCCCGGAGCACCTGAAGCGATGATCCAGTGAAACAAGGAGTGTCTGGGGCCACGCCCCATAACCTTGAGGCGCGTTAGTGTAGTGACTTGCTTGCACGGTTGCAAGACACATTAATGCACCAACGACAGATCGCAGCTTCCCGCAAGCCAAGTCTTTAAAAACCTTCCGTTTCAACATGACTGCAACAGCATCGTTTAACCAAAATGCTAACCTGCCTGCAAGGTCTTCAGCCCATACGTTGCCGAACCACTTCAAACAACGAAACGCCGGCCGCGACAGAAATATTGAGACTAGAGATCGAACCGCGCATTGGTATTTTAGCGAGAAAATCGCAGTGCTTTCGGGTGAGTTGGCGAAGGCCACTCTCCTCTGAGCCCATAACCAACACGAGAGGATCACGAAGCTTCATATCGTATATGGGCGTCGACGCATCTCCGGTGGTTCCCACCACCCAAACACCTAGGTCTTTCATCCGCTGCAACGTTCGTGACAGATTGGTCACGACGACGAGCGGCACAACCTCGGCCGCCCCACAAGCCACTTTTCTTACGACTGCAGTCACACCGACTGAGTTATCTTTTGGCACTATCACAGCATCCACTCCTGCCCCCTCGGCAGATCGCAGGCATGCCCCTAGATTATGCGGGTCAGTCACACCATCGAGCATCAGAAAAAATGGGGCTGCAACAGCGTTTTCAACTAATTCGTATAAAAAAGATTCATCCAGACTGCGCCCTTCAACGCAATGTGCGACTACGCCCTGATGCCGTCCATCTACCTTAGCATCTAGCCATTTTGATGGAACCCACTGGAGCGTAACCCCATGTTGTTCAGCAAGATTGTGAATTTTTTTCAGGCGATCATCCTGACGACTGCGGTGCACGAACAACTCCTTAACCCGCTCAGGAGCGCTCTTTAACACTGTCTGCACCGAATGAATCCCGTAGATCCAATTCAAATTATCCTCCAAAACACGAACCTGGTCACCATTCTGACACCTCGTATAACCGAACTCCTATTGTACCGACTTTGAGTCAGTGCCAAAGATCTTTTATACTCTCGCAGAGTTACCTCATGGAGAAGTCTAACCCTGCTATGACCACACCCAGCGTTGTCCCTAGGCCGATACGCCCAGACGGTCTCACCGCACAGACTGCAGGGCTGTTCAGGCGTCTGGCGAGTTTAGTTTATGATGCCTTTTTACTCTTCGCTATTGCACTTGCTTACGCCGCAATACTTTTGAGCGTGCGCGTGATATTTCTTGGATTAGACGGCGCGACGCGATACGACAGCGGGCCGGTGGGCCAATGGTTAGGCTTTGTCGGGCTGTATGTCTCGCTGTCGGGTTATTACTACATATGCTGGCGCAAACAAGGCCAAACACTGGGAATGAAATCTTGGCGGCTAAAATTACAAAGCTGTGACGGCCGACGCGCGAACGCCCAACAGTGCATCAAACGCTGTCTGCTCGCACCACTGTCTGTTGTCAGTCTGATCGGTTTTATTTGGTGCTTGCTCCCTCCACATCGCGCTTGTTGGCATGACTTAGCAACAGAAACCCATGTTATCGTCATCCCTAAAGAATCATAGTAAGACATAGATACAGAGGGTCTGCTAAGCTTGCAACAAAAGTGCTTCCGCCAAAAACACACTAAATAAGGGCGTTACCCGCATGACGTATAGCGAATTTGTCATCGCATTGGATCAGGGGACTACGTCGTCCAGAAGCCTCCTTTTTGACACCGCATTTTGCATCCGAGGCCAATCTCAAATTGAGATAAATCGTTTTGTACCCCAAGCCGGATGGGTTGAACATGATCCCGAAGAGATATGGCAAACCACTCTCAAAACCGCCCGCATAGCGATACAAAACGGGTGCGTAAAAAGCTCGCAAATTGCCGCATTAGGCATTTCCAACCAACGTGAGACGACAGTGATATGGCATCGTCAAAGCGGCCAAGTTCTCTATAATGCTATCGGTTGGCAAGACCGTCGAACCGCCCCACACTGCGCGAACCTCAAGCGTCAAGGGCTTGAGCCAACCCTTACCAAAAAAACCGGTTTGTTGCTCGACCCCTATTTTTCAGCGACCAAAGTGAGCTGGATTTTAGATTCTGTAGAAGGCGCTCGATCTGCCGCAGAGCGCGGCGAATTAGCGTTTGGCACAATTGATAGTTGGCTTATATGGAATCTGACAGGGGGCATGGTGCATGCAACTGACGCTACCAATGCCTCACGGACAATGCTCTACAACATTCATGAACAACAGTGGGACGACGATCTGCTCGATATATTTAACGTGCCTCGCGCGCTCCTGCCTGAGGTACGCGATTGTAATGCAGATTTTGGGCACACCACAAAGGATCTATTTGACGGGAAAATCAGACTTTGCGGGGTCGCAGGCGACCAGCAGGCGGCTGCGATGGGTCAAGCATGCTTTTCGCCCGGCATGCTGAAGTCGACCTATGGAACCGGCTGTTTTGCCCTTCTCAACACAGGTTCAAAGGCCGTCCAATCCGAGCATGCATTGATAACGACCATTGCGTCATGCCTTGATGGTGAAATTCATTATGCGCTCGAAGGTTCCATATTTACTGCGGGGGCTGCTGTTAACTGGCTTCGCGACAATCTTGGAATTATCGCGTCAGCAAAGCAATCAGACGACTTTGCGCGCGATGCAGACCCCCTTGACGACGTCTATATGGTACCGGCATTTACCGGACTCGGTGCACCATGGTGGGATCCACAAGCCCGCGGCGCACTCGTCGGCCTGTCCCTCGCAACGACGCACAAAGAAATTACACGTGCGGCACTCGAATCAGTCTGTTATCAAACCCTTGACCTCATCCGCGCGATGAGCTCTGACTGGGATTCTAAAAATCCTGATGTGATGCGGGTAGACGGCGGCATGGCCGCGAGCGATTGGACTCTGCAATTTCTGGCCGATATTTTACAGCTACGCGTAGATCGCCCCACCATAACCGAAACGTCGGCACTGGGGGCGGCTTGGCTAGCAGCGTCGAGAGCTGGAATTTGGCCTAATCAGGACGGCTTTTCTCGCCACTGGCAATGCGAGCATCGCTTCTTGCCAGTCATGGATACCGAACGGCGAGACCTCAAAGTGGCTGGCTGGCAGCGCGCTATCGGCAGAATCAAGGGCTGACATCAACCGTTCAGAGTCAGCGCGCTCTGCGCAATAGCTCAAGTCCTGCAAAAAAACACACGATAATCGGCAAGAGTACCGCGATAAGGGGATTAAAGCCTACGACTAGACTCGAAGGACCCAACATGTCCTGAGCAATATTAAAGATAATACCGACAAGAACGCCCACGAATATCTTCAGCCCCATAGGCGCCCCACGCAAAGGCCCAAAGACAAAGGAAATGCCTAACACAACCAAACCCAAGACGATCAGCGGCTGAAGCACCTTACGCCAAAACGCTAACTCATAAATCCCTGCGTCGGCTCCTTGCTGCTCTAAAAAATGGATATAGTAGTAAAGTGTTGAACTCGACAGTCCTTCTGGCGGCAAAACATTCACCAACAAAAGCTGTGGACTTAATTCAGAGTCCCATTGGCGAGTCACTAATTTGTCTGTTTCAGTATGGTTATGGTAAAAACGAGTAATAGAAATATTTTCCTCTACCCAACGCTTGGATACGCTATTGTAAGTCGCCCGCGAAGAAAAACTGGCCTCTAAAAGCTCACGCTCGGGGGAAAACTGATACCGGGTCACGCCGAAGAGTACGCCACCTGGAAATACCGCATTAAAATGCATGACCTCGTGATCCTCTCGGATCCATAATCCCGTGGTCGCGTCGGCGGCCGACGCACCCTTGCGCAGGTACTCGCGCTGGCCCTGCGCATACTGGTCAAGATACGGTGAGAAATACTCGCCAATTAGCAGTCCAGCGAGAACAAACATCAGGGTCGGGCGCAGCACGAACAGCACAATACGCAGGGTTGAAACACCCGCAGCTCGCATCACAATTAACTCACTATCGTTTGCCAGTTGCCCCAATCCAAACAAGCAGCCGATTAAGGCGGCCATGGGGATGTATTCATAGACTCGCGAGGGCAACGTGATGGCAACGTACTCTAGGGAATCAACGAAAAAATAGTGCCCCGTAAGTGAATCTGCCTCATCAATAATGGCAGCAATAGCGTCCAGCCCCACGATCGCTAGTAGTGCAACAGAAATTGCTCTGAACACTGAACGACCCACATGCGACGACAACCTAGACATCATGACGGCCGAGTGCTCCACCAACGCCAAATGCGATTTCGACGCACGCCCGCCCCTCTTACAATGAGAATAGCGGCAAGAGCGAGAAAAATTACATGCATGGGAAGTAAAGTCACGGACGCCGGAACACTGCCGGACTCAATAGAGCCACGGAGCGCATTTAAACCTAACAAATATGTTAAATACAGCAACACGGCTGGAAGTAACCGCGCATAACGTCCCTGACGCGGCCGAGTACGACTCAACGGCCATGCGAGGAAAGCGACCACGAACATCATCATCGGTATTGACAGTCGCCACTGTAGCGCAATGCGTTGCTTAGGATCTTGAGAGTCGAACAGGTCCCGAGTGGCAATTAAAGCTGTTTCATTATCTTCTTTATAGCGCCGCTTTTTTGCCAACCGGATACCATATTCCGAAAAATTAGTCCGCTGGTAATCGTATCGACCCGGAGTAATTTCATATCGAGTGCCGTCCTTTAAACTTAAGTAGTGATCGAAACCGCCCTCATTTCGTTGTTGAGTAGCGGTTTTGGCGACCACGACGATTGCTCGAGTTCCTTCACCAGACTGGCGAGGAAGTACTAAGAAAACGTCGTTAAACCCCTTTTGCGAGGAGATCTCGCCCGCGTAGATCACTCCGCGCTGATCACGCAGAGGATAAAAAGTCTTCTGCACTAAGTCATCCATTTCCCCTCGTGCGCTTTGCGCTGCTGCCAGAACGGAAGCCCGCTGCATTCCCGCAGGTGACAAAACCAAGCTCAAATAACCCACAAAGATCGCCAAAAACCCTGCGATGACCAGGGTGTATCCCAACAATTTTCCCTCCGATACGCCACACGCATGTAAAACGCTAATCTCGTTATCAACGCGCAAGCGCCCAAGTGACAGGAGTAACCCAAGAAAAAAGGCCAGTGGCAAAGTCAACTCAAGAAATCCCGGGATCCGATATCCCAACGCCGCAAGCATCACACTCGGTTCCATGGCACTTGCTGCCACCTCCGCAAGATATTTAACCAGCCGACCGCTGATCAAAATCAGAAGTAATACGACACAGACCGCAAAGGTCGTGGATAGTACCTCGCGGCAAAAATAACGAAAAATAATCACAGCATCAAACTTATAAAACCTTGGGTGTTTTTAAACAAACTGTTATCTTGTTATGCAAGAATCATCAGATAAAATAGGATCCCCCAATGAAGTTTACTGCATCTTCCACTGATCCGTTAAAAATAAAAGCGGATTGCGCCATTCTATTAACCAATGCCGATTTTAACACCGGATTACACGCGTTGGACGCAACTCTAAAAGATGAGTTGACAACACTCGTTGCGCTCACTCAATTTGACGGCAAGAAAGGCTCGACAAAAACGATTTACACACCATCGATGCCTTTTGGTCAGTTAATTCTGGTCGGCATTGAGGGCGCAACCGAAAGACAGCAGCAGATTGCTGCGATTGCATCTGCCGCAAAGCAAGCGATACGCGCGGGTGTCGCAAAAATTGTGTGGATCGATACGCTCCCAATCAGCGACACCCAGTGGCGTGCCGCCATGGTCGCCCAACAGACTATTCAAGCGAGCTACAAGTACAGTAAAAATAACAAAACCACCGCCAGCAAACTAGAGCAGATCACGTACTGGTCAGAAAATCAGGCCGACGTTGAACCCACCAATATCGGACTCGCTTCAGGACAATCGATCGGAAAGGGAGTGAATCTCGCGCGACTACTGGGTGATTTACCCGCTAATATCTGCACCCCCACCTACCTTGCCGAGCAGGCTAACGCTATGGCAACCCAATTCGAATCACTCACAACCACCATTCTTGAAGAAGCCGATATGCAGGCACTCGGTATGGGATCGTTTCTGTCGGTAGCAGCGGGTACAGTAGAACCCGCAAAACTGATCGTCATGGAGTACCGCGGAACCACCCATACAACATCCCCAGTCGCGTTAATTGGCAAAGCAGTTACCTTTGACTCAGGCGGTATCAGTTTAAAACCCGGCGCTGGAATGGATGAGATGAAATTTGACATGTGTGGAGGTGGCGCCGTGATGGGTGTTATGCAAGCACTAGCAGCGAGCCAACTGGCGATCAATGTTATTGGCTTGGTGCCGGCGGTGGAAAATATGCCCAGTGGCACCGCGACGCGCCCCGGCGATGTGGTCACTAGCATGTCCGGACAAACTATCGAGGTCTTGAACACTGATGCCGAAGGTCGATTAATTCTGTGTGACACCATCACCTATGCGGAACGCTTTAACCCGTGCGCAGTCATCGATATCGCGACCCTTACCGGTGCCTGCGTTATGGCACTAGGCAAACATGCCTCTGGACTCCTTGCCAACGATGACCGTCTCGCCGAAAAATTACTGGAGAGCGGCAACCGCTCGGGCGATCGTGCTTGGCGACTTCCCCTATGGGAGGACTACGATGAACAACTGAAAAGTAACTTTGCTGACATGGGAAATATCGGCGGACGTCAGGCAGGTACGATCACGGCCGCATGCTTTTTGGCGCGTTTTGCAAAAACGATGTCTTGGGCGCATATAGATATTGCAGGCACTGCGTGGCTGTCGGGCGGCCAAAAGGGTGCTACAGGACGACCCGTCCCCCTCTTGATGGAGTACTTAAAACAGCAGTGCGACAGTCGCGCATAATGTTAATTTGCGAATATGACCCGCATTTCTTTTTATAAAATAGCTGGTGACCGCGACCTTGCTCTAGCATTGATCAGGCAACTCATGCAGAAAGCTTTGCAAGCAGATCAAACTGTGCTGTGTCAGGTGGAGGCACCGGATATCGCACAACATCTCGATGACTATTTGTGGCGCCAAGAGCGGTCCTCGTTTATACCGCATGCAATCGGGCCAGAATCTTGGCCCATCGCCATCAGTGCCGACCCACTACCTGGAGAGCATCATCAATTATTGATCAATCTGCAACCCGACATACCGACATGGTTTAGTCGTTTTGAGCGCGTCATTGAAATTATTTATACAGATCCCGATTATCAGCAATCAAAAAGAAATAACTTCCGTTTTTATAAAGAACGTGGATACGCACTCGATTTCTTTGATCTAAGCGATAAGTTTACGGGTTCCAAAACCTAAACGAGGCAACGTCAGACAAAAACCCGCGAGCACAGGGTGCGCCTAGGCACCACCGGCAAAACTCGCATACGTTCGAGGGCTCATTACCGAAAGGCAAGCGCCAAACGATTTCCGTCCGATGTGTGGCTAAGGACGCCGCGAGCGCCTATAATTCGCGTGCTTGCGTGGACAGGCTGCATGCTTTTCAGATGAGCTGCTTACAGGGCAAAATCGAAAAAATAATCGCGATCAATATCGCCGGCATTACTGGAAGAATTCATATTGGATAGCACATTTCACCCTCAGTCGATTGAACAACACTGGTACCAAGAATGGGAAAAACGCGGTTATTTTGCGCCCAGTGGTACAGGCGATCCGTTTTCTATCATGATCCCGCCACCCAACATTACAGGTCGGTTGCATATGGGTCACGCCTTACAGTACTCCATCATGGACGCACTCATTCGATATCGGCGAATGCAGGGGAGAAATACCTTGTGGCAGGTGGGTACAGATCATTCAGGAATTGCAACGCAAATGGTGGTGGAGCGCAATCTAGCCACAGAAGGCGAGCCCGACCGAAGAGCGCTCGGACGCGAGAAATTCGTTGCCAAAGTGTGGCAGTGGAAAGAAGAATCTGGAGGAGAAATTATCCAACAGATGCGCCGTCTCGGCAATTCCGTGGACTGGGAGAACGAACGCTTTACGATGGATGAGGATTTTTCCAATAGTGTTCAAGAGGCCTTCGTGCGCCTTTACGAGGAAGGTCTGATCTATCGGGGAAAACGCCTTGTCAACTGGGATCCAAAGTTACTCACGGCCATATCAGATCTAGAAGTCGAAAACCGAGAAACATCCGGAAAGATGTGGCATATCCGTTACCCACTTGCCGATGGAAAAACCACTGCCTCGGGAGATCGCTTCATTGTGGTAGCGACGACTCGTCCAGAAACACTCTTGGGAGATACCGGTGTGGCGGTGAATCCGGAGGACCCCCGTTACCGCGATCTTATCGGCAGCCAAGTGATACTCCCGCTGGTTAACCGCCCAGTAGGTATCGTCGGCGATGACCACGCGCAAATGGATAAAGGCACTGGATGCGTAAAAATTACGCCAGCTCACGATTTTAACGATTATGCCGTTGGCCAACGACATAACCTGCCGATGATTAACATTTTAACCAAGAGCGCTAGCATTCGTCAGTCCGCTGAATGTCTTAACAGCGACGGGAGTGATAACAACGACATCGACGCATTGATTCCCCAAAAGTACCGTGGTTTAAATCGCTTTGAAGTACGTCGTCAAATTATTGCCGATCTCGAAGAAAGTGGCGCCCTGCACGCTATCGAAGATAACGATATGACCGTTCCATTTGGCGATCGTAGTGGCGTAGCAATTGAGCCAATGCTAACTGACCAATGGTATGTAGATGCCAAAAAACTTGCGGTCCCTGCTGTATCCGCAGTTGAAAAGGGACGCATCAAATTTGTCCCCCAGCAATATGAAAATATGTATTTTGCGTGGCTGCGCAACGTGCAGGACTGGTGCATTTCGCGACAACTATGGTGGGGTCACCGTATTCCAGCTTGGTATGACGATAATGGACACGTTTTTGTCGGTAATAGTGAAACGCATGTGCGCGAGAAGTACCAGTTAGGAATGCGACCACTGCACCAAGATCCAGATGTATTAGATACTTGGTTTTCCTCTGCGTTGTGGAGTTTTGCGACATTGGGTTGGCCGAAACAAACCAACCGACTCGCCCTATTTCACCCAACGAGTGTACTGGTTACAGGTTTTGATATTATTTTCTTTTGGGTCGCTCGGATGGTGATGTTGTCTATGCATTTTTTGCGCGATGACGACGGTCAGCCTCAGGTCCCTTTTGAAACTGTGTATGTACACGGGCTCATTCGCGACGAGCAAGGTCAGAAAATGTCCAAGTCCAAGGGCAACGTAATTGATCCTCTGGACATGATAGACGGTATTAGCCTTGAGGATCTTCAAGCCAAACGTACCGCTAATATGATGCAACCCCAGTTTGCAAAAAAAATAGCTGCGCGAACAAAAAAACAATTCCCCCAAGGGATCGAGGCTTACGGTGCGGACGCATTGCGCTTTACTCTGTGTGCATTGGCATCTACAGGGAGGGATATCAATTGGGACATGAAACGTCTTGAAGGGTACCGCAACTTTTGCAACAAATTGTGGAATGCAGCTCGTTACGTCTTGTTGCATACCGAGGGATGCGACTGTAATGGCGACACAGACGGTTATGAGCTGAGTTTGGCAGATCAGTGGATCGTATCACGCTTACAAGCTGCACAGACGGATGTAGAACATGCATTGAATAACTATCGCTTTGATTTGGCATCGCAGGCGCTCTATGACTTTGTATGGAACGAATACTGCGACTGGTACTTGGAGTTGTCAAAGCCCGTCCTTTGGGATGAAAACGGCCGTCAGACACTGAAAACTGGTACCCGTCGAACCTTGGTGCGGGTGCTTGAGGCGATCTTGCGTTTAGCGCATCCCATGTTGCCTTTCATCACTGAAGAGATATGGCAGAGTATCGCGCCTTTAGCCAATATAGATGGCGATACAATTATGCAGCGCCCCTATCCAAAGGCCGATCCGGCTCTCATCAACCTCGAAGCGGAAAGTGATATTGAATGGCTTAAATCAGTGATCGTGGGGATTCGTTCCCTGCGTGCGCAAATGAATATCTCGCCGGCAAAACTTTTATCGGTCGTCCTTGAAAAAGGCGGGGCGGAGGACCACAGGCGACTTCAACAGAATAACCAGTTTCTGTGCAAACTTGCGCATCTTTCTGAAATTAATTGGGCCGCCGAGGGTGAAGAAGTCCCTGTTAGCATGACCGCCATCGCAGGCGATCTAGAAATCTTGGTTCCGTTGGCGGGCCATGTTGATATCGAGGATGAACGGCAGCGCCTGAGCCGCGAGGTCAACAAATTACACACTGAGATTGATAAACTTGAAGCCAAGCTGAGTAACGCGTCCTTTGTCAACAAAGCGCCGTCTCACATTGTTGACAAAGAGCGGCAGAAACTTGAAGAACTCCGCACTTCTGACCAGATATTACGTGATCGATTAGCCGCAGTCTCTCGCATAGAATCCAATTAATGCGAGCTTCGCTGAATACTCAGCAACAAGAAGCGCTTCGCTATATCGACGGACCGCTTCTTATTTTAGCAGGAGCGGGCAGCGGTAAAACAAGTGTAATAACTCGTAAAATCGCGTACCTGATCGAACACTGTGAATTACCTGCACGTCACATAGCCGCAGTGACATTTACCAATAAAGCAGCAAAGGAAATGCAATCACGGGTGACCCAACTATTATCTGCCCAGCAAACCCGGGGCATCATGGTTTCAACATTCCATAATCTAGGCTTGCATATCATCCGCAGTGAAATTGCGACGCTAGGGTTTAAAGTCGGCTTCTCGATTCTAGATCAGGAAGACAGCCGTAATATCCTGCGCGAGCTAATGCACAGGCGCACTGAACTCGATGACAAGTTAATCGATGTGATTCAAAGCACAATTTCTAATTGGAAGAGTTCACTCCTCTCGCCAGAGGCGGCAGCGAAAGCTGCATCAAGTACTAGTGAACACAGTATCGCCGCACTCTATCAGCAATATCAGCAGGCGATGCGGGCTTACAATGCAGTTGATTTTGATGATTTGCTGATGCTGCCCGTCCAACTTTTTCAAAACCATAGTGAAATACTTTCGCGCTGGCAGAATCACATCCGTTATCTACTTGTAGATGAGTATCAAGATACCAATAAAGCACAATACGAGCTCGTTCGACTGCTTGTAAAACAGCGCCGAGCCGTGACCGTGGTAGGCGACGATGACCAGTCTATTTACGCCTGGCGCGGCGCTAAACCGGAGAACCTGTTACAGCTAAAGGAAGACTTTAAAGACCTAAAGGTGGTCAAACTTGAGCAGAATTATCGGTCTACAGGGCGCATATTGCGCGCGGCCAACGCTTTAATTGCCCATAACCCTCATGTGTTCACTAAATCATTGTGGAGTGAGTTGGGCCCGGGTGACCCGCTGCGCCTGATCTGTACCGAAAATGAAAATGAGGAGTGTGAGCGAATCTCCTGTGAAATTATTGATATGCGGTTGAAACGGCGCTGTCAGCATTCTGATTTTGCGGTCCTCTACAGAAGTAACTACCAAGCTCGTGCACTTGAAATGAAACTGCAAGCACATGCAATTCCCTATGAAATTACCGGGGGGCAGTCGTTCTATGCGAAAACCGAGATCAAAGATGTCATGGCTTACTTGCGCATCATCGTGAATCCGGACGATGACAATGCATTTTTGCGAATCATCAATACACCACGGCGACAAATCGGGCCGACAACGTTAGAAAAGCTGGGTAGTTATGCAAATCAACGAAACGTCCCACTATTTCATTGCATCAAAGAATTCGGTCTTGCCGAGCGACTTGAGCCAAAGAGCCTCGAGAAACTTCACCGATTTAAAGAGTGGATCGATCGCATAAACCAGCGGCTTTACAACGACAACCCCATCGACGTCATTCGCGAGATGCTTGACGATATGAACTATTATGGTTGGCTCCAACAAAACGCCAGCAGCGATCATGTCGCGACAAAACGCTGGCAAAATATTGAGTTTTTACTCGAGCAGCTCAGCCAAATGCTATCGCCGACGGACAAAAAATACACAACTGCGACCGAAACAGTAGAGGGGGCGATCGCAAAACTAGCGCTACGTGATTTGTTGGATCGCAATGAAGACGCAACAACGCAAGACAAAGTGCAACTGATGACTCTACACGCCGCCAAAGGACTCGAATTCTTGCACGTCTTCATGATCGGCATGGAAGAAGAACTTCTGCCACATCGCAACAGCGTAGAAACCGAGGAAATTGAAGAAGAGAGACGTCTGACCTATGTCGGTATCACGCGTGCCAGAAGAACACTGACGATGACTAGAGCGCTACAAAGAAAACAATTTGGCACTATTAGCAACACACAGCCGAGCCGATTTGTCGAAGAAATACCCAGCTCGGACATGACCCTACTAGGCGAAGGTATCACATCAGACCCGAACCAACTAGAGGAACAGCGCAGAGAGTCGTTAGCCGCCCTGAAGTCTTTATTTAATTAATATAGTGGGCCCAGCGACCCAAAATTTTAAGACGTGTTAACACGATCGCGGAGTTCTTTGCCAGGTTTAAAATAAGGAACGTGCTTACCACTGAGTTCTACAGCCGTACCCGTTTTCGGATTACGCCCCAATCGGGGTGCACGGTAATGCAAAGAAAAACTACCAAAGCCGCGGATCTCTATCCGTCTGTTATTAGCCAGTGTGGTGGTCATACGTTCTAAGATCATACGGACCGCTAATTCAACATCGCGGGGGGATAAATGATCTTGGCTGTCTGACATTCTCTCAATAAGTTCTGATTTTGTCATGTGACTCGCAGTTTTATTCTTGTCTTAAAAAAATTTGGCGCAGCGCACGTACAGAACGGCGCTAAACATTTTCAAGTTAGGAGCTTAGTTTATAAGACTATAAATTTTATACAAGTGAAAAATAACAATACCCATTGGATTGAACCGATCAGGGGTAAAAAAACCATCCCTAACCAGTTCATCCATCGCGATCTATTTATCCATTTGCGCTTTGATAAGGTCGCCGATAGTTGTAGGAGCCGAGGCCGTTTCGGTTTCCTGCTTGCGATGCGCCTTCACTGCCGCCTTTTCATCAGACACGTCCTTCGATTTAACCGACAAACTTATGGTCCGATTTTTTCGGTCTACCACTACGATCTTAGCCTCAATTTCCGCACCAATCGTGGTTACTAAGCGGGCATCTTCGACGCGTTCACGAGACAATTCAGAGCCCTTTATATAACCCTCAACGTGATCTGCCAGTTGTAGAGTAGCCCCTTTGGCATCAACTTCCTTCACCGTACCCACGACCACGGCGCCTTTGTCGTTTGTATTGACATAGGTATTAAACGGATCATCTTGAAGTTGCTTAATACCCAATGAAATGCGTTCCCTTTCTGCATCAATACTCAGAACAACCGTCTCAACTTCCTCTCCTTTCTTGAAATTACGCACGGCGTCTTCACCTGTTTCGCTCCAAGAAATGTCCGACAAGTGAACCAAGCCGTCAATACCCCCGTCAAGCCCGATGAAAATACCGAAATCGGTAATAGACTTGATTTTACCAGCAATTTTTTCGCCTTTTTCCATGCTTGTCGCAAAATCATCCCAAGGGTTCGCAAAACACTGTTTTATGCCGAGTGAAATACGTCGGCGCTCTTCATCAATATCCAGAACCATCACCTCGACCTCATCGCCGAGCTGCACAATCTTTGATGGATGCACATTTTTATTTGTCCAGTCCATTTCAGAGACATGCACCAACCCTTCAACGCCGTCTTCCAATTCAGCAAAACAGCCATAGTCGGTCAGATTCGTGATTTTGGCTTTGGCGCGCGCGCCTTCTGGATAGCGACCTTTTATATCGCCCCAGGGATCGTCGCCCATCTGCTTCATTCCTAACGAAACACGATTTCGCTCGCGATCAAATTTCAATACCTTGACATCAATTTCATCGCCCACGTTAATCATTTCAGAAGGGTGTCTGATGCGTTTCCAAGACATATCTGTGATGTGAAGAAGACCATCAATACCACCAAGATCGACAAAAGCGCCGTAATCCGTCAAATTCTTGATAACACCTTTCAACGACGAACCTTCTTCGATATTCGCAAGCAGCGCATCGCGTTCAGCCGAATTGGCGCTCTCCATGACCGCTCGCCGACTAACAACAACATTGTTTCGTTTTGGGTCTAACTTAATGACTTTGAATTCTAGGTCTTTGCCTTCGAGATGAGTAATTTCGCGCAGCGGCCGAACATCCACCAATGACCCCGGCAAAAAGGCTCTTAACCCATGAACATCTACAGTGAAACCGCCTTTGACCTTCCCACTGATAATTCCCATAACAACTTCATCCGCTTTATGGGCTGCCTCAAGATCAATCCACGACTCCGCTCGGCGGGCCTTTTCACGCGATAACTTGGTAGCTCCATGTCCGTCTTCAACTGCCTCAAGCGCAACTTGAACTTCATCGCCAATAACAACTTCGACAAGGCCTTTTTCATTGTAAAATTGATCTATGGATATCACGCCTTCAGATTTCAAGCCGGCATGCACGGTCACCCAATCTTTGTCTATATCAATGATGACCCCAGTAATAATTGCACCCGGACTCATTTCAACAGTTTTTAGACTCTCTTCGAACAGTTCTTGGAAGCTTTCGCTCATGTGATTATACCTAGATAGTGAAGGGCGATATTTCGGTCATCAAAAGCACCGAAATCACGCTTCAACCGCAGTGCCAGCTCATGCGGAGTAGTTACATTGAGGCAGAGCAACGTCAAATGCTGGTGCAACGCGGCTCGCCCGATTAGTGGAACAATCCTCTGATAACAGCGATTTCGAGAAGTTTATTCAGAACTTCTTCTGCCGACATCGCCGATGTATCAATCTGTATGGCAGACGCAGCGGGACGCAGCGGGGAAGACTTTCGGCTTCTATCGCGTTCGTCCCGTTCATCGACCTGAATTCGGACGGCGTGGAGACTAACATTTTCCCCCTTTTCAAGCAACTGTTTATGTCTTCGAGACGCGCGCACTTCAGAGCTTGCGGTCAGGTAAATCTTTAATTCAGCATCGGGAAATATCACAGTTCCCATATCCCGACCGTCTGCCACTAACCCAGGAGATTTCGCAAACAAACGTTGTCGATCAACCAACGCACTACGAACACCCGCGTGCATGGCCACCCTCGATGCAGCAGACGCTACGTGCTCCATACGGATCTCACGGGTAACGTCCTCACCCTCTAACAAAACTTGCATCGCCCCTATCGCAGTATTTTTAAAGTCAATGTCGAAATGTGCCGCGAGGGTCGTCACAGCTGATTGATTATCCAGATCAACTTTGTGCCTTTGGGCGGCTAGCGCCAGCAAACGGTACAACGCACCACTGTCCAGATAATAATAGTTCAGCTTTTTTGCCAAACCGATACCGGCTGTACCCTTTCCTGCGCCACTAGGGCCGTCTAACGTAATAATTCTGACCGACATAGTCACTACATATCCTCAACATCAAGCTGCAAACCAATAGCCCGCGCCAATTCGATAAACGATGGAAACGACGTAGCTACGTTGTTGCAATGGTTTATACTGATTTCTGCGCGTGCGCGCAACGCTGCTATGCTAAATGCCATGGCAATACGATGATCACCGTGACTGTCAATCAATCCTCCGCCAATTGGCCCCCCAACGATCGTCATACCATCATCGGTCGCTTCCGCATCGACGCCAAGCACTTGTAACCCATCAGCCATAACCTGAATACGATCACTTTCTTTTACACGCAGTTCCTCTGCGCCCGTCAAGCGGGTCTTACCCGAAGCACAGGCAGCCGCGATAAAAATTACTGGGAACTCATCTATCGCCAAAGGCACTTGATCTGTCGGGATATCAATACCAACGAGACCAGAGTAGCGAACGCGAATATCCGCCACAGGCTCGCCACCTGCCTCTCTCTCGTCGAGAACTTGCACGTCCGCACCCATCAACGTCAAAATATTTAATACGCCCACGCGCGTCGGATTGATACCGACATGACGCAAAAGAATGTCCGAGCCCGGCGTTATTGCGGCCGCAACCATAAAAAACGCAGCAGAAGAAATATCGGAGGGAACATCAATGCGCCTCGCTTTTAAACCCCCGCCACTTCGCAATTCGGCGCGGGAGCCCTCCCGAACGACTGTATATCCAAACCCTTGTAGCATACGTTCAGTGTGGTCCCGAGTCGGTGCTGGCTCTTCCACCGTAGAAACACCTTCTGCATACAGCCCAGCCAATAAAATACAAGACTTTACCTGAGCACTTGCCATAGGCATTTTATATTCGATTCCCTTCAACGTGTTTCCGCCGCGAATACGTAGCGGCGGCCGACCGCCTGCAGCCGTTTCAATCACTGCGCCCATCGCCCGCAGAGGGTCTGCGACACGTCCCATGGGGCGCTTCGTTAAGGATTCATCGCCGATCAACTCAACGTCGAAGGCTTGACCCGCTAAAAGGCCGCTGAACAAACGCATTGCCGTACCTGAATTCCCTAAATACAAAGGCTTTTTAGGCGCTTTCAGTCCGTTTAATCCGACGCCATGAATGGCTAACCGACCGTCGTCGGGACCCTCGATTAAAACACCCATGTCACGGAACGCCTGCAGTGTTGCTAAACTGTCTTCGCCCTCCAAAAAACCATTAACTTCCGTAAGGCCCTCCGCCAAAGAACCTAACATAATCGATCGATGAGATATGGATTTATCTCCGGGAACCTGCAAAGTCGCGCGACTATGTCCCCCTGGAGCGAGTCTATATCGTGTCTCACTGCGCGCTTTGGATAAAGACATAGATGGGCTCTCTGATACGCTTTCGAAGTAATGGCGCGCATCGCGCGCGCGGGTAAAAACGTCAATCAGGTGATCTTGATCAGCCTGATCGACGGCTTGGCGTAACCTTGTAAAATCTGACAACACACGGTCTAAAACGTTCAAAATCGCCGTACGGTTCGCCAGTGCAATATCGCGCCACATGACTGGATCACTCGCGGCGATGCGCGTAAAGTCTCGAAAGCCGCCTGCCGCATAACGAAATATCTCTCGATGCTCGTCCCCCGACGCCAGGCTATCAACGAGCGCATATGCCAGTAGATGAGGCAAGTGGCTAGTGGCCGCCAAGATCGCATCATGTCGCGCCACCTCCATACAACACACGACAGCACCGATTGCTTCCCAGAGCGCACGGATGCGCCCAACGTGACCCAAGCCCGTCTCTTCGACAGGAGTGAGAATCACCCTATGTCCGTCAAATAAATCCGTGGAAGCCGCGTTGACACCACTCTTTTCAGACCCTGCAATCGGGTGTCCCGGCACAAATTGAGCAGGCATTTTACCGTAAATGGTCGCCGCCATCTCAACGACATTCCCCTTAACACTGGCAACATCTGTAACAGTAACTGTACCGCAAAGCTGGTTTTGGCAATCCCGAAGCACATCTGCGACCGTTAACGTAGGAACGCTAATCAAAACAACATCGCCAGATTTCAATTCGCTAGCGATTGCCGAGAGTTGGTCTACTGCTCGGTCAATAATTCCTGCTTGCAGGGCGAGCTCAAGCGTAGAGCTGCGCCGCGAGATACCCACCACTTCGCGGCAGAGACCCTGCTCGCGCGCGGCTGCGGCGACGCTTGCGCCTATCAACCCCAGACCGATGACCACAAGGCGATCACATACCATCTCTCGAGACGCACCTCGATTCGTCATGAAAAGCTCCCAATACCCTTTATCGTTTCCGACCGTGTCAATTGTTTGGCCATCAATGGTCCGTTGCGGCTTCTATAGAACGGCGCGGGGATAGGAGCCTAACATTTTAAGGTTCACGCTTTCGTCCGTGAGCGCATTTAGAATATTCTCGACCGAAGGCTCGTCACGGTGCCCAACAAAATCGATAAAGAAAACATATGTCCATTTGCCATCTTTGGATGGACGCGTTTCAACGCGAGTTAAGTCGACGCCGGACTTGTAAAAAGGCTCTAAAAGAGCATGCAACGCCCCCGGCTTATTGCGCATCGACACAATGACAGAGGTTTTGTCGTCACCGCTAACCGGAACGCTTTGTTGACCAATGACAAGAAAACGTGTCGAATTGTCAGGACGGTCCTCAATGTTCTCCGCCAACTTTTTCAACCCATAGAGTTGACACGACATATCACCCGCAATAGCGGCCGAGTTCCACTCTCCTTTAACACGCTTTGCGGCGTCAGCATTGCTGCTGACCGCAACGCGCTCAATCGTCGGATAGTTCGCATCTAACCAATGACGACACTGAGCGAGGGACTGCGCATGAGAATATACGCGGGTAACTTTCGCTTCGCTGGTATTCACGCCGACCAAGAAATGTTGATGAATACGCAGCTCGACTTCACCACAAATATGTAATGAAGAATCTATAAAACTGTCCAAAGTGTGACTCACAACACCTTCCGTAGAATTTTCGACAGGTACCACGCCAAATTCGCAGCTGCCCGCGACAACCTCTCTAAACACCTCATCAATTGCGCTTTTCGGAACACTGATTGCGGACTCACCAAAATGCTTCAGTGCGGCCTCTTGGGTAAACGTGCCCTCGGGACCCAAAAAAGCGACTCGCAGGGGCTTTTCTAAGGCCAAGCATGCCGACATGATATGTCTAAAAAGGCGCGCCATATCCTCGTCGTCAATCGGACCTTGATTACTTGACATCACCCGACGCAGAACTTGAGCTTCGCGCTCTGGACGATAAAAACTGGCATCACCCAATTGTTGCTTTATTTCGCCGACTTTTTGCGCACAACGAGCGCGCTGATTGATCGCTCGCATAATGTCGTTGTCAATGGCGTCGATTTCATCACGCAACACCAAGAGGGGATCTTTTGCTTTCATTCGGCTCTACCCTTGATCCTCAACTGAGCTATTTTCGTCAGTGACGACGAGTTCGATTTCTTCCGGTTCGGCAATGCGCGCTAAACTCACCAATGTTTCATGGTCTTTTAACCGAATCACTCGAACGCCTTGGGTATTGCGGCCAATCACTGAGACCTCATCGCCGCGAATTCGCACCATCGTACCTTGATCAGAAATCAGCATCACCTCATCGCCGACAAACAACTGCGTAGCACCTAGCAATGGACCATTTCGGTCACTAACCTGAATGGCAATCATGCCCTTCCCACCGCGGCCTTTAGTCGGAAATTCTGCAGTTGCAGTTCGCTTGCCAAACCCGTTGTCGCAGACCGTTAACAAGTACCCAGCCTCTTCTGGAATAACCATCGAGATTACCCGCTGACCGGGCGGTAACCGCATTCCCCTGACCCCTTTCGACACACGCCCCATCGGACGCACATCGCTCCCAGCAAAACGCACTGCCTTGCCTTCACTGCTAAAAAGCATAACATCTTTGTCATCATCTACGACCGCAGTACCCACTAACTGATCGCCTTCCGCCAAATCAACAGCACGCAAACCGACTTTTCGCGGATTAGAATACTGTGTCAGAGCGGTCTTTTTAACCGTTCCATTCGCTGTTGCCATCAGCACGTACTGGTTATCTCGATATTCTTCCACGGGTAAAATCGAGTTGATTCGCTCACCTTCCTCGAGCGGTAATAAATTGATGATCGGACGTCCGCGCGAATTACGACCTGCAACAGGGATCTGGTAAACCTTTAGCCAATAGACCTTGCCGGTATTGGTAAAACATAAAATAGTCGCGTGGGTACTCGCCACAAGGAGGTGCTCTACGAAGTCTTCATCCTTTACTGCAGTGGCGGATTTCCCCATACCCCCTCGTCGCTGAGCTTGGTAATCAGCCAAGGGTTGCGTCTTTGCATAACCCGCATGCGACATCGTCACCACGCGCTCTTCTTCGGTAATTAGATCTTCAACGGTAAAATCGTGTTGAGACTCGACGATCTGCGTCCTTCTAGGATCAGAAAATTCTGCTGCCAAAGCCTCCAGTTCTTCTCTGATCACGGACATCAAACGCGTCGGATCGCCCAATATCGTTTGGTATTCGGCGATCTCTTCTAACCTCACCGAAAATTCTTCGATGATTTTATCTTGCTCCATCCCCGTTAAACGATGCAACCGCAACTCCAGAATATCACGCGCCTGATTTGGCGAGAGGTAATACTGACCATCCACAAAACCATAGACCGCCTCGAGACCATCCGGGCGCGTTGCTGAGGAGCCCGCTTTCTCAAGCATCGGAAGTACGCCGGAAGGTTCCCACCCCCGCGCGACCATAGCAGCTCGCGCCTCTGCGGGCGTCGGCGCTTGCTTAATCAGAACAATAATCTCATCAATATTGGCAAGCGCAATTGCAAAGCCCTCCAGCGTATGCGCTCTCTCTCGCGCCTTGCGCAAAAGGTAAATAGAGCGGCGTGTTACCACTTCCCGGCGATGACTGACGAAACATTCCAATAACTGCTTTAAGTTGAGAACTTTCGGCTGGCCGTCAACTAAAGCAACCACATTGATACCAAAAACACTCTGCAATTGTGTCTGCGCATAGAGATTGTTGAGCACCACTTCGCCCATTTCTCCACGTTTGATCTCAATCACCACGCGCAATCCATCTTTATCCGATTCGTCGCGCAATTCCGATATGCCTTCGATTTTTTTCTCTTTCACCAACTCTGCGATACGCTCTATCAGTCGAGACTTGTTCAACTGATAAGGAATTTCCGTAATAATAATGGTCTCACAGCGCGTCTTTTCGTCCACTTCGATATCCGCACATGCACGCACATAGATCCGACCGCGCCCCGTTCGATAAGCTTGAACAATACCGGCTTTGCCATTGATCGTAGCGCCCGTCGGAAAATCGGGCCCAGGGATATGCGCCATCAACTCGTCAATGCTGATATCACCATCATTGATTAATGCCAAACAGCCGTTAATCACCTCCGTCAAGTTGTGCGGCGGGATATTAGTCGCCATGCCCACAGCAATACCAGAGGACCCGTTCACTAGAAGATTGGGGGCACGGGTTGGCATCACAACGGGGATTGACTCAGACTCGTCATAATTGGGTGCAAAATCGACCGTTTGCTTATCTAAATCCTGCAGCAGAGCATGTGCTATTTTTGTCATACGTATTTCGGTGTAACGCATCGCCGCCGCGGAATCACCGTCGATCGAGCCAAAGTTGCCTTGACCGTCGACTAACATATGCCGCAGTGAAAAAGGCTGCGCCATACGCACAATCGTGTCATACACTGCCGAATCTCCATGCGGATGATACTTACCGATCACATCACCAACCACTCGAGCGGATTTTTTGTACGCCTTATTCCAATCGTTGTTCAGCTCACTCATCGCAAATAACACCCGCCGATGGACGGGTTTCAAGCCGTCGCGCACATCGGGGAGCGCACGCCCCACAATCACGCTCATTGCATAATCAAGATAAGATTGCCGAAGCTCGTCTTCGATATTTACCGGAACTATTTCTTTTGCCAAATCACCCATAAAACGCCGTTTTTGTTATTGATAAAAAAGCCCCTCACACCACTTTTTTGAAGCAGTAGCAGCGAGCAGTCCGTGCCGTTATTTAAGGTCTTAATTGTAACATAGGTGCGCCTACTTTAGAGCGATTTTCTTGATTATAAAGGACCCAATTGACTTAAATCTAAGACAAAAACCGTTATACTGATCTCCGAGAGGAGCCCTTATGCGACCCACCCAAACACCCGCCGTCATCGACACACTGGTACTCTGTCGCTGGCTACTGCCTATCGTGCCAAAAGATCGCATATTACAAGACTATGCGGTCGCTATACACGACGGTCGTATTGTCGATCTATGCCCGCAGAGCGAGGCTACCATTCGTTTCAAGGCTGATACCACCCTTTGCTTACAAGAGCATCTGGTAATGCCTGGGCTCATAAACGCACATGTCCATGCAGGCGTGCGTTTGTTGAGAGGCGCCGCGCCTCATATGACAGACGAATCCGACTTGCACTCGCGCCTTTGGCCCGCCGACCTCGGCATTTTAAATGCCGATTTTGTGCGCGACAGCACACGCTTGGCTATGGCAGAAATGATTCGATCAGGCACGACGTGCTTTGCAAACATGTATTTTTTACCTGAGATTGCGGCTGAAGCAGCTCGCGACTGCGGCATGCGCTGTCAATTAAGCTTTCCCGTCTTTGACTGTGTGGACGCGGCAGGCCAGAACGGCGAGCTACAAATACGCAAAGGCCTGCAGCTACATGATCACTACCGAGGCCAACCGAGCATCAAGGTCGCCTGTGCACCCTCTGCATTAAGCGACGAGACCTTGACGAAAATCGCCACCTACGCAAATGAATTAGATTTGTCGATTCACATTAATATGCATGAAACGCAGGCCGAAATCGCACAATCCTTGCACCTTTACGGTGAGCGACCACTGCAAAGACTGTTTAATCTGGGCTTACTCATGCCGGCGACCCAACTGGTCCATATGACACAGCTGTCCGAAGAAGATTGCGCGCTCGTTGAACAGTGCAACGCGCAAGTCATTTATTGCCCAGAATCCAATCTGTATCATGCCAACGGCGTGTGTCCAATAGATCAGTTATCTGAAAGAGATGTCAATGTGGCACTTGGCACTGACGGTGCCCCAAACTGCGGGCTGGACTTGTTTGCAGAGCTAAAGAGCGCCGCACTCAGAAGGCGCACACAACAAAGCCACCCGGATCCGCTATTACCCCATCAAGCCTTGCGAATGGTGACCATCGATGGTGCCAGGGCACTCGGGTGGCACGCAGAAATCGGGAGCTTAGAACACGGAAAATACGCCGACATGATTGCCATTGAGATGCATGCACTCGAGCAGCAACCGCTCTACAATTTGGCCTCGCATATTGTCCAAGGCCATACGGGTGCTCGTGTTAGCCATAGTTGGATCTCAGGTAGACTGGTCATGCAAGACCGACAACTACTTACCTTAAATGAGCAGGGTGTTATCGCCCGCGCGCATGCTTGGCAAAAACACGTAGGCGAACCCGATCGCAATCAAGGAACCCGATAAAGCCATGAACGTTGATCCCGATGAACTGCAGAAATTTGATGCGCTAGCCAATCGTTGGTGGGACCGAAATGGAGAGTTCAAACCCCTTCACGATATTAACCCACTCCGCGCCAACTGGTTTGATGGGTTGGCTCCCGTAGCAGGACAACACGTGTTGGATATAGGTTGTGGCGGGGGTATTTTAGCCGAAGCTTTAACGCAACGCGGTGCGCACGTAACCGGTATCGATATGGCCGAGGCACCTCTAGCCGTCGCCAAGCTTCATCGGCTCGAGTCGGGTCTTGATATTGAGTACACCAAAGCGACTGCCGAAGACTTCGCCCACACAAATCCCGAGCACTTTGATATTGTCACCTGCTTGGAAATGCTCGAACATGTTCCAAAACCCAACTCCGTGGTGAAGGCCTGTGCCCGCCTAGTAAAACCTGGTGGGCGGGTATTTTTCTCAACTATCAACCGAAATCCGAAATCCTACTTATTTGCCATTTTAGGTGCGGAATACGTCTTGAAATTGTTACCCACTGGCACTCATACATTTAGAAAATTTATCCGCCCTAGCGAATTGGCAGGCTGGCTTAGAGCAGCCCACCTGGAGTTGGAGAGTATGACAGGTCTTGTTTACAACCCACTCACAAAAAATTACCGACTAAGCGTCACGGACGTCGATGTCAACTACTTAGTCTGCGCCCGAAAACCCACCTAAAGAACCCCTAGGACTTATCCTTTAATGATTCCATTTACGAGCCTTTTATTTGATTTAGACGGGACGCTGCTCGATACCGCGCCAGATTTTATAACCTCGGTCAATATCCTTCTGGCTCGGCATGAGAGAGCGGCCCTCCCCGCAGCCACAATTCGTGCGCAGGTCACTAATGGTTCGGCCGGATTAGTGGAGAGTGCCTTTGGCCGATCGGTTAACGACCCCGACTTCGAATCATTACGTGACGAACTACTCGCCATTTACCGCGTCCATCTCGCCGACGAAACAGCGCTCTTTCCTGGTCTAGATACGTTATTACTCGCCTGCGAAGCGCGCGCAATTCCCTGGGGTATCGTAACCAACAAACCTTGGGAATATACCGAGGCTGCGCTCGTGCAGCTAAAACTGATACAGCGCGCTCACTGTGTGATTTGCCCAGATCACGTAAAAAAACCCAAGCCCGATCCAGAGTCTATGTATCTTGCGTGCCAACAGCTTGAGCGAAACCCAACGGACTGTATTTACGTAGGAGACCACATCCGCGACATACAGGCTGGGCGACAAGCAGGCATGACAACGATTGCAGCCGCGTGGGGGTACATAGACCCCGATGAGGATATCAACGATTGGGGCGCCGACTGGACTGTCGAACAGCCTGCCGATCTTTTACAACTTTTGTTTGAGGACTAAGTATGTTGACGCAAGAACAGATCTGCGCCTACGCGCCCCCGAAGAATCTTCTCAAAAATCGGGTGATTCTTGTGACTGGCGCAGGTGATGGCATAGGTCGCGCTGTCTCTATCGCGTGCGCCTTTCACGGGGCCACTATCATTCTTGCGGGTAAAACGATTTCCAAACTTGAAAAGACCTATGACCACATTGCCGCTCAAGGCTCACCGCAATCGATTATCTGCCCTATCGATTTACACGGTGCGTGTGAGGCGGATTATCTGCAACTCAACAGCGATATCGAAAAACAGTTTCAGCGACTGGACGGTTTGGTCAACAATGCCGGCATCCTCGGAGAGAGAAAGCCTCTAAATCAATATCCGCTATTGTTGTGGCAACGTGTTCTTGACATTAACCTCACCGCTCAATTTCAGCTAACGCAAGCACTGATGCCAACGCTAGAAGCCTCTGCGCATGGCGCCTCTGTGATTTTTACATCGTCGGGAGTCGGCCGCACAGGTCGTGCTTTTTGGGGTGCTTATAGTGTCTCAAAATTTGCTATCGAGGGGTTGGCCCAAACATGGGCAGCGGAGTGCGAAAACACCGGCAAACTGCGCATCAACATAATCAATCCGGGCGCGACGAAAACTCAAATGCGCACCGCCGCCTATCCTGCTGAAAACCCGGGACGCTTGAAAACTGCGTCTGACATCACTCCCGCATACCTTTACCTACTGGGGGCTGAGAGCGCGGGCGTTAATGGGCAACGCATTGACGCGCAAATACCTACCTAAATCAGCAAGCCCCTCACGCGGACTTTAAAAGTAGACATCGACACCAGACGTACCTCAATCCCTCGGCTTAGTAACAAACACCGTGGACCTTCATCAACGCGCTATACCGCGTCGGCCGTGTCTATTTCTTCGTCGAAAACCTCGGCGGCACGCACCGGTGTTTATCGATGCTGTGGATTCCCCCGCGAGCGCAGTTTGCTCTCTTTCCGTTGGCGCATGTCTTTGTGGACGGTTTTTTCAGCGTAATTGGGGAGCCTAAGTCGGACAGCATCAAACAGTGTCGCTACCTGCTTCGGACTCAGTTCCAAAAAATCTGTCCGCCGAACAATAGACGGCAAATCGATGGGGCCATAACTAATCCTCTTTAAGCGATTCACTTCAACGCCTTGCGATTCCCAAAGGCGACGAACCTCGCGCGTGCGACCCTCTGCCAACACAACCCGAAACCACTGATTACTGGCACCTGCCAGCTCATCATCCGCTCTCTTGTGCTGGGGTTTAACCATATGAAATCGAGCGATACCATCATCCAAAACAACCCCTTCGGTCAATCGGCCAATCATCGCCTGATTAACGCCACCATGAATTCTGACGAGATATTCTCTTTTAATTTCATAAGACGGGTGCATCAAACGATTCGCCAATTCACCATGATTTGTAAATAACAAAAGCCCGCTAGTATTGATATCTAACCTACCCACGGCAATCCAACGGCCGTGCGCCAAGCGAGGCAATTTGTCAAAAACCGTCGGTCTACCTTCCGAATCCGACCGCGTACAGATCTCTCCCTCTGGCTTGCTGTACATCAAAACTCGCGGCGAGTCGTCAACCCGCATGGAAATTGGACGCCCATCGACTAAAATCCTATCTGTAGGATCTGCCCGATCGCCCAGTATTGCAGTACGGCCATTAATAGACACGCGCCCCGCAACAATCCATTTTTCTAACTCCCGTCTGGATCCGAGTCCGGCGGTGGCTAGCATCTTATGCAATTTCTCACTCATGCTTTATTTAGCCTAGTGGTTATCGTTAACATCATCTGTCGACCAGATTTTGGTCATCACCAAAAGACAATTCAAGGTTGTCCGCATTGTCCGCGCGCTGCGGAATCACACCCGACAAAGTCATCTCTAATTCCGAATCCCTTTCAGTAAATTCCTGACTCTCGGCCAATTGAGGCAATTGCGTTAGGCTCGAGAGGTTAAAGTAATTCAAGAACTCTTTGGTCGTTGCATACAAAGCAGGCCGGCCCGGGACATCGCGATGTCCAACTACGCTAACCCAACCCCGCTCTTGCAGCGTGCGCATCATATCAGAGCTCACGGCAACACCGCGCACAAGTTCTACATCACCTCGCGTTACCGGTTGGCGATACGCGACGAGCGCCAAAGTTTCGAGCATCGCGCGTGAGTAGCGCTTCGGTTTTTCCTCCCAAAGACGGTTAATCCAAGGAGCCAGTTTCTCACGCACTTGAAAACGAAAGCCACTGGCAACGCGAACCAGCTCATAACCCCGGTCCTTACAATCGATCTGCACATCCTCGATAACGGCGCGCAGTTGATCGCGCGGCGGGCGATCTGCCTCATCAAACAGCTGTTCTAGCTGTGCTATTTCCAAAGGTTTAGCCGCGGCCAATAGGGCTCCTTCAACGACTTGTCTGATTAACTGCGCATTCATATCAATTTCGCCTTTACATGAAGCGGCCCAAAGGCTTCGGTCTGCACCACATCGATCAACGACTCTTTGACCAGTTCCATCACAGCCAAAAACGTCACGATCACCCCAAGGCGCCCCTCGTGTTCCGTCAATAAACTCTCGAACGTAGCAAATGACTGATTTTTTAACCGCTTCAAGATATCTGACATGCGTTCACGTGTCGACAAGTTCTCAAATTCGATACGGTGGTGCTCAAACATCTCGGCACGCCGCAGAAGCTGCCCAAAAACCGACAACAATTCGCTGAGATCAACCGCTGGATGCGGCTTATCCAATTGCCCTGTGGGCACGGCAGCCGTCCCCAAAAAGATATCGCGTTCCAGTCGCGGCAGCGCATCGATACTGTCCGCTGCCTGCTTAAAACGCTCATACTCCTGAAGTCGCCTGATCAATTCAGCGCGAGGATCTTCTTGTTCGGCTTCTTCTACTGCCAAACGCGGCAATAACACCCGAGATTTTATTTCAGCTAGCATTGCAGCCATCACCAGATAATCGGCTGCCAACTCTAGCTGGATCTCTTTCATCAAGGCAATGTACCCCATGTATTGACGCGTTATCTCAGCCACGTCAATGTCTAAAATATTCAGGTTTTGCCGTCGAATCAGGTAAAGTAATAGGTCCATTGGACCCTCGAAGGCCTCTAGGATGATTTCCAGAGCGTCCGGTGGAATGTACAAATCTTTCGGCACCACCGAAACAGCGTGCCCTTGCACGACCGCAAAAGGCATCTCGTCCTGCTGAGGTTGTCGCGGCGACTTAGACTCTTGCAACGAATCTTCGCCAGATGACGTATTTTCTGTTGGTGCCTTCGCTGTCACAAACCCACCCTCAACATGTCGTGCAGATAAATTATACCTGTAATGATAAGCCACGGAACACGATTACGTAATCGCACTAAAATCACCCATCCCCTGCCGAACGAGCTGCGGCTTTGCACCCGTCAAATCAACGACGGTACTCGGCTCCATTCCACAGTACCCGCCGTCCACAATCGCCTCGACTCGACCTCCCATGCGCTGCCGAATTTCATGCGGGTCAGAGAGCCCAAAGGGATCATCAGGCAAAGCAAACGTTACGCTCATTAACGGTTCTTCCAGCGCCTCAAGCAGCGCTCTAACGATAACATTATCGGGCACCCTGATTCCCACCGTTTTTCGCTTTGGGTGCAATAACCGTCTAGGCAAACTTGACGATGCAGACAGCAAAAACGTGAAAGGACCCGGCGTATTAGCTTTCAAAATTCTGAAGTTACTGTTGTCGACCTTTGCATAGGCGCTAATCTCGGACAGATCGCGACATAGCAAGGTAAAATTATGTTCTTTTTGCAAATCTCTTATCACGCGAATACGATCGGTCGCCCGCTTATCCCCCCACTGGCAACCGATCGCATAGACCGAGTCCGTCGGATAAATAATAACGCCGCCAGCGCGCACTATTTCGACGACTTGTTTGATCAAGCGGCTTTGCGGATTTTGCGGGTGAATACTGATAAAAAGGCTCATACCTTCCTCAAAGTGAACTCTCCTAGTATCGCATACGTAGCAGCAGCACCGGTAAAAACGCGCCAAACACAGATAAAAATAATCTCGAATTTATTTCTTTCGGCCTCTATACGGTGCTATTAAATACGCTCGAACCTACTATAATGATATCTACATTGAGCCACACAGTGGCACGATAATATTTTTACTCTACAAGCGAGCCTCGATCTAGCAATGCAGCAGCCTGACCAGCAACCAGCAGCGCCACGAAGTGCTGACCCAAAAGTTGATCCGCCGGCCGAGAGTCTCGGGCTGAATCTTCTGAGCAATATGTTGATCCCCTCCGTTGTTCTTTTCAAACTGAGTGGAAGCGACTATCTCGGTATTAAGCTTGCGATTGTCGTGGCCCTAGCATTTCCCATTCTCTATGGCATGAGAGACTACGTCATTCGGGGTAAGCTGAATTGGTTTTCAGTTCTTGGCGTGTTCAGTGTCACATTAACTGGGGGCTTCAGTCTGATGGAGCTCAATGCTAGCTACATCGCTATCAAAGAAGCATCGATACCCGCACTCTTTGGAGTGGCAACGCTGGCTTCTTTAAAAACGTCGAAACCGCTCATCAGAACTTTTGTACTCAATGATATGGTGTTCGAAACCCATAAAATATCCGCTGCGTTGGATAACAATGGGCGAACCCAAGAATTTGATCGGCTTCTAGCCAATGGCTCATGGATTTTAGCGGCTGGGTTTTTAGTGTCGTCCCTGCTCAATTACGGATTGGCGCTCACGATTTTAACCGCCGATCCAGGTACCGTCATGTTTAACGAACAACTGGGTACTATGAATTTTCTAAGTTATCCCGTCATCATGTTACCCATTACCTGCATTCTGATGGGTAATGTCTATTACTTGGTACGGGGTATTATACGAATAACAGAGATCCCGATGGAGCAGTTGCTAAAGACCAAAGAGGCGCAATGAGCCATGTGGTACGTGATAAATTGTCGAGACATGGCGAACTCGGCCGCACTGCGAACTGCCTCGCGTCCCGCACATTTATTGCGACTGCAAGCACTTCGAGATCGTGGTAAATTATTGCTAGCAGGTCCGTACCCAGCCATAGACAACACGGACCCGGGTGAGCATGGTTTTACCGGTAGTCTTATCATCGCTGAATTTAACTCTTTAGAAGACGCAGAGCGATGGGCATCGCAAGATCCGTACAAATTAACAGGCGTTTACCAAAGTATCGACGTTAAACCCTTCAAACGCGTGTTACCCTAGACTTCTAGTAAGAGTCAGTGATTGTAATTTGGCGCATGATTAAGGCTAAAGATAGATAACTTGGATCTGATTGAATGAAATTAAAGTACACGAGCTTAGCAATACTGAGTTTAATCTTCGGGATGAGTGCGCTGGCTCAGCAAAATGAGACCTCAGACACCGAACGCTTAGAGCGTCTTATTCTTGAGCGCGACAATCTCGATCGGAACGAATTAGAGACGAACCTAGACCCCACTGCAGCGCTCGCTGATCAGACCTTACTCGAGCCGACAGTGGACACAAGCGGTCAGGGCGAAACCACAGAAACACTGCAGCCAAGTGTCCAAGAGTGGCCGCGCGGATACATTAGCGACGAATATTATGTGCCGGTAAGGAGTTTGCCAGACATTGATGGTCGTGTAATTCATAACGGTTTAAAAAGCGGTACGCCCTTAATGGTGCTTGAAGTTAACGAAAATTGGGGGCGTATTCGAACTGATTTTGGCCAAGAGGGATGGATCGAACAACGCTTCATTTCAGATATACCCATTGCCCGCGCCTTGCTAATAGAAGAACAAGCGTCCGGTGAAGCTCTGCAGCAAAAGCTTGCCAAGGAACGCGCTGTAACCGCCGAACTGCGCAGCGAACTTACAACCTTAAACGCAAAAATCGTCGCCCTAGAGAGCGACAATTCCGAACTTTCGATTCAAGCCAACAAACCACAAACAAATGTTAATCCATTGGTTGCCGACAAACAGGTGCAATCTCTGGTTGAAGAAAAGCTCTTACTAACACAGGAAAATGATGTGCTCAAAGCTCGCCTCAGTCAGGTGGAACAAGATGAACGTCACCGATCGTTTATATTTGGTGCGTTCGCCGTCTTTATGGGCGCCGTATTGACCGCGCTCATACCAAAAATACGCGGTCGAAAACGTCTCTCGGGTTGGCAATAATGAACCAGCTCACACTCTTTAATCAGACCGCATCCCGTTTTTTAGCGGCAGGGTTTATGCTCCTGTTAATGTTATCGGCGTTACCGGCTGCCAGCGACACCCCGCGTGTATCTCTGGAAACTGACCGTGGCATCATTATTATCGAGCTGTACCCGGAACGCGCTCCTCTGAGTGTCGCTAACTTTATAAAACTGGTCGAAGACTTTCATTATGATGGCCTCATATTTCATCGAGTGATCAGCGGGTTTATGATCCAAACAGGCGGCTTCACCTTTGATATGACAAAGCGCGAGCCGGGTTCGCCCAAGGTTATCAATGAGTCGGGCAATGGACTTAAGAATACCCGTGGAAGTATTGCAATGGCACGAACGAATGATCCACACAGTGCGCAGGCGCAGTTCTTTATCAACCACAGAGATAATGCCTTTTTAAATACGCGTGAAGGTCGTGCCGGATACTCCGTATTTGGACAGGTTGTTGAAGGTATGTCCGTTGTGGATGATATCGCCAGTGTCGCAACCGGTCGAAAGGGGTCCTACGACGATGTGCCGATCAAGCCAATTAGGATAGTGCGCGCTAGGCTACTGCAAAGAGAGGCGCCACAGAACGCAGACGATTCATTTAGAGCACCTGCTTTTGAACGACCTATCCGCATTATGTGAATTAGCTGGCGGCAGTTGCGCTCGGCATGCGATGAGCGCAGGGCGGCGCGTATGTGCCCGGCCGATACCATGACCGCGCTGAGCATTAATCTCAATAAGATTGCGCTGCTCAGAAATTCTCGGCCAGGTAATTATCCGAGCGTTGTCGAACATGCTCAACGCTGTATCGACGAAGGTGTGCAAGGTTTGACTGTGCATCCGCGACCCGATCAACGTCATATCCGCCCCCACGATGTTCTGGAATTAGCTGACTTGGTGAGGCCACTAAACACCGTCGAATTCAACATAGAAGGTAACCCTTTTGCCTCAAGCCACGGCTCATACCCCGGATTAATCGCCCTTGTGGGGGAGACAAAACCAGACCAGTGCACACTAGTCCCCGATACCGACTCACAATTGACGTCTGACCATGGTTTTGATCTACACAAAGACGGCGCACGACTTAAACCGTTTATTGGTCAGTTGCATCGTCTGGGTGTTCGCGTTAGTTTATTTATGGATCCCGATCCACAACAAATTGCCCTAGCGGCCAGCCTTGGCGCCGATCGGATAGAGCTCTATACAGGCCCTTATGCCGCGGCCTGGGGTAGTCCCCAACTCACGGGTATTTTCCAACAGCATTTAGCGGCTGCCAAGCTTGCGACCGACCTAGGATTAGGCGTCAACGCAGGCCATGATTTGAATCTAGAAAACCTTTCTTATTACGCCACTTTGGAAGCGTTGTTAGAAGTCTCTATTGGCCATGCATTTACGGTGGACTCGCTCACATTGGGTATCGCAAAAACTGTGCGAGCGTATCTGCGCGCACTGGCCTAACCCGCTTTGAATTGCACAAGTCGCCTCGCCATGCCACGATGCCTAATAACGCTGTACAGATACCCTGAAAAATCTACTGAGTATGAGTCTGGTCGTTGCGAAAATAAACTGTGCTAAAAATCTGCTACCAAATGCCACGGGTCCCCCTGCTCAGTCCGAGCGCCGCGTTAAAGTCGGCACTTTGGGACGCACCACGCGGCAATCTTAGCCACCTGCTAGTGCATGTCCTCCCAGTGGCTGTCAGCACTGTAAATCTCGTCCCAAAACAACACAGTGATGCGTGCCCATGAAACCTCCTAACTTGGCTAATCAGCGCGAAAACAGTCAACGCTACACGGCAAAAAAAGCATTTTTTGATAATTTAATTACGCTTTATGGTCGCAAACCTTGCGGCGAAGTACTGCGTGATCCGAGCTGCAAGATATATCGCCTGCACCTCGCCCAGAGCAACCGCAAAAGTGATGTCATCGCGCAGTTCGTCAAGCTCGCCACGCAACGAGACATAGAAATCTGTTTTCATACGCGCTCGCAGTTGTCGCGTATTTCACGCAATAGTAAGCAAGATCAAGGCGTCGCTTGTGACATAGAGTGTTCTGGCTACCAACATTATTCTGAGGCGGTCAAGCAACTGTCCTCGCAAGCCTCGACTCGACTCATCGCGCTGGATGGTGTGACCAACCCACAAAACCTCGGCATGATCATTCGCAGCGTAACCGCGAGTCCTGCCCATGCTTTACTGCTACCCGCACGGGGCTGCGCCGAAATATCGCCACTCGTTATCAAAGCCAGTGCCGGCACTATCTTTAAAGCCAACATACTGCGCTGTGATGATCTTGCTAGCGCTCTCACAACATTTAAACAGCAAGGCTTTCAGGTCGCAGTTTTAGATGCGCGCGCCGATCTGTCAATTACCGAATTTATCCCCACCAAAGCCACTATATTTGTACTCGGTAACGAGACACAGGGCACAAGCGCGCAGGTCGACCAACTCGCAGACCATCGTTTGAGCATTACCATGCAACGCGGTGTTGAGTCTTTAAATGTGGCTGTAGCCGCGGCTCTCGTTTCATTTATGCCTCTTTAATCGGCTCTATCAGATCTGGATTAGCGGGCAAATGCCAAAGCGGCGAGCCAAGCGCGACAGCCAATGCAATCACCGCCGTAACGACAGCGACAGACGCAAACGCAGACGTCAAGCCAATTCCCTCAATTAACCCGCCACAAAACCAGGCTCCGATCGGCGTACCTCCCAGCAAGCAAAGCTGATAAAGCGATATTGCGCGGGCACGGTGTGATGCCACAACTTGGTTATGCAAGATTGTCCGCCCCAGAACCATCGATAAACCAGACGAAAAACCCCATAAGAAGAGTGTAGGGAAAAGCAGCCAAAAATCGGGTGTGAACGCAATGATAACCAATAAGCTGCCTCGCCAAAAAAAACTAATGACCATCAACTTACCTGGCTGAGAAAAAGTCTTTTCCTTTTTTATGACACCGAGATTGGCCGCCACAACACCCAGCGTAAAGAGGATTTGCATCGTTGCTAAAAGCATCGGGCCGCCATCATCCATCTCACGTGCTAAAAGAGGTAACCCGACAAGAAAAAGACCAAACGGCAGAAGACCTGTTGCAAACACGAGATACAGAAGATGCAGCAAGCGGGTATCGTCGCGAAATAGTGCAAACCCCTCTCTAAGCTCACGCCAGGCATTTTGAGGGGGTCGCGTTGGTCTACTGAGCGATACAAGCCGAGGATGACTCCGCAGGAATAACAGGGCCGTCATCACAAACAGTGTCATCTGAACAACTAGGAGCGTGATAAAGTCAATGTAACCGAGCAGTCCAGCGAACATGAAACCAATCCCTTGGGCAACAAATTTAATCACTAGCACTCGCGCGAGCGATTGATGCATAACAAAAGAATCCGTATACACCATGAGACTGTCGCGGGCAGGTTGGATGAGTGCCGTCAACGTGCCAAACAGGAGACCAAATAACACCACTGCCGTAATACTTAGTTGCGTGCGCGCCGCAAGCTCCAGCAAGAGTGCAAGGGGAACCAGATATAAGGTGTAGAGGATCGCGAGCCACGTCCCACGGTGAAGCCGATCGGATAGAACGCCGCCAGGCAGAATGAACAAGAGACTGGGTATGAGCAGCGCCATTTGAGCGAAACCTAACTGACTCGGGGACGCGTCTAAGATTCCCACAAGCAACCAAGGATAGAGCACTGTCTGCAACCCGGCGGCAAGATTACCCGTGCCAATGGCTGCCAAATAAAAGCGGAACGAAAAAACCTCTGATGTCATTTGTCGGAACCCTTACGCCATTGGCGTATGAACCAAGCCAGCACAACCGTTATCAACAAGACTGCCGTCACCATCAGTAATACACTTATTAACGTGCGAACTAATTGCATCGGCGTTACATCGTAAAGATTGACTAACATCGCGAGGAAGAAACAGCTCGCAAGCATCGAGCTGTACCATACAAACGTTGACTTCATAGAGGTGACCGCGCTAGCAGCACGACGACGTCACGTGGATCTTCACCGGCGTGATCAAGCGTCATTATACGCGTCTAAAAACGCAATAAACTGTTGCTCGTCCATAATCGGAATAGCCAACGTCTCGGCTTGGCGAAGTTTCGAGCCCGCTCCAGGACCGGCAACCACGTGCGAGGTCTGCACAGAAACTGAACTGGAGACCTTAGCGCCCAGCCCCAGCAAAACTTCTTTGGCCTCTGCGCGACTCATTTCCTGCAAGCTCCCGGTCAGCACCCACGTTTGTGCGCGCAATGGCGTCTGGACTGATGCGTTCAGATCTATATCGGCCCAACGAACCCCTTTTTCTTGAAGCGCCCTCATGATCGATCGCGCATCTGGGTTCGTAAAAAAATCTCGGATATGCCGCGCCATAATAGGTCCAATGCCTTCGACATCTAACAGCTCATCTCCGGACGCGTCTGCAATCGCCTCAAGAGATCCAAAGCTGTTCGCCAATAGCAACGCGCTTCCCTCACCCACTTCACGAATGCCCAGCGCATACAAAAATTTTGCTAAGGTCGTGTTTTTACTTTTTTCAATCGCCACTAGCAAGTTGCTCGCAGACTTTGCACCCACGCGCTCCAATGGAGTCAACGTAGCCAGTTCGAGCGTATATAAATCAACCACTGAGTGAATGCACTTGGCATCCACCAACTGCTCTACCAGCCGATCACCCAGACCATCAATATCCAAGGCACGTCTCGACGCAAAGTGCTTAATTGCTTGCTTGACCTGCGCTGGGCAAAATAGCCCCCCCGTGCACCGCGCTATCGCCTCATCGAGAGTCTGTTCTACCGGTGAGTTACACACCGGGCAACTGGCCGGAAAACGAATTGGAACGGCGTCTGTTAGACGTTTCTCAAAGACAACCTTAACAATCTTCGGAATGACGTCACCTGCCCGCCGCACAATCACAGAATCTCCCACACGAATGTCTAGCCGCGCTATTTCGTCTGCGTTATGTAAGGTCGCATTACTCACTGTCACACCGCCCACAAATACAGGCTCTAATCGCGCAACTGGTGTCACCGCACCGGTCCGCCCAACTTGAAACTCAACCGCTAACAACCGCGTTATCTCTTCTTCTGCGGGGAACTTTCGCGCGATAGCCCAGCGCGGTGAACGCGTAACAAACCCCAAACGCCGTTGAAGTTCAAACGCATTGACTTTATACACAATACCGTCGATGTCATAAGCTAGCGTGTTGCGTCTAACTGCCAAGTCGGCATAGTAGGCCTCACACTGAATTAGGTCGGCGGCTAAAAATATGTGCGGGTTGATTAAGAAACCTAATTCCCCCAGATACTGCAACATACCCAACTGCGTATCGGGCTGTCTTTCACCATCTAATTGACCTACACCATACGCGCACATTTCTAATGGTCGCTTTGCGGTAACGGCGCAATCCAACTGACGCAAACTCCCTGCTGCGGCATTACGCGGGTTGACAAAGGTTTTTTCACCGCGTTCGATCGCCGTTGCATTAAGCCGCGCAAAGCCATCACGCGGTAGATAAATTTCACCACGAACCTCGAGTAATTCTGGCACCGAAACTCCATGCAAACGCAACGGAATCGAGTGAATCGTCTTAGCATTCGCCGTGATATCTTCACCGACAAAGCCATCACCTCGGGTTGCAGCGCGCACCAGCACGCCCTCGCGATAAAGCACGCTCACTGCCACCCCATCCAGCTTTGGCTCACACAGATAAGCGACATCTGCAGATTGATTTAAGCGTTCAGTCACGCGTCGCCCAAAATCGCTTAACGACTCTGCATCAAAGGCGTTGTCGAGCGATAACATGGGCACCTCATGACGTAGTTGTGTAAACTCAGATAGAGGCTCTCCCCCCACTCTTTGAGATGGAGACGTGGCATCAATTAACTGCGGGTAGCGCTCCTCAATGCTCTGCAATCGACGCATCAGGCGATCATACTCAGCGTCAGGAATACTCGGCTCATCGAGCACGAAATAGCGATGAGCATGGCCTCTTATCTCGCCTACAAGTTGGCGGTAGTCCGCCATCTCAGCCGCATTTATATCATTCATTTAGGAGCGCCAGAAAGCTTAACTGCCGCGTTTGTGACGCACCGAGTCACGGGCGCGCTGACGATAATGATCAAACGTCTGTGGTGTCATGGAACTTCGTGATTCATCCATTACATTTAGCCGCAGCATCGCCGCCATTGTATCTGCGGCTGACACCATAGCTTCAAAACTCGCACATGGGTCATCTGCCTCGTCTAAATTAGTAAACAAAGTCACACCGAGCGTGGTCATATCTGGCATTGTATTGAGATCAAAAGTCCCCGGATTAAGAAGATTTGCCAAACTGAATACGACCGGACCACCGCCGTTGTCGTCTCTATGAAAATGAAAAATCCCCATCGCCCCATAGCGAAGTCCAGCCGCCATCAACGCTTCCAAAAGGTCGGAGCCCTGCACCATATGACCTTTGTTTCCCATTAGGTGGACCATCATTACCCGCGGTTCAGCGCCATCGCCGTCAGAGAACTCGGCTGTGTCTCCCGAGCCACTCTCACCCTCAAAGTTGATACTACGTTGCTGAGGACCTTTATTACTTCCATAGCGCTCACTGATATCGCGTGAACTAAGGAGAATGTCTTCCATATCGTCAGTGCTATTAGCGTCGTTCCTACCCACCCGACGCGAAACACTGGATACAGGATCATCACTAAAAACATCCTCCACTTCCTCTATGCTCGAGCGGCGTTTGGAGGCTTTATCAAGGTGGCTTGAGGACATTTGTAAATCTTCGTAGCGGTTGCGTTTGGCACGTCGCATACCGTCAAGAACAATAGCAACTAATACCAACGTGGCTACGATGATCAATACTTTGTTGGATGCCAAAAATTCCATGACCTTGCAAGCCCTTTTCTATCTCTTTCAACGTGAGTATTGTAATTGTCGCAACAAAAAACTACATCTTTTTTCTATCTGATCTAAGAGGATCCGGCTAACTTTGTCGCTTGGTTAACATCAACTGAAACGATTCTGGAAACACCCGCCTCATGCATCGTGACGCCCATTAATTGATGCGCCGCTTCCATGGAAATTTTGTTATGCGTGATCACAATAAATTGCACCTGCGCAGACATTTCACGAACGACTGCCGCGTATCGGCTAACATTGAGATCGTCAAGCGGTGCATCCACCTCGTCAAGCATACAAAAAGGCGCCGGATTGAGCTTGAAAATAGCAAAAATCATAGCGATTGCTGTCATTGCCTTCTCTCCACCAGAGAGTGCATGAATCGAGCTATTCTTCTTCCCTGGCGGTCTCGCCATCAGTGTAACGCCCGTATCGAGAAGGTCGGTCCCGGTGATTTCCATATAGGCTTCCCCACCCCCGAACAACTTTGGAAACAACGTCTGCATATGAAGGTTCACGGTATCGAATGTCTCTTTAAAGCGAGCTCGCGTTTCACGATCAATTTTTTTAATTGCATCTTGCAATGTCGACAGCGCATCTTCCAGCTCGTCGTTTTGTCGGTCTAAGTAAGATTTGCGTTCCGACTCAGCAGAAAACTCATCAATCGCCGCAAGGTTTATAGGACCGAGTCTTTGAATACGATTGCTAACTAACTGCAACTCTTCTTCCCAATCGACAGGATCCGCGTCTTCGGCTAGGGACTCCAGCAAAGTGTGTAGCTCACCCTCTTGCGCCATAATTTGCTCTTCTATAGCACCTCGCAGAGCAACATATTCGCGACCGGCAAGCTGTTCGCGTTGTAATTCTTCATTGACTTCCATCAACTGCGCATCGACCTTAGTGCGAGTTTGCTCTTGCGTGCGCCGGGAATGTTCAGTCGCCTCTACTGCACTTTTAGCCTCGCTAAGTTGTTGCTGCGCGACCAGTTGCGATGCCAACTGGCTTTGCAACCGTTGTTGCTGATCCTGACCTTGCGAATCGCCCTCAAACGTCGCCAACTCGGTTAGGCGCGCGGCTAAACGTTGGACTTGGGATTCCAAACGCAGAATCCCCTCAGTGTTAGCTTTGCGTTGTGTCTCCAGCGAACTCACCTGGATCGTCAAGCGTTCGCGATGATCACGTCGCTCCGTTAATTGTTTGCGGCATGCGTCCTGCTGGTTTTGCAAGTGTTCCCGATGTTGCTTTAATGTGTCACTGTCGACCGTATCCATATCGACCTGATCAGATGCCTCTTGGAGCACCTTTCGCGCTGTGTTCAACTCAATAACGGCTTTATTGCGATCGGTATCAACGGCCGCCAATTCGGCTTCTGCACGTTGCCTGCGAGCATTAAATTGTTCAACTTGCATCTCGAACGCGCTCAACTGTGAGCGCAAATCGGCATACTTTGTTTGTTGCCTGCCAAAACGCTCAGCGCTTTGCCTAGCCGCTAATTCTGCCTGTTCTAGAGCCGTTTCATAACGAGCCTGCAGCCCGTCTAGTTCACTCAGTTGTTGATCTAATTGTTGAACGTTGCCGCCCAACTCCTGCAACTCATATTTACGCTGAAGAACTCCAGCAGATTTATCAATGTCGCGTTGCACCCTCACCCAACTCAGACCGAACCACACACCATCTTGCGTGATCACTGACTCATAGGGCTTTAATCGAGGCCTTAGATCAAGCGCCTCAGCAACACTCGTGACTGCGTAGACGCTTGCCAGTAAAGAGCGTGCAACGTCACATCTGACAAACTCGCTGAGAATTTTGCCACGGCTTTGATCAGCCCGCTCTGACAACTCAGGTAGGACAGTATCAAACAAGACCACCTCACCACGTTGCAGGTTCTGCAATGCCTCTGCATGCAATGCGATATCGGACACCATGACCGCTTGCAAGTAATTACCTAAAACAGACTCTACAGCAACTTCCCAGCCCCGATCTGTATCCACAGCCTCTGCCAATCGAGGGTAGTCAGCCCACCCTTGCTGGGCAATCCATTTTTGCGCCTCATTATCGTAAAGAGCCGCTTGCTGAAGTGCCTCAAGAGACGCCTGCCGACCCAATAGCGCCTGCCGCTGTTCGCGAACTTGATTAGACTGCAACTGATTTTGGCTCAGCGATCCGCGCAGTTCAGTGATTGTCTGCTGGTGCGCATGACGCTCACCTTCGCTTAATTTTTGGTCCCGAGCAAGACGGGCAATCGCATCTTCAATACTGAGCATCTCAGCACGCTCTGGCCCACCTTGAAAACTCCCCGCTTCAGTGGTTAAGTCATCATGCCGCTGCGTCAACGAAGCCTCGCGACTTTCTAAGTAAGCGATTCGAGATTGCTGTACTTCCACCTGTTGCCGAGGCTTTTCCGAACGCGCATTAAATGCGTCAACGTCTTGTTGGCAAGCCTGAAAAGCTGCCCGAGCTAATTCGAGCGCGTCACTCGCTTGTAATTCAAGCACTTCGGCCTGCTGCAATTGTGGACTTAACGCTGCATATTGGCCGTGCCATAGCTCAGCACGATCCCGATCAGTCGACAAATGTTGATTCGCTTCTGCAAGATTCAATTCGGTAATGCGAATATCCTCTTGCCGCTCAAGGGCTCGCTGTCGCGCGTGCTCAATCTCTTGTTCAGTGCGCGCTAAGTCACCGCTTATCTGATAGTACTGACTTTGCACGCGTTCTAGCTCATCGGACAACTCCAATGATTCCAGCCGATGCTTTTCAATCGCAGTATCACACACATTGCGCTCTGCCAGAAGCCGCTCATAATCCACTTCTGAGCGCTTCACGAGTTGTTGCCGCTGCCTCGCTAAGGAATCCAGATTTCGCCACTTCAACGCACTTAACTCAATGCCCTTACGACGCTCTAACTGCTTATACTCGGTATACTTTTGCGCCGACTTAGCTTGCCGTTCTAACCGGTTCAGCTGCCGCGTTAGCTCTTCGCGAATATCTTTTAGCCGATCTAAATTATCTTGCGCGCGCGCCATGCGACTTTCCGTCTCGCGGCGACGTTCTTTGTACTTTGAGATGCCCGCAGCCTCTTCGATAAAAATCCGCAGCTCATCAGGTTTCGCTTCGATCAAACGGGAAATGGTGCCTTGTTCGATAATGGCATAACTGCGCGGGCCTAAGCCCGTGCCCAAAAAAATGTCCGTAATATCACGGCGGCGACAACCACTACCATTTAGGTAATACTGCGATTGCCCGTCGCGCGTGACACTGCGGCGAACAGCAATCTCGGTATACGCGGCAAACTCTCCAGTAACACGACCTTCAGAGTTGTCGAAAATCAACTCTATCGATGCTTGTCCTACCGGTTTTCGAGTCCCAGACCCGTTAAAAATAACGTCTGACATCGACTCCCCCCGCAAATTCTTCGCAGAGGACTCACCCAAAACCCAACGCACGGCATCAATGACATTTGACTTACCACACCCATTAGGTCCCACAACCGCACAAAGGTTACTGGGAAAATGCACGTGCGTCGGGTCAACAAACGATTTGAACCCAGCAAGTTTAATTGATTTAAGCCGCATTAATGGTCTTTTTTGGTTATTAAGGGCTGATGCCACACCGGACTGCACCCAGCAAGGGGTAAGTCTACACGCTATCTCGACGACACAAAATATATATCAACGGCGCACCGAATATCCAGCGATAAAAAACGACAATGAACCCCGCTAGGGCCGCCTGCCAGAAATTTCGAGCCTTAGCTCCCCAGGTTCGCTGTGTAAATCTACTATCGCAGAGAGCCCCTCCCAATCGCCTGACTGCGGCGTTGCCGTCCCGCCACCAGATAGCCTAGCTGTAACTTGGACAAAGCGTTGATCCGAGAGTCTACGCGACCTCACCAAAGAATCGCTATCAGATAATGTCAGCGTCAGCGGTAAGTCACCCGCCACCAGTTTTCGAGCGGCTATCGGCATTCGGTCACCCTCAACTGCATCGCGTCCGAGTACCGCGACAAAAACCCGTTGTTCTCTAGAGTGAGGTACCTCTGCGCCAAAACTAAGATTAATCTGCAGTATTGGGCTTTTATCAGTGCTGACTTGCTCCATCTCAGCCGGACGTAAGGCATTTTCAGCACGGTCAATCCCAACCTGTAACGACCGCCATTGGTCACTGTCGATCGGCCATGTCTGTTGCGCGCGCTCCCAAAATTCGATGGCCTCTTCAAAGCGACTCTCGGAAAACTCGCTAATGCCTTTTAAACTCAACGTCGCGGTATTGTTCGCATCGGCCAAAAATGCACGATCAACCGCTTCTCGAACCCGATCAGTCGTGATCTTGCCATCGAGTAAGAACAGAGCTTCTGCGTAAGATGCCAACAAATACGTGTTCTTTGGATCAAGACCGAGCGCGTTGTCAAAATACTCTGCCGCTGCCGACCTGTCTGAACGACTCTGCGCAAGCTGTGCTAGAAATATCCAATAGTAAAGATTATCCGGCCGTGTCTGCACCCGTTGATCGATCAACTCACCGATGCGCTCCATACGCAGCAAATCGGCTGCCTCTAATGCGGTATCTGGCGGGTATTTCATCAACAGAGTTTTAATCTCTTCGTCTTCAGCGCCACCAAGCACATCGTACAAAGGTACCGTGGTCATAAGTAAAAATAGACCGAGTACAGGAACTAGCCAAAACCCGTCGATCTGCCGCTGGGGTTGCGCTTCAAGCGCGTTTTCCTCAAGCAAGATACGTTGCGATTCCATGATTAACTGATCACACTGCTCAGCGCTTATCTCACCCTGATCACGTTGCTTTTTGTAACCATCACATCGCTGTTCATAAAGAAAGACATTTTCTTGTTGACGACTTTTTCCGCTCGACGCGAACTCGGTTTCTGTGGATGTTTTGAGCCATGGAAAAACCACAAACAAGAGTGCGCCTGCAACCAAAAAAAGGGTGTTAATCAAAGTCATAGCTGAAGCTCGTCGGAGCCTTTTAGTAACCGCTCAAGGCGCGCGACCTCTTCATCATCGAGCTTCTGCGGGGGGCTTGATAAATTATTAGCACCTAATATAGGCGCTTTTTTGCGTTGAACCACCCAAAGTGCAAGCAATGCAATCGACATAAATATAACGGGGGCTGCCCAAAGTAACCATGTCCGCGAATTAACCGCTGGGCGATATAAAATAAACTCAGAATAACGCTCAGTCAGATAGTCTTTGATCTGCTGGTTGCTTTTCTGCTCTTCCAGAAGCCGTCGAATCTGCAACTTTAGGTCGACCGAGATGGGCGAGTTGGATTCCGCAAGATTTTGGTTTTGACATTTCGGGCACCGAATTTCTTGCGTAAGCTGTTCATACCGAGGCCGCAATCGCTCATCACTTAACTCGACGAGATCGCTTTGTGCAGACACCAGAATAGCAGGCAACAAGGTCCAAAAAATGCATAAACTAGCGAAGGCAGCGGCCTGTCGGATTCGATTGATAAACCGTCTACCCATTCTCTTCTGCCAAGACCAGCTCCGTATATCGGCTTGCGAAGTCGTCGCGCCATACGCGCTCATCGAGCACCCCAACGCGGCGATATTGGACCATGCCTTTAGCGTCTAGTAGATAGGTTTCGGGTGCGCCATAAACCCCCAGATCCAATCCCAGCGATCCGTGCTCGTCAAAAATCGTGAAGGCGTATGGATCGCCACGCCGCTCTAACCATTGAATCGCAGCGGCGCGGTCATCCTTGTAATTGAGACCGACAATCTTAATACCTTCCGTCGCCAGTTCGTTGAGCATTGGGTGTTCCAACGTACAGGCATAGCACCACGTCGCCCATACATTTACGAGTGTGACCTCACCGCGCAAATCCTCCGCTTGCAATGTCTTGCTCGCATCAACAAGTTGTGACAAAGAGAAATCTGGAAATAGCTGACCCTCGCGAGCAGAAGGAAGTTCTTGCGGGTCCCTTTCCAGTGCCAACCACAAGACAGGCGCAAAAACAGTAAATACTAACAGTGGTGCAAATAGAACCAAGCGGTTACTCATGGTTATTTCTCATAACTGGCGCGACCCGACGACCCTGTAAACAGCTGTTTTGGTGACCGTCGTCGCCGGTAACGCTTATCAGCAGTCGCAAGTATTCCACCGAGGGCAACGAGCAAGCCTCCCAACCAAATACAGCGCACAAATGGTTTGACCTGCACGCGCACAGACCAACTCGACGAGCCCAGAGGCTCTCCTAATGACACGTAGAGATCGCGGGTCAAGCCCGCATCAATCCCTGCCTCTGTCATGACCTCGCCACCGGCGTGATAATGACGTTTTTCAGGGCTCAAAGTGCGTTCCAAAACCCCTCCCACATACACCGCAAACTCAGCTTGCGTCGCCACGTAATTAGGTTGATTGAATTGTCTGATATCACGAAACTCAAAACGGTATCCAGCCAAAATGATACTATCACCAAGATCCATGCGGATATCGCGTTGCACGCCATAGATCGTGCTCAAGCCCACGCCAAGAGCACAGATCGCAATGCCACAATGCGCACACAGCATGCCCCAATAACTGGCTGGTAATTTCATAAGATTGCCACTCGCAGTCTTTATCAACGCATCGTGCAAACTTGCGCCTAGAACCCAGAACGTGAAAATCAGGGTCACTGCTGCGCTTGGCGCATAGCCCGAATTGTCATACCAACTCGCCATGGGAACCGGCAATAATACGCCTAGTAGTATACTTGCGATTAAGGGCAGTTTTATTTTTTGTCGCAGTCCACTGGGGTCTGTATGTCGCCAACGTGATGATACGCTGACCCCCAAGCTCGCCAGTAATAACAGCGATAACGGGACAAAGAAAAAATTAAAATAAGGTGGCCCGACAGAAATTTTTCCCCAATCGAGTGCATCGGCAATCAAGGGATACAACGTCCCCAGCAAGATCATCGCTGTCGATGTAATCAGAATAAGATTGTTGACCAGTAATAAAGTCTCCCGAGACACCCCTGAAAAACCGGTTCGCGACCGGATTGCCGGCCCACGAAGTGCAAACAATAAAAATGAACTCCCGATGACCAAGCACAAGAATAAGAGAATAAATTCCCCGCGCTCAGGATCACTAGCAAACGCATGGACCGACGTTAAAACGCCCGAGCGGACGAGAAAAGTGCCTAACAAACTCAATGAGAATGCGAATATTGCCAGCAATAGCGTCCAGCTACGAAACACCCCGCGCTTTTCTGTTGCCGCCACGCTGTGGACGAGTGCAGTGGCCGTCAGCCATGGCATTAAAGAGGCATTCTCAACCGGATCCCAGAACCACCACCCGCCCCACCCCAATTCGTAGTAAGCCCACCAGCTCCCGAGCGTAATACCCACGGTTAAAAAGACCCAAGCAATATTAATCCAAGGCCGACACCAACGCGCCCAAGCACTATCAAATTGCTGGCCTAACAGCGCAGCAATTGCAAAAGCAAACGGCACAGATAAGCCCACATACCCCATGTAGAGAAATGGCGGATGTAAGATGAGCCCAATATCTTGCAACAGCGGATTTAAATCACTTCCATCCATTGGCGGAAACGGTAATGTTCGCTCAAAAGGGTTTGATGTCAGCAAAATAAATAGACCAAAACCCACTGCAATCATGCCCAGTACCGATAACACTCTAGCAACAAACACTAAAGGTAGCGTTTTACTGAATACCGCTACAGCAGCGCTCCACAATGCTAAAACCAAGGACCACAAAAGCAAAGAACCTTCGTGTGCTGACCAAACGGCACTCACTTTGTACTGGGTGGGCAACAGCGAATTCGAATGCTGAGCTACGTAACGCACACTAAAGTCATCCGTTAAAAAAGCGGCTGTGAGACTAATAAAAGCCAACATCACAAAAACTGCATGCCCTAACGCCAAGGAACGACCCATGTGCATCCAACGCGGCGCGCCGAAATACGTTCCACACATAGGCACCGCCGACTGAATCACTGCGAGACACAACCCCACAATTAATGCTACGTGTCCAAACTCAGGGCTCATAATATGGCTCTTCGTCAACGCGCGCTCGCTCGTCCGGGCGCTTGTAGGCCTCGAGCATGGCATCGGCAACCTCAGGGGGCATGTAATTCTCATCGTGTTTAGCCAATACCTGCGTTGCACGCATGATCGATTGATCATCGAGTTTCCCGGTCACCACGGCCGCCTGCCCCTCAGCAAATAGATCAGGTAAAATTCCTGTAAAGTGCACGCGTAAGCGTGCCGCGCCATCACTGACGTCAAAGCTTACTTCAAGCGAGTCTGCAATACGGTGCAAGCTGCCCTTAGTCACCATTCCGCCGGCGCGCAACGCAACGCCCAGAGGCGCAACACCCGAAGCAATTTGTGATGGCGTATAAAAATAATTAGCATTTTGCCGCAGCGTGTACACAACTAAACCTATACCGATGGAGGTCGCCACTAGTATGAGTAAAATCCATTGTAATCGCTGCTTTCGAACTGGGTGCATCAAACACTCCCCTCGCCACCCAATGGTGCTGTCGTTTTGTGTTGATCTATTCTGGCTTCTTTTGACACTTTCGCGTGAACATACAATGGAAACAGAATCAGTGCGATCAACATCGTTAAAGAGAAAAAGACCGCAATCCACACGTAGATGCCGTGCCCACTCATGGTCAAGAAATCGGATACGTTTTCAAATTGAATCTGCATCGCTAGGGCGTCCCCTCTAACCGCCGTCTCACCCAGACTGTAGAGCGCTCCTGACACACAATTTCAGCGCGCGCAAACAAACATAAGACCAAAACATAAAATACGTAAAACCCCCCAATCATGACCAGTAGTGGTTGCAACATATCAATATGCATAGATGGAGCCGAGGTTAATTTCAAGGTGGCGGGTTGATGCAGGGTGTACCACCAATCAACCGACTTATAAATGATCGGAATATTTACGGTTCCCACTAGCGCAAGAATAGCGCTTGCTTTATACCCAACATCGCCGTTATGGAATGCTCGCTGTAGTGCCAAAACCCCAATATACAAAAACAGTAAAATCAACATGGAGGTCACCCGAGCATCCCATACCCAAAAGGCGCCCCATGTGGGTTTACCCCAAATGGCTCCGGTAAAAAGCGCAATCAATGTCATCACAGCGCCTATTGGAGCCGCAGATTTCATAATGATAAACGCCATCTTGACCCGCCAGACGAGTCCCGCCGCCCCCGCCACAGCCATAATGTAATAGCCTGCCAGTGCTAAAAAAGACGCCGGTACGTGAAGGTAAATAATGCGAAAACTATTACCCTGACGCGCATCCGGCGGCGCAAATGCTAGCCCCCAAACGAGCCCTGTCATTAACAAAAAAAACGTCAGCGCAGACAGCCATGGCAACCAGCGCCCACTGATATCGTAAAACCACCGCGGCGATCCGAGACGATACAGCCATTGCCAATTCCCGCGTGATTCTGTCAAATCATTACTCCAAATTTAAGCGTTACTCATGGCACGCAAAGTCGCAGAAACGGCTAAGGGGCACAAGGCCATTGCGCCACAGAGCATAGCTCCAATGATCGCCAAGGGCGCCAACCAAAATTGTCCGGCCACTGCTGCGTTAACCGTCGCCGTGCCAAAAATTACTATTGGCATGTAAAAGGGGATCACCAACAGTGGAAGCAACAACCCGCCTCTCCCTAGCGAGACCGTCAACGCAGCGCCCACAGCACCGATCAGACTCAAATACGCACTCCCTAGCGCTAAACTCAAGATCATCGGCAAAAACGCCACTGTAGGCAACGACAGCATCACGCCCAGCAAAGGCGACAAGAGTGTTAGCGGTAACCCGATCACCAACCAGTGTGCAAATATCTTGCCCAATATAGGGATAGAGATCATCTGAGGAGCAATCAACAACTGCTCCAAGGAGCCATCCTCATAATCGAGCATAAAAATCTTCTCAACAGAGAGTAGCGTTGCCAGTAATATCATGATCCAGAGGATTCCTGACGCTATTTCACTGAGCCTCTGTGCATCGGGTGATAAGCCCAAAGGAACCAACGTACATGCCATGACGAAAAACAGCGCTGGCGCCAGTGTATCGCCTAGATGTCGTCGAGCTAACAATAAGTCATGCTTTGCGTGAGCAAAAAAGCCATTGGGAACTCTCACAGATGCTTGCACGATGTCACCCACGCCGCTTTTCTAGGTTATAAGTACGCAAAGGTCTGATCGCCAGATCTTGGTGACTGGTTAACAAAATAGCCCCCTGACATCTGCGATGCTGTCGCATCAAGTTTTGAATAAGCTCGATACCCTCTGCGTCGAGTGCCGCAAATGGCTCGTCTAAAAACCACAAAGACGCTGAACTGCATACAAGTCGCGCCAAGGCAACTCGGCGAATCTGACCCATCGATAAGTGCTGACACGGAATATCCATCACCGATTGCAGACCCAAGGTGACCAGCGCATTCTCAATCTGATCGGGCGCGCCGTCGAGAACGCCTTTACCCAGGTCATTCGACAGCATCCAAGTGAGGTTCTCCCTGGCACTCATAGACCCTTTTACTCCCGATTGATGACCAATATAAAGAATATCGTTGAGGTAGTCATATCGCACCTCCTCTAGAGACCTACCACGATAGGCCAGGGTACCCGTCGAAGGTGTCAGTAACGTGGTTAGTAAACGCATGAGCGTCGTTTTTCCACAACCATTGGCACCCTCAACCAAGACAATGTCGCCCTCTAAAAGCTGAAGAGTTACGCCACTAAACAACGGCCACTGGCCGCGCTCGAAAGAAAGGTTGTCAACACGAAGAAGGCTATCGCTCTGCACGGGCGAGTCCAAATGTTATGTATGATTTAAAGTCCATGCATTATGCCAAAATTCGTGGCGCAATTGTTACTCTTCATGCAAACGTTTGACTAATTATATGTATAATGTTGCGCTTCATTATGGTTCCGACTGCCCCTATGTGGCCGCCTACCATGAGTTCGTGCACGCCCAAAGCGAGCGCCATAGAGGTGCGATACGCAACAACTTACAATGGCGTCTGGAAAAATAATTGTGGCCGGCCATACAACACAAAGATAATGACTATTGCAGAGAATCTGCCATGCAAAAATACCTCGTGGGTGGTGCCATTCGCGATCGTTTATTGGACTACCCTTACACGGAAAAAGACTGGGTCGTGGTCGGCTCATCGCCCGAGCAAATGATCGCACTCGGTTTCCGACCCGTGGGTAACGATTTCCCTGTATTTCTCCACCCAGAGAGTGGTGAAGAGCATGCGCTTGCCCGAACGGAAAAAAAATCAGGCAAAGGATATCGAGGTTTCACCTTTTACACGGCCCGCGATGTCTCGTTAGAAGAGGACCTAAAGCGCAGAGATTTGACCATTAACGCCATGGCAGAGTCCGGCGAAGGGCAACTCATAGACCCCTACAATGGGCAGCAAGATCTGCAACAGAGAAAACTTCGCCATGTGTCTGACGCGTTTATGGAGGATCCTTTAAGAGTCCTTCGAACCGCGCGCTTCGCGGCCCGTTACCATCACCTCGGGTTTACGATCGCGACGGAAACAATAGAAGCCATGTGCCGTATTAGTGCGTGCGGGGAACTTGAGCATTTGGTGGCCGAACGCGTTTGGCAAGAAACCGAGCGAGCGCTCGGCGAAAAATCACCGCACATTTTCTTTAATGTCCTGCGACAATGCGGAGCGTTGGCCATTTTATTTCCTGAACTCGATGCGGTGTTCGGCGTACCGCAGCGATCAGAACGCCAGTTTGAAATTGATACTGGCGTGCATACCCTGCTAGCGCTCGAACAAGCTGCCCGACTCTCCGACAGCACAGAAGTCCGCTTTGCTGTGGCATTTCATGATGTCGGTAGAGGTGTTGCTGACACGACCAGGTCATGCCAAAAGACTGTGTATACGCAGCGATCCGTGGCCTTAGTTGAAGATCTTTGCAAGCGCCTAAAGGTGCCCGGTCAGTTTCGCAGACTGGGCGTCGTGGTAGCCCAATTTCATTGCCAGTGCCATCGCGCGGTAGAACTAAAGCCAGAGGCATTGCTCAGACTGATCCTTCATGTGGGGGCAGGCAACGCGAAAGATCTACTAGAGCCGTTTTTACTCAGCTGCGAAGCCGACGCACGAGGTCATCCAGGGCTTGAGGATCTCCCTTACGCAGTGGCCGGCTATCTTCGCGATGCGCAACGCGAGGTCTCCTCTATTTCGGTAGATGATTTGGTTGTTGATGGCATAAAAGGGGCAGAAATTGGGAAGCATCTTCGACTGCGTCAAACGAAGCGTCTAGAGCACTTCCAACAAAGACAGGGCTAGCGGTATAATCGGGCCATTCAAGACATTAGAAAAAGGCGTGAAATGAAAATCCAAGACCCAGTAACACCGGTGATTCTCGTTACCGGCGCTGCCCGTCGTATCGGCGCAGAAATCGCACGTCTGTTCCATACAAAAGGGTACGATGTGATTGTCCATTACAATCGCGCCGCTGCCGAGGCGAATCAACTCTGTGACACACTCAATGCGACGCGCGACGGTAGTTGTTGGCTCGTTCAGGGCGATCTTAACGACAGCGCGGGACTGCAACGTATTGTTGCGCTCGCCAACACTATTGGGCGACTCGACGTCCTTATCAACAATGCCTCAAGCTTTTACCCGACACCACTGGCTGATACCAACGATCAGCAATGGAATGATTTGATCAACAGCAATCTAAGAGGCCCCTTCTTTTTAAGTGCGGAACTCGCACCACTATTGCAATCAACTCAGGGGGCGATTATCAATATTTCAGATATGCATGCGCGCCAAGCCCTCCAAACGCATCCAATTTATACCATTGCAAAAGCGGGGAACATTGCCATGACTAAATCTTTGGCGCTCGAACTTGCGCCCCACGTGCGCGTTAACAGCGTAGCACCCGGTGCCATTTTGTGGCCAGAGCATGAAGCAGATGATCATAGCAAGCAAAACGCCGTGTTAACCAATGTTCCGATGGGACGTCTAGGGCGCGAGAGTGACATAGCGCAGTGTGTATATTTCTTGGCGGCTCATGCCAGCTACGTTACCGGACAAACCATCGCAGTCGACGGCGGCGCGTCAACGACTCTCTAGACCATGTGCTGCGTTACTAAGACGGCAGAAAATACGTGGCCCTCGCCGCACTCGTCTGAGTGACGTTGTCTCCTCGCCAAATAAAATCCACAGCCCAGAGCTTTTGGCGGTCTTTATCGAAATCTAACCAATGTTGTCGATAGCTCATGCCGGTAACAGGATGCAATGTGTTGGGTGCAATCTCGGCTAGCGGCAGTAATACAAATGCATTGTGTAAGATTTCATCTCTGGGCAGCGACACTCCGTCAATATCCCTATGTAAATCGTCGACGCATAAAATGTCGATGTCCAGTGTCCGCGCTGAGAAGCGCGGCGTACTTCGATCCCGTTGTCTGGCATTCTCGATCGCCTTAAAGCTCAAATCTAAACTGCCTACAGATCGATCTGATTCCAGGCCAACAACCAAATTTAAAAAATTATCGCCGGCAAAACCCACAGACTCACTTTCATAAACGGAGGACACCAACAAATCCCCAAATTCATCTGACAAACTGTCCAAAGCCGCCGCTATGTGGCCGCGTGCGTCGATATTGCTGCCAAGACTCAGGTAGACGTATGCCACTAGGTCTTGACTCCACGCTCGATGATAATTCCCACGTCCTGCGCGCCCCGAAGCGCCCCTGGCTTACTCACCCGCAAGCGCAACCAAGGCACGTCGAACTCTTCTATCACAATAGTGGCCACTTCGTCAGCCATCCGTTCTACCAATAAAAATTCACTCGCCTGAATAAAACTGATAATGCGCTTGGCGATCGATTTATAATTTAGTGCGTATTGAATATCGTCAGTGCGGGCGGCTTCAGAGATATTGGCAGCCATTTCAAGATCGAAACTAACGATTTGTTTGACTTGACGCTCCCATTCGTAAATACCGATAATCGTCTCAATGCGTAGGTCTCTGATGTATACAATATCCATTAACGAATTTCTCCGGGTGGTTGCAAAGAATCCAAGGACCAGCGTGGCGTCGCCATAACGGCCAATCCACTCTGCTCGCCTGCCAGCATACGCTGACAACCTGCAAAAGCGATCATTGCGCCATTGTCGGTACAAAATTCCTGCCGCGCATAAAAAACCTCGGCATCTAGACGACTCAATGCGCTGCGCAAGTTATCACGCAATCGTGTGTTGGCTGCAACACCACCCGCGATAACAAGTCTCGACAGCGATTCCGCCTCCAAGGCTCGAACACACTTTATCGTCAACGTATCGACAACCGCCTCTTGAAAACCCGCACAAATATCACACGTTGTCTGCTGATCAAGTGCCCCACCTTCCGAGCCGTTCTGACTAATTAAGTTTCGCGTAAATGTCTTTAAGCCAGAGAAACTAAAGTCTAATCCGGGCCGATTGGTCATTGGACGTGGAAAGCGGAAGCGCTTCCAATCGCCCTTCTCTGCCATTGACGCGAGTATGGGCCCCCCAGGATAGCCGAGGCCCAACATCTTAGCGGTTTTATCGAATGCTTCGCCAGCAGCATCGTCAAGCGATTCCCCTAAAAGTCGGTACTGACCGATACGTTCGACATGAACTAACTGGGTATGCCCTCCAGACACCAGCAACGCAATAAACGGAAAGCTGGGCGGTTCGGCCTCTAGCATTGGCGCCAGCAAATGCCCTTCCATATGATGAACCGCGAGTACTGGAATGTTTAACGCAAAACTCATCGATGTTGCCAATGCCCCTCCGACAAAGAGTGATCCCATCAGGCCAGGGCCTGCGGTGTAGGCAATCCCGTGCAGGTCAGATTTTTTAAGTGAAGCGTCCTCGAGCACCTGCTGAATCAGCGGTAATACCTTGCGAACATGATCGCGCGATGCTAATTCTGGAACGACTCCGCCGTATTCAGCGTGAAGATGTGCCTGTGAGTAAAGTCGGTTCGCCAAGAGGCCCCGATCACTGTCATAAATCGCGATACCCGTTTCATCACACGAGGTTTCTATTCCCAGTACGCGCATGCCCAAATCATCCGTTGCGTGATCGTTATCGAAGAACATGGTGGTGTCTATGCCGCAGAAGTCTCACAACCCCTAGCAAGCGTTAATGATAACACTGCGATCGGACAACATGCGCTGTCATCCAAAAATTTTCTCGGGGGCTCGTCTTGAGACCGAGTTATGGTGAGTGCATGCTGATAAATCTTTGCATCGGGCTATGCATGGCCCTATACTATCGGCCCATAGATTTTTTACCCATAACCAGTAAAGCCGAGACGGGCGAATCGCTTGTCAAATTAGAGGATAGAGTCGTATGCCGAGTGTGCGAATTAAAGAAAACGAGCCCTTTGACGTAGCGCTACGTCGCTTCAAACGTTCGTGTGAAAAAGCGGGTATTTTGGCGAAGGTTAGAAGCTGTGAATTTTACGAGAAACCCACGTGGGAACGAAAGCGAAAAGCGGCAGCAGCTGTTAAGCGTAATCAAAAGAAAGTTTCGCGAGAATTCAGGAAGTTTACGCGGCAATACTAAACAGGGATGCCATCACAGACTGACTGAACCGAAAGAAGCGGGCGCGGACAAAAAAGCGCCCCTAGAAACATGAAAATTAGGACCCATCGCCATGACTCTTCGAGAGCAACTCTCAGCTGAAATGAAGTCTGCGATGCGGGTTAAGGATAAGCAGCGACTGAGCACTATCCGCCTCATTCGTGCCGATATAAAACGAATCGAAGTGGACACGCGAGAAGTCTTAAATGATGCTCAGGTGCTCGCAATACTCGACAAAATGGTCAAACGGCGGCGCGACTCCATTGGTCACTACGAGACTGCAGAGCGAGACGATCTGGCAGCCATCGAGAAAGCAGAAATTGCCGTCATTCAAGATTTCTTGCCCACCGAATTAGAAGCCCACGAAATCCATGAACTCATTAGCTTAGCCATACAGCATGCCGGTGCCACCACGATGCGAGATATGGGCGCCGTAATGGCCTTGCTAAAGCCACAAATTCAGGGCCGAGCCAATATAGGAAACGTCAGCACGTGGGTTAAGAGTGCACTAAACGAGTGATCAGTATGGGTACGGTATTCACAGACGCTATCTTTATTTGGGTCAGAGGGTACACTAGCCGCTTAATAATGATCAGTTTGCAGCACTAATGCCCGGACCCATCCCACAGAGCTTTATTGATGACCTTCTCGAGCGAGTCGATATCGTAGATATCGTTGCTGGCCGAGTAGAACTCAAGAAATCTGGCAAAAACCATTCTGCACGCTGCCCTTTTCACGAAGAAAAAAGCCCCTCGTTTACAGTTGCACAAGATAAACAGTTTTATTATTGTTTTGGGTGTGGCGCGGGCGGTAATGCCTTGCGTTTTGTTATGGAGTTTGATCGCCTCGACTTTATCCCCGCGCTCGAAATACTCGCCAAACATGCTGGCGTCGAGATCCCTCGCGGCGTTGAAGAAAACCCCGAGGCCAAAACCAAAAAAGACAATTTATACTCCACCCTCCACGCTTCTGACCGCCATTACCGCCAGCAATTAAAACGGCATCCGAGCGCCGGCCAAGCCGTTCAATACCTCAAAAGTCGAGGATTAACGGGACAGGTAGCGGCACGTTTTGGACTCGGCTTTGCGCCACCTGGGTGGGACCATCTTCTTGTCGCCGAAGGCCGCGACGATCAACGCAGAGCGCTTCTCGTCGAGTCCGGCATGCTGGTCAGTAAGCCCGAGGGAGGGAAGCTATACGATCGATTCCGACACAGAATTATGTTTCCAATCCGCGATCAACGAGGTCGTACCGTGGGGTTTGGCGGGCGGGTTCTCGACGACAGCAAACCCAAATATCTTAACTCGCCCGAAACGCCTATTTTTTCTAAGGGGCGCGAACTCTACGGACTTTATGAAGCCCGGCAAGCACTGAAGGAAATCCCTCGCTTAATCATGGTCGAGGGCTACATGGACGTAATTGCGCTGGCCCAGTATGGCATCCATCATTCGGTAGCCACGCTTGGCACGGCGTTAACCGAGAGCCATCTAAGCAAGATCTTTCGTTATACCGCAGAGATCGTATTCTGCTTTGATGGCGACATGGCCGGACAAAAAGCGGCAAGTCGCGCTTTGGAAACCATTCTCCCAGCAATGCGTGACGGCGTGTCTGCGCGATTTCTCTTTTTACCTGAAGCTGAGGATCCGGACAGTATCGTTCGCAAACTCGGGACGGCTGAATTCCTAAAGCGCGTCGAAGAATCACAACCACTCTCCGAGTTCTTCTTCGCGCAACTAGAGCAGGGAATCGATACTTCAACGGCTGATGGCAAGGCCAAACTGAGCACGTTATGTGCGCCACAAATTAATCGGCTACCCGAAGGCGTTTTTCGTCAACTGATGCTCGCTGAGCTATCAACGCGAACTGGACTTTCGACCGCAGACTTAAGTCACTATGTTGCGAGTCATCAGACACGCAACAAAGGACAGTACTCGAACAACGAGCCAAACAATGCGTCGCTTGAGCAACAAAGCTTTGAATCATACCCGCCTAATTGGCAAGATCACCAGAAATCCTATGCAGAGCCTCTGCCTAACATAAAGAAACTCAGGCTTTCGCCGATTAAATACGTTACAGCGCTTCTGCTAAACCACCCAGATCTTGCCCAACATGTTGAAGACAACCCACTGCTTACCAATTCCGAAAATGATGAAGTTAAATTGTTTTTGCGGCTGCTTGCTCTTCTTAGCAAGAACCCCAGCTACAAACCCGCGCAAATTTTTGCGCATTGGTTGGGCAATCCAGATAGGCGCGATGAAGTACGCCACCTACAAGTGCTCGGGTCGAGTGAAATTTATCACCCGCCTGTTGGTACGGGCCGTGACGATCATGCAGAGTTCTGTGATGCGCTTGAGCATGTCATCGTCAACGAGTTTGAGTTACTGCCCAATCAACAAAAAGCACTGCATCTTCTTGCTCAAGAAAAACTCAATGAACGCGAAATCAAGCAATTGCATAAAATCCATCTACAATTGTCTAACGAGGGACCCTCAACGGAGCTGAAAAATGCCATAAAACAGAGACTTGTAGTAAACATTGCAGAACGAAAATAATCCAAAATAGTCGAGGACACAAAATTGTTTATCGGCTATAATTGCGCGCTTAATTTTTTTTCTTGGTAGTAGCTATTCCTTATGACCGAAACCAATCATAACCAGCAATCTGGGATCAAAGACCTTATCGCCAAAGGGCGGGAACAAGGGTACCTCACGTACGCAGAGGTCAACGATCACTTACCCGAAGACATTGCGGATCCAGAACAAGTCGAAGATATCATTCAAATGATTAACGACATGGGAATCACCGTTTTTGAGATCGCACCAGATGCAGAGACACTGCTCATGCTGTCGGGCGACAACACACCTGACGAAGTAGCTGCCGCAGAAGCGGCTGCGGCGCTTGCTTCGGTGGAATCTGAGCAGCACCGCACCACAGACCCTGTTCGCATGTACATGCGAGAGATGGGTTCGGTGGAGCTCCTCACGCGAGAAGGCGAGATAGAAATCGCCAAACGTATCGAGGAGGGCACACGCGAGTTAATGGCGGCCATTACCGAATGGCCCGGCACCGTGTCCGCTGTTTTGGCCGAGTATGACCGGATCGATGTAGGCGAACGGCGACTCACTGATATCATTAGCGGCTATCTCAATCCTATGGAACATGTTCCATCCGCACTCGCCCAACAGCAGGCAGCCGAAGCGCTGAAAGCTGAAAATGAGGACGAGGAAGAAGAGGACGACCCTAACACCGAAGAGGAACACGAAGGGGGACTCGACCCAGAAGAGGCCGCAATGCGTTTTTCAACGCTGCGTGAGCAGCTGTCGAAAACAGAAAAGTCGATCGCCCGCTATGGCCGAGTCTCGAAGGGTGCGGTCAAAAACGTTCAAGAATTGGCCGAGATTTTTAAGTTTCTCAAACTCACACCTCGTCAATTTGACCCATTAACGGCGCTCATAAAGACATCTGTAGAGTCTGTGCGTCGAGAAGAGCGCGTTATCCTAGATCTGTGCGTGCGAAAGGCAAAAATGCCACGCAAAGCATTCATTCGCGATTTTCCTGGAAATGAAAGCAATGCCCAGTGGTCCGACGACATTGGCGAGTCAGATGTCGCATGGGCCGCAAAAGTCAAGAGTCAGTTGCATGATATCCATCGTGCGCAGAAAAAACTTGCAAAGATCGAGACAGAGACAGGATTTACTATCTCTCAAATAAAAGACATCAATCGGCGACTTACAATCGGCGAAGCCATGTCGCGACATGCAAAAAAAGAAATGGTGGAAGCAAATCTTCGGCTAGTGATTTCAATTGCCAAGAAATATACCAATCGTGGCCTACAATTTTTAGATTTGATTCAAGAAGGCAATATTGGCCTGATGAAGGCGGTAGACAAATTTGAATATCGGCGCGGCTATAAATTTTCAACCTATGCAACTTGGTGGATCCGACAAGCGATTACACGTTCAATTGCAGACCAAGCGAGGACGATTCGAATTCCCGTTCATATGATCGAAACGATCAATAAACTGAATCGAATATCGCGACAGATGTTACAGGAAAAAGGACGTGAGCCATCGCCTGAAGAGCTTGCAGAGCGCATGGAAATGCCTGAAGATAAAATCAGGAAAGTTCTTAAGATAGCGAAAGAACCGATCTCGATGGAAACACCCATTGGTGAGGATGAAGACGCAAGCATTGGGGATTTGATCGAGGATGTCACCATTGCGCTGCCAGTCGACGAAGCGACCAAGAACAACTTGACTGAATCGACCCGTGGCGTTTTAAGTAGCCTGACCGCCCGAGAAGCGAAAGTTTTACGTATGCGCTTTGGGATCGACATGAATACCGACCATACGCTCGAAGAAGTAGGAAAACAGTTTGACGTCACGCGCGAACGTATTCGGCAGATTGAAGCAAAAGCACTACGTAAACTTCGGCATCCAACACGATCAGAGCATCTGCGTAGCTTTATCGATGATTAGATCCGGCAACATGCTCGCGCTTTAGGGGCCCATAGCTCAGCTGGTTAGAGCAGTCGACTCATAATCGATTGGTCGTAGGT
>CAJWCO010000004.1 GCA_913031145.1 uncultured Cellvibrionales bacterium | reverse complement strand
TCGCAGGTCGGTACCCCCAATCGTTGACCGAAACAAACTGTCATCTGCCGAAGAATACTTTGATCGGTTGAAGCCAAAATTCAGCGGTTTTCAGCGACTCCGTCACACACCACTTTGAATGATTCGGCCCCTTGAGAAAACTCAGATCAAGTGAAGCCAAGCAAGGATTAAGCTTTCTTTGCCATGGGTCAATTGTCCACTTTGGGTACCCGACCAGGCCCACAGAAAGTCAGCGGGTCTTATAGTTTGAGCCAAGTCTTTCACCTGACCACGTTTTGCTCGAACTCAGTGCGTAACCACGAGTGTGTCTTCAAAGTGCGGGCATGAAGCGATCGCCTCGATATCCACTGATAAAAAGTGACGGCGGTGGTCTATTCCAACGCGGTTTTTACAGTTATGTCATTAAGTTCGAGAGCGACGTCTACTCTCATCACGCATTGCACGTATCGGTGATCGCAACAGAAGACGATAACGTGATCCCATACCGACCACCCCGACAATACCCCAATCAAATACCTCAACCTTAACCATCTGTTAGCTGATCGATATTGCGCTTTAGCTCTGGCTTGGTACGTCGGGCAGCACCCAATTTTGATAAAATTCTTCTCTCGCTTAACGTTTAATCACTGCCGTCTTTAAGGACTGTCGTAGCAACGAACGGGTGCGTTTAATCGAGATCTAGCGCGTACTCCTTCAATAGTGCCATTGGAACAACATCCAACGCTTTCATATTACTTCGGCGAAGAAAGACGCGGGGCGCACAACCCGCCATCTCTGCCTCAAGCCAACGAGAAGCACATAAACACCACGATTGCCCACTTTTTAATCCGGGAAAATTGTGCGCAGGACGCGGTGTTGTGAGGTCATTTCCCTGACGCTTTGAAAAATCTAAGAACGCGGCTGATAACGATGCACACACCGTGTGCGAGCCTTGGTCAAATGCGTCGGTCCGACAAAAACCGTCTCGAAAATAACCCGTAATAGGGTCATAGCAACACGCCTCAATGGGGTCTCCGAAAACATTTTTCTGCTGCATCACTCAGTACCACATTGCCAATGACTATCGCCCCACCGAGGGTGGCGGACGCCGATTACTAAAATCAATCCGTGTTAGGTGAATAGCTCACCGCTCGCAGCGCGCTGTCTTACAATATCGGGGCAGCTAAATCGGTCGCCATAAAGGTGCATCAACTCATCGCAACGCATGATAAAAGCCTCAAACCCGTAAGTGTTAACGAACTGTATAAAACCGCCCGTGTGCGCGGGCGCACCAATACCCATAATAGATCCAATATTGGCATCTGCAACACTTCGCAATACGCCACTTTGGTAACACTTTAAAGTTTCAATCACCTGTCTAAACATCAGCCGGTCCGAAATATCCTTATCTGGAAGGACCACTTTCGGATCAAAATAAAGATCATACAACCCAGACCAGATGGTTTTGGTGCCATCCTCAAAGTATTCATAGAACCCTCCCCCGTGGTGACGCCCTCCTCGTCCATTATCTGTGATCATGTCTTTGACGACGCGACGTTGCGTCTCGCCGCTGCCCCACTGATCCGCAACACCCATGGCGGCCCAAGTTTCAGAAATCTTACGGCTGAGTTCTAGACTGGTCTCATCTTGCACCTGAAGTGGCCCCAAAGGCATTCCTGTTGCTTTGCCAAGGTTTTCTATTCTGATTGGATGCACGCCCTCTACGAGCAATTGGGCGCCTTCGTCTAAATATGAACTAAAAGTGCGCGACGTAAAAAAACCGAGGGAGTCATTCACCACAATGGGTATCTTGCCGATCTGCCGTGCAAAGTCAAATGCCTTAGACAATGCCTCGTCACTGGTCTTTTCACCGGCAATAATCTCGACCAGTGGCATTTTATCCACAGGAGAGAAAAAGTGAATACCAATAAAACGTTCAGGGTTCACACTCGCCTCGGCTAGCTGAGTAATAGGCAGCGTTGACGTATTTGAACTCCAGAAACCGTCTGCGGCGAGACAATGTTCCGTAGTGGCGACCAGGGAATTTTTTAATGCTATATTTTCAAACACAGCTTCTATGATCAAATCGCAACCGACCAGATGCTCATCTTCGGTTGTTGCGACAATAGACGCTAAAATAGCGTCCGCGTCAGCCGTATCTAATTTGCCCTTCGCAAGCTGTTTAGCGACGAGCTTCTCTGCATGAGCTTTGCCTGCATCGGCAGCGTCCTGCGTCTTGTCTTTTAACACGACATCCACACCCGCGGCTGCCGCGACATAGGCGATTCCCTGGCCCATCATGCCCGCGCCGATAACGCCCAATTTGCGGACTGACGTTTGCTTAACTTGTGCAGGTCGACTTGCCCCGGACTTAATCATGTTCAGTTGGAAGAAAAAAGCCGTAATCATGTTCTTGGCCACCGCACTAGTGACGATTTTTACAGCGGCGCGGCTTTCGATCCGCAAGGCCGTATCCACGTCGAGTATGCTTGCCTGAAAGGCAATATCCATGGCAGCGACTGCATTAGGCATCAGGCCTCGCGTCTTTTTATGCAACATAGCAGGAGCTACTGCCGCATATTGAGCATTTCTTGGCGCATGGATAGATCCTCCAGGGATTCGGCGGCCCTTGCGGTCCCAAGGTTGCACCGCCGCATCGGCATCAGATTGATGCGTGAAAATCCACTCTTTGGCGGATGCTATCAACGTCGCCTTAGACGCCACCAAATGATCAACCAAACCCCTCGCCAACGCGTTACTCGGCCCCATCTGTTGACTGCCCAAAATAATCTCTAAGGCCTTTTCAACACCCAATAAATGGGTCAAACGGACAACACCCCCACTCGCAGGAAACAATCCCAAAGCGACTTCTGGAAATCCAATACGTACCTCCGGCTCGTTGAGGGCGATGCGGTAATTACACGCCAAACACAGTTCGTAACCACCGCCCAATGCCGCACCGTTTATGGCAGCGACAACGGGCACAGGTAACTTTTCTAAGCGCCTAAGGTCTCGCTTTAACGCAACAATATTTTGATAAATTTCAGTTGATTGCTCCGCAGTGGCACACACTAAGGCGTTAAGATCGGCGCCGGCCACAAAGACTTTTTTTGCCGATGCCAAAATAACGCCGGTTAGCGCCGGTTCATGCTCTAATCGATCAATCGATTCTTGCATCGCCGCTTGATACTCGGCATTAATCGTATTAACGGGCCCTGCCATATCCATGGTGAGAGTGACAATGCCTTGCGGATCTTTTTCGTAATTAAAACTACTCATCGATTCACCTTTATCTTAGCGGACACTGGCGTCAAATCAGAATAATGTTATGCGCGCTCGATAATGCAGGAGATTCCCATACCTCCCCCCACGCACAGAGATAACATTCCTCGGTATAAATCACGACGCTCTAACTCGTCTAACATCGTACTGACCAACATCGCGCCCGTGGCACCCAGCGGGTGACCTAAAGCGATGGCGCCGCCATTAACATTGGTCACGGCATGATCAAGAGCAAGATCTCGCATATACCGTAATGCCACCGCAGCAAACGCTTCATTAATTTCCCAAAGATCGATATCTTTTATCGATAGACCCGCAGTTTTTAGGCATTTACGTGCAGAGGGTCCTGGCGCTGTCAGCATAATGATCGGGTCAGACGCTAAAATAGCGCCGGCAACAACACGCCCTCGGGCTTTCAGACCCAGGTCTCGCCCTGCCTGTTTACTCCCAATCAACACCGCACTAGCTCCGTCAACAATCCCAGATGAATTTCCGGGTGTGTGGACATGGTGGATACGATCGAGGAAATTGTATTTTTTGAGGACCAGATCGTCAAAGCCCATGCCACCCATCGACTCAAAAGACGCACGGAGAGCCGCTAACCCCTCGAGAGTGCTCTGCGGTTTAATAAAATCATCGCGCCTTAAAATCTCAAACCCATTGATGTCCACCACGGGTACCACGGAGCCATCGAAATAACCGCTGTCACGCGCGTGGCTCGCGCGACGCTGCGATTCCAGTGCATAAGCATCGACATCTTCTCGTGAAAATCCATCTAACGTTGCGATTGTGTCCGCTCCGATACCTTGAGGTACCACGCTTGTTTCTACCGCAAATGCGGCATCGCCGCTCCACGCACCGCCATCACTCCCCATCGGCACACGCGACATGGACTCGACGCCCCCAGCGACAACTAATTGCTCCCAACCAGAAGCAATCTTTTGTGCTCCCATATTGACTGCCTCAAGTCCCGATGCGCAAAAACGGTTTAGCTGAACGCCGGCCACGGACTCATCCCACCCCGCTTTTTGCACTATCATTTTTGCAACATCACTGCCCTGTTCAGAAACGGGAGAAACACAGCCCATAAGCACATCGTCGACGTAAGCGGTATCTAAGTCATGGCGCTGCTTGAGGGCACGTAACAATCCTGCCCCTAATTCGATTGGTTTGACTTCGTGAAGGGATCCGTCTTGTTTACCCTTGCTTCTCGGTGTGCGAATCGCGTCATAAATATAGGCGGTTTGGCTCATGCTTAACTCTCCGAACGAACAAGATACTGGCTTTATAAGTGTAGGCCACAGATCCTAAATTCACACATAAAATTGTGCTTCAACGACTCTTTTGCTCCTGATAAACACAAGCCCCGCCGAAACATCTTAATAACCGCAAAATGGTCTCGCACTGACTGTTGTTCCCGAGATACGCAACTGCGCGAAGCGAGCCACTAGCCACCTGTCAATGTTCACCGCAAAGCAGAGCATCCAATGCCTATTAAAGCGTTCACGCGCGCCACCTAAAACGCTCACACGGTGGGAGGCGACGCAACCACTACTGCTGTCCCATAAACCAATATTTCGATCGCACCGAGGTCGATCATCGAGGTACTGAAATTCGTCGAAATCACCGCATTGGCCCCTTGAACAAAAGCCTGAATCTTCATGCGGTCAATTGCTTGCGCACGCGCGTCGATTAGGTCTGCAGTGAAACTCACCAGTTCCGCTCCTGGCAGCGCTGCAACATCGTTGCTTAATTCACTGGGTAATCCCTTAGCTCGCACTGTGCTACCCTGAACGACTCCGATGGTCCTCACCACAGCCCGATCTGCAAACTTAGCGTCGGTGATAAAAGGCATATTCAATGCGCGAGCGCGTTCCTCTTCATTGAGACCGTCCTGTAGCGCAGCTTCGTGTCGACGCTCCTTATAAGCTTCCTCTTTGGCCTTCTCTAACTCGTTTAGGGCTTGTTGCTCTATCTCGGCTAGTCGTTCTCGCTCAATGAAGTCCTCTTCACTCTCAAGAATGAACCATTCCCCGCTGTCAAAATGCCCCTCAATAGTCTTTGTCTGGATCTGCTTAAAGACCTGCTCCTTTTGCAGGCCTTTTTCCATCATGTACTCGCCCATTTTAATCTTGCGGCGAGCAGATTTGCGGCGCAATTGCTCTTGCCTTGCTTGTTCCGCACGCAATTGCTGTTCGGCAACCGCCGCGCTCGCCGCCGCATTACGCTTTCGTTCTGCATGCTCTTGATCGTTATCTACGATATACCAAGCACCGCCGACGAACTGTCCATTGACTTGTTTTCTTGTGATCATCTTAAAGGCTTCTTCCATACTAATACCTTTATCAACGACGTAATCATCCAGCTTAGTTTTCCAGCGCTCTTCCGTCTCCTCTTCGTCTTCTTGGCGGGCCTCGTCGTCGAACTGGCGGGCGATAAATTTCGGTATTTTCGGCTTGTCACGGCCTGGCATATCGGGTGCAGAGCCTGTGGACAGGCCGGCTGTTACCGCCATGTCGTCGTGTAACTTAGCTAAATCTCGAGCTTCTGCTAGAATTCCAGCCGCTAAGCTACCCAACTGCTGCGGCGGCGGCTTTGTTGGCGCCTGCGACTCTGCAGGCCTTGCACCCAAGGCTAATTCACGTGCTTCGGCTAAAATGCTTTCAGCCATACCCGACTTTCTCAAGTCTAATTTTCCTCCGCCCAATCCGTTTTCGGTCGAGGGTGGCGGGGTCTCAGGGATTGGGGCTTTCAAAACTTCGGATTTAGGGCCCTCTCTCGGGGGAGAGGGGGGTGAAACAGCGGGTTTGTTAATTTTCGGTTCCGTCGACTTACGTGCTTCTTTTTGCGCTGTTTTCGCCAAGGTCTGCGCCATGGCAATCTTGGCAATGGCCTCATCCCGCTCACGAGCCAAACGAGCATCGAGTTTCTGATTTTCTTCTGACAAGACAGCCGCCGCTTCAACGATTAAGTTGTCGTCCAAAATCATCCACTCGCCAGCAACAAAACTTCCCGAGATTTCTTTTCTCGAAATAGCCTGAAAAACCTGCTCTTTAGTCATGCCCTTAGCAAGCATGTACTCATCGAGCTTCATTCTTTCCGACGCTTCGGCCATGCATCCCCGCCCTTAAAAATTCCACCAAAATACAAACATATATCGCCGACTATCGGCATAAAAGCGAACACTTTTTTGTATCTCCGCTTTTCTCCAGCTACCCAAGAACCCTGAGCATGTCGAATCATTGCCGCTAACGCCGTAACATTCAAGCTTGAGTATAGTAACTAATGGTAATGAATACTAAGCGATTATTTAAGAGCACTGCGAAATGTCCCCTTGCAAAACGCGCAGCAAAAAGCCGCCGCGTCGTCGTCCGTTGCTTCACGATGGACTTTCACAATGCCGCACTGTCGGCGACCAACAATGCCAGCATGCGCTTTAATGAGCCGGTAGGGCCGATAAACAGCACGAACACGCCATCAAATCGAACGGTCGGAAATCTTTATTAGACGGTCTCACTGACAGCACTGTTAATGATCGAGCGCAAAGGGATCGAGGCAGTTAATCAGTCAATATGACGCAGCCTTACGAATTTTGCGACCGCCGATTTTGACTTTAATCGCACGGGCTATGCAGCACCTTGATGGCCCCTCGACGAAGTCTTTGAGTAAAATATACGCGGCCGCAGTTGTTACAAATCAACACCCAATTGCAGTGCGCACAGCACCATTTACAGCGATTACGCGTCGTCAGCCGCCGCAAAAAATGCGATACAAACTATCATTCGTGCCGTTAATTTTGTGTTATGAACACTCCGACTGTATACATCAGACGTAGCCTGCGAACACGTTTGCGGGAAAAATAAATGTCATATCACGAAAAAATTAACCCGATCAAGCAGAATTTTTTATGCGTCCAGTTACAATGAGCTATCCACTGGAGTCACTGCACTGGTGCAACCGAAACGATGAATAAGACAGTAAACGATTACTACGCTGCGTATGGGTCTAACCTCAATCACCAACAAATGCACCAACGTTGCCCAGCTGCTGAGCGGGTCGGAACCGCTACACTAGAAAATTGGCAGCTGGTCTTCCGCGGGGTGGCCGACATCATCCCGGTGGTCGGGTCCTCCGTGCCAGTGGGAGTTTATCGTATAACAAACACCTGTGAAGACGCGCTAGATCACTATGAGAATTACCCAAAACTGTATCGAAAAGAGCATCTGTCTTTGCGGTTTGATCGCAAGATACTTCGCGTTACAACCTACATTATGAACCCCGGATACGGTTATGGCGTGCCCTCACAAGGATATTTCGATGTTATTCGAACAGGCTATAAAAACTGGCAGCTACCTTGCGCAGCACTCACTGAGAGCCTGAGACACGCACTAAAAAATCACAGTAAAAGTGCCTACAAAAGCCCTCGGTGGGCACATCCGCCCTTCATTGACACCATCCGTGGCAATGCCTTAATTACCGACTTAGAGAATAACCCATAACATAGTCGCACTTTATTAAGGCTGCTGTATTTCTGCTAACACGCTATCATCACACAGGCTCACATACTGAAAAATGGTTCTGTTTGTCAGCACATAAACGCGCTGCTCGATAACACACCGATCGCGGCCAAGTGCCAGCTTCGATGTGTTTGATGATTCAGTGTAGGGTGTGTCCATATAAGGATAATTATGGCCATTCTCATAAAGCTCATTGTGCACCCGATTGGCTATCACACCATAGGTCATCCATTTGGCCACACGCTCGACAGACGGTGTGCCTATCATCTGCGTCGAACCTGCACCTATCGACAGCAAAACGCCTGTGAATAATAGTATTGCGAAGGGATAATGGCTCATCGAGTTATTCCTCTAATTGACGCGCGCTTTGCAAGTTGGCTGTGGCGCCGTTTAGCGTTCACTGTGTGCTTCACTATAAAACGTATCGCGATCGTGTAAACCCTCTGAATGGGCGACAACGGTACTCACAACACCATCGCCTGCCACATTCACAGCAGTTCGCAACATATCCAACAAGCGATCAACGCCGATAATCAGTCCGATACCCTCTACGGGCAACCCTACTTGATTGAGCACCATCACGAGCATAACCAAACCTACGCCTGGAACGGCCGCCGTCCCAATCGAGGCCGCCGTTGCCGTCAGGATCACCGTCAGATATGCTTCGATGCCAAGATTAATGTTGTAAGCCTGAGCAATGAAGACGGTCGCCACACCCTGCATAATTGCAGTGCCGTCCATGTTTATAGTGGCACCTAGGGGGACCGTAAAAGAGGCTACGCGGTTGTCGACCCCAACGTTATGTTCAACGGCGCGCAATGTCACGGGCATAGTCGCACCACTTGAAGCTGTGCTGAACGCAAAGGCCATCGGTTCTCGCATATTGATAAAAAAACGTCTTGGGTTTAATCCTGTAAAAGCGGAAAGCAGCGCAGAATAATTACCCATACAGTGAATGAGTAAAGCCACAACAACGGTCATAAAGTAGGCGCCTAAACTCGTAATCACGCCAATCCCCAACCCCGCGAATAATTTAGCCAACAAGCAAAAAATACCCAGCGGCGCGAGTTGCATTAATAACATGACCATTTTCATGATGACGTTATTGAGGTCCTCAAAAACATGTGCCACACGATGCCCTGCCTCACCCATCTGGGCAATCGCAAAGCCCATCAATAGAGCAAAGACTATGACTTGTAACACTTGACCTTCTGCCATCGCCGCGACAGGGTTACTTGGAAAAATATTTATCAAAGTTGTCTTGAGCGCAGGCGCATTTTTTGCGTCAAATTCAGAGGCCAACGCCAGATCAATGCCTTCACCTGGCGCTATAACGATCGCTAGTAACAGGGCCGTCGATATCGCAAGTGCGGTTGTCGTCATATACAAAGCTATAGATTTTCCGGCAAGAAACCCCATTTTAGTATCCGTCCCCAACGATGCGGTTCCGCACAATAAGGATACAAAGACCAAAGGGACTACCATTAACTTAAGCGAGCGAACAAAAATTTGTCCGACAGTATCAAAGAGCCCATCGATCAAATAGTACCTGACAGCCTCCACCGAAGTCGGCGCGATTATTCCGCCAGACATCACCAGATTAAGCAGCGTTCCGACTGCAAACCCAAGCAACATAGAAAGCACGATCTTTTGTGTTAGGCTCACCGCCATCTCCATTAATTAACGACTGGTTGGCTCCAATCTGATACCTCCACGCTGGCGCCAATTTCCAACATAGAGCGACGTCTTGCGCCGGATATCTGCTAGCGACAGGGGTCAGTATGCGTTGTCCCCAAACAGGAGACAACTAACCCGCCGACATACAGAACCGTTACCCGGCTTGTCACGCAAAAAGCGACGTGCATTCACGTGTTACACGCTGCGTAATAGCTCAAAATACTGACTATATAGCGAGTCCGCAACATCCTCTAGCAACGGCGTGACGGCCGGCGCTGCTAAATCAAAGACGTTAACGTGCACACCGGCATCAATTGTAGTGGGTTGCCCACAGTCACGATTAAAGTGGTTAATTGCATTGACGCTAGCGACAATATTGGCATTCACGAGAATCAGCGCATGCGCAAACAGCACCGCAGGGGCTCCTTGGCCATGGCGACGTGAACGGCGTTGCGCCGTGCCCGCTAGTTTTTTCTGGTCTGTAACTACGTTGTATTGACCATCACAAAAACTCCCGTCCACCGCTTTACAGTCCGCAACATGTCCAAAACTGCTGGCTAAATCGATAATCGGACGGCATAAAACTCGGTAACTTTCCTCTATTGAGGGATACCGTCTACAACAATAGGCGTACGTTACATTGATAATCCCCAAACCTTGGGGGGTCACGTCACCGCCACTATCGCGCACTGTAACGGGCCATCCCCGAGCTTCCGACCGCTTTCTGGCATGGTCAAAATAGGGGTTGCGCAGGACTCGTCGAGGAACCACCAGCGCATTATTCGTAGACCAAACGCTCAAGGCGCTGTCAACCTCACCTGACCGGACGCGCGCGAGCAACGTGCGCTCATCTTCCAACGCGTTTTCGGGCGTCGCTATATGCGTTAAGTGGCCTTTACTAGACTTCATAATGCCCTTTCAAATCGAGTGAAACGAAATATCTTCCAGCATTTGAGCGCGCCACGAGGCCTTGTCTGAACACTGCCTTATCGCCGGTCAGTGACGGCGCACAAGGCACTTCGGTTATCGTCAATTTAACGCACCACGTCAAAATTAATCGCCCCGTTGCAGTGGGCTAACGAGCCTGCGTCCGCATCGTCACGAACTCTTCGGCTGCGGAGGGATGGATGCCGATAGTGGCATCCATCTGCTGCTTGGTAACCCCCGCCTTTATTGCAATTGCCATACCCTGAATAATCTCAGCCGCATGCTCTCCTACCATATGACACCCGACAACATGATCAGTCGCTGAATCCACGACCAACTTCATGGTAATTCGCTCTGAACCCCCGCCCAACGAATGCAACATAGGCTTAAAATCGGAGATAAAGATGTTCACATGAGCAAATCGCTCACGGGCCTGATCTTCACTCAGGCCAACGCACGCTAATTCCGGTTGGCTGAACACTGCCGTGGGTATGCCCTCGTAATCCACCTCTTGCTTGCCTTCCCCGAATAAGTGATCCACTAATACCATCGCTTCTTGGATTGCCACCGGGGTCAACTGCACTCGGTCTATCACATCGCCCAAGGCGTATATAGACGGGTCGGCCGTCTGAAAATGCTCGTCCACCTCGATTGACCCATTGGATCGAAGCTTGACTGAGGTATTATTCAAACCTAGATCTTTCGTGTTAGCGCGTCGTCCGGTTGCATAGAGCACCACATCTGCTGATAATTTTTCGCCCGTACTGAGCGACGCAACAAATTGCTTTCCGAGACGCTCGATTGAACCGATCTCGGTTTCTAAAGACACCTGAATGCCTTTTTTACACATCCCCTCATGGACCTTCTCACTCATGTCACGATCAAACGATTTCAGCAAATGTGCACCACGATAAACAAGATGCGTATTAACGCCAAGCCCATTTAGAATGCCTGCAAATTCAACGGCAATATAGCCTCCACCCACAACAACCGCGGTTTTTGGCAATGCGTCCAGAAAAAACATTTCATTTGATGAGACCGCGTGCTCGCTACCCGGAAATTCGGGAATATAGGGCCAACCACCCACGGCAACTAAGATATAACGTGATGAGTAGGTAGTGCCCCGAATCACAACCCGATGAGAATCGGCAACAACGGCTCGACCCTCTAGCAAAGTAGCGCCGCTTTGCTCCAGCAAATCCGCGTAGATTTTGTTGAGCCGCTTTATTTCTTTGTTTTTATTGTCTCGCAATGTCGACCAACAAAATTGCGGTGGTTCGCTCGAAGTCCAACCAAACCCCGCGCTAGCCTCAAACAACTCATTGAACTGCGAGGCATACACAAAAAGCTTTTTCGGCACACAACCCACGTTCACGCAGGTACCGCCAAGTTCACGGTCTTCGGCAACCGCCACTTTCAACCCCTTTTGGGCCGCCATTCGTGCCGCGCGAACACCGCCAGAGCCCGCACCTATCACAAGTAAATCAAAGTCAAATGGTTCGTCCACAGCGTCGCGCCTCCAGCGTTTGGTCATAAAAATGGACCGCTACAATACCACAGTCCCGATACATCGTCTCACGCAGCAAAGTGTCTGACATCTGCGCTCAGCGCACCTTACAGAAAGCGTCATTGGGCATTATCTTCAGAGCCTCGCAAGCGTGAGCCGAAAAAGCGAAGGTGCTCCGCGAAGCGGCATCCAAGGCAAAAAACAAAACGATTTGCTCACAAGTTTCAATGTATTATTTATGCAATAATAGACAAAAAAGTAAGCTGTTCGGTGGCTTACATCAGTCAATGGTCACACGCTGTCACCTTATGATACGGTCATAGTTAGTCTAGAGGAGAAGATAAACTCATGAATAAAAAACTTTTTCTATCATGCTTAGTGGTCATTTCTCTCGTCGGATGTAGTGAAAAAAGTTCGGATAAAACACTCAGTACCGCCGCCAACAGTCAACCTCGACTAGAAGATGGCGCCTATCTTTTAAACTCCGCCGTCGTGACAATTGAAGGCATACCGACAGATGTCAGCCGAGATCAATTAAAAATCTACTCACAACAACGCTTTGCCTATGCGTTCTACAACCACTCCACAGGCAAAGTTGATGCGGGTGCAGGTAAGGCTGTTTGGAACGACGGAGTTTTAACCGAGATACCCCTAGTCAATCACGCACAAGACCTTTCGGGACTCAGCTTTAACCTCGATATTCGCCCCAATGAGGACGGGGGCTTTTCTCAGGCGATCAAAAATATGCGTTCTGAAGATGGCGTTTTGTACGATTTAGAAGAAACGTGGGCCCAACAGTCGAAGCTCTCAACACCTTTCGATGGGCTTTGGAAGCTGTTCGCACGCGTGGTGGATGGAACCCCTATAGAAAACGATTTTGCAGAAACAAAAATGATCGGGGGTGGTCATTTTATCTGGTTTCACCGTTATTTCTCAAAAAGCACGCCAGTCATGCATTTTGGTTATGGCGAGCTCTCAGCCGATATGAATAATCGTCTCGCAACGATAGAGAATACGTCCCAGAGTTCTTACCCCAACGCGGCAGGGCAGTCGAAAGCATTACAACTTTCTCTGGTTGATAAAGACACGCTGCAACAGTCCTTCACAGAGAACGGCGCCGTTTATATTTACACCTACCACCGAATGTAGTTGCCGTGGACCGCCACGCACGCACAGCGATAAGAGATCCGACGGCTTCAGTCATATGGATGCCTGCTTTGCAATATAAAAAAGCTGGATGAAAATAATGACTTAATGCGTTACTGCCGCTGCGCTAAAGTATGGCGCGTTAAGTCCGACTTAGCATATGTAGGGCACGGCATTCTCTGGCCCAAGATCAACAAAAGGATCCACTTGTGATGAACATCCTGTCCCTTGTAAGACAACACCAGACCTTAATGATTTGTGTTGTGGCCCTTTGGGGTAGCTTAGGCAATGCTCACGAGCCGCTTGAAATGAAACGCCTACAGGAAAGCGTTGACGTACTCACAGAACAGTTAGCGTATGCCAACACCAAGGTGCGGAGACTCGAGGCGGCCGTCGCAAAGAACCGCACCGGGTATCAAGTCTCCCTACCAGGCTGTGATGTGGGCGATGCCCGCGCTAATGTTGCACTCGCATCAGGGAATCGTGATAAAGGCGATGCACTCGTCAGTTGGCTTCGATCCAACGGCAAAGGCTGTGCGCCCGGAGAGTTGACTCAATTAAAGGTCTTAGCTAACGAGCTGTTTTATGACAAGCCTGCGCTCGAACTGATCGACCTCTTCTATAACTCCCGCTGAGTTATAACAGCGAAGCACCGGCTCGATGTTGATGGTTGCCTTAGCTATCGACCCGTTAAGCGATTTCATTTAACGGACGAGCTTTGAACGACCCGTCGTCCATACTGGATTAGATCCCAAACACGACAGGGGCCCACCAAAGGGCCAAGGCTGTTAACACCAACATACCCAGACCATTTAAATACCAACCGGCCCGCGCCATCTGAGGTATGCTGACATAGGTCGACGAAAAAACGATGGCATTCGGTGCCGTTGCCACTGGCAACATAAACGCACAACTTGCGGCCAATGTCACAGGAACGCACAACACCATAGGGTCGATCCCAGACTCGATGGCCATAGCCCCAATGATCGGTAATAACGTTGCCGTCGTCGCTAAGTTACTTGTCAATTCAGTAAGCAAAATCACCAGTGCCGTTGCACCCAAGATCATCACGCCCAAACCCAGCGCGTCTAAAGGTGCCAGACTTTCTCCCAGAAATTGAGCCAACCCGGACGCTGCAATCACAGACGCCAAACTCAGTCCCCCGCCAAACAAGATCAATACGCCCCACGGAAGTTGGCGAAGGTCGTCCCAAACCAACAACTGGGGTTGTTGACGGTCAGAACTGGGAACCAAAAACATGGCCAACGCTCCTGCCAGAGCAATGCTTGTGTCAGATAGGCTAGAGATAGCGGTCCAATCCGAAATCGGCCGCCGTAACATCCAACCCAATATTACAAAGAGAAAGATCAACGCCACGCGTTTTTCCGCTTTTGTTATGCTGCCCATTTGCGAATAGAGTTCGGCTAGATGGTTTTGGGTCTGTTCGTTTTCAGCGATATTTACGTGATAAACCACGCGTGTCAAAAGCAACCACGCGCTCAGCAAAAGTGTCGCACTTAAAGGGATACCCACAAAAAGCCAATCAAAAAAACTGATTTGAATTGCATATTGGTCCTCCAAAAATGCCGCCAGCAAAGCATTTGGGGGCGTACCGACAAGGGTAGCCATACCACCAATCGTGGCCGCATAAGCAAGCCCTAATACCATAGCAACCTGAAAATCCTGAGCATCTTTTTTAGAGATCACGGCGTCTTGCTGGAAGATCACGGCGATCACTGATAACACAATCGGTAACAGCATCATTGTTGTGCTGGTATTGGTCATCCACATCGACAGCAGCGCTGCTATAAGCATAAAGCCGCCCACTAAGCGACGCCCATCGGTACCCGTGCGAATCAATATCATTAAAGCAATTCTTTGATGGAGGCCCCAACGCTGTACACCCAACGCTAATATGAACGCGCCTAAAAAGAGGTATATAATCGGATTAGCGTAAGGTGCGGCGCTTTCTTTTAATGTTGCCAGCCCAAGCGCGTCGAAAAGGATCAGTGGCAAGAGTGCGGTAGCCGCCACCGGAATCGCCTCGGTCGCCCACCAAATAGCCATCCAAATAGCAACAGCGGCCGCGCGCCATGCAGACACACTCATCGACGCCTGGTAATCACCCAAAATCAACATAATTGTGAAGATTGTTGGGCCTAGAATCAGGCCGGTGGTTTGTAATGAAACCGGTTTCGGCACTTGCCGATCAAACAGCGAACCTTTTGTCATCGTATGCCCTGTACACGCTGAGGAATCATCGTCTTTGAGGCTCCGCATGGATCTGGGAGCAATAAAAAACGCTAAGCCGGCCGTGATGTTAAAGCACGTATATTTAACTGTCGACCCAAAGCGCCCTTGTTGACCACTTTTTACTAACGCGTCCTAACACAACAGGAATATACGACCGTGTTCAAAAAAATTTCCTCTAATTTATCGGCCGTTAACTCAGGCCAAAATTATTGATGCGCCGAATAACTGAGTTTAAATAAGCATAAATCGTCATTCACTTTGCTAAATGACGATGCTACTGTTTATCTGGGGCGCTAGTTTGTGCTGTTAGCGACCCGTTTAATTTACTTCTCGACCCAAAGGGGAGCTAGGCGTGAATACTTCAGTTCCGAGTCCCGACCGTCGTTCGTCTGACAACAGAATAGATAGTGAGTGCTTATGTCAAAAAAATCGGTGGCTTTTTTTACTCTTCTTTTGAGTGCCGGAATCCTATTCACGCCAACGTTTGGCAAAACGCGCAGCAGCCTAACGACCCCCGTGAACAGCGCCATCAACACCGTCCCCTTCCCGGAAAATTTCCTCTGGGGCGCCGCCTCTGCTGCTCAGCACGTTGAACATCAACAACCCAGTGATTGGACTGCATTTGAAAAGCAAGTCATACAGCAAGGCCTTACGGCAACCGACCCCAGACCGGGCTACGCGTTACCGGGACACATTAATAGCCATGACCGTTACTCGGCACTTGTGCGCCAAAAAAAGACCGATTATGACGCGCGCTACCCGGAAGATTTTGCGCTGGCAAACCAACTGGGACATAACACCCATAGGTTCTCAATATCTTGGGCACGATTATTCCCAAGAGCGGGCATGGCACATCCAGACCCCGAAGCTATCAATTTTTACGACAATATTTTAGATAACCTCGAAAAACATCAAATCATACCCTTTGTCACCTTATTTCACTTTTCAACGCCCGCTTGGTTCTGGGAAGAAAAAAATGGGGCGAGAGGGTGGGAGCGCGAGGATGCATTGGACCATTTCGCGCGCTTTGTTGAAGTCGTTATCGCCGCTTATGGCGATCGGATTACATTGTGGACAACTCTCAATGAACCTATGACGTACATTTTTAACGGCTACATGGAAGGAATTTTCCCACCGCTAGAAACACGTGACGTACAAGGCGTTGCCCCCGTGGTAGAAAAACTTTTACAGGCACATGCTCTCGCGTATCGACTCATCCATGCAGACGCACAACGCAAAAAGCGAAGTGTCTTAGTCGGAATCGCTAAGCACACCCGTGCGTTCGAACCCCTGCGAAATTGGGCACCGCTAGACCGACTCTCCGCTGCAACAATCGAACAGGCATTTATCTGGGACTTTTTAGATGCCATCAATAGCGGAACGTTAAAGCTGACCAATACAGCGATAAACCAACCCATCCATGGACTTGCCGGCACCCAAGATTATGTGGGTGTAAATTATTATGGGCGATATTATGTCGAATCTAATATTTTAGATCTCAGCAATCCTACAATTCACTTCTATGATCCTAAAAATAACGAGGAAGTTCGCAGTGACCTAGACTGGGCCGTCCACCCAAGGGGCTTTTATAATATTCTTACGGCAACACATCACCGGTACAAAAAACCGATCTATGTACTTGAGAACGGACTTGCAGATAGCGATTTAAACGACGTTAGACGCCAGAAATTTATGGTCTCTCATATCCGCGAAATGTCGCTCGCTATGCAAACCCATGAAGTCGACATCCGCGGCTACATTCACTGGGCGCTTACCGACAACTTCGAGTGGGCAGAAGGCTTTACTGCGCGTTTTGGCATGATCCATATCAACTATGAAAATGATTTTCACCGCCAACCGCGACCCAGTGCTTACCTGTATAAACAAATTATCCAAGAGCGTGGCATTAGCGCCGCAATGTGGCGGCAATACGGACCTCGTGAACCCGGAGGATGATCACGAACTCCCGGACACAAAAATTGCGTTGAGTCCGAGAGGTAAACCTTGCTATATTTTACAGCTCTCGGATTGCTGATACGCTCCACCATGACTGCTGTTGATGACTCGCCTCTCGGTTTATTTTCCGTCGATTTGTACGCCCGCACAGGCGTTGCCACAAGTTGCCTAACGTTACAAGACCACGTCAATGCAGACGTCTGTATGATTCTATGTTTACTGTGGTTAGCGCAACACCGACGAGTATTAGATCGTCGAGACATCGACGTATTAGAGGGCTTAACCGCTCCATGGAATAAAACGATTGTCCGCCCCTTGCGCACCGTGCGTCGAGCACTCAAAAAGTCGAACCGCTTACTGGACAATGTAGCGACCCATGATGCGCTGAAAGATCTTAAAAAATTAGAGTTAGAAACCGAAATGTTACAGCTAAAACGACTTTACGATGACGGCAAGGTCATGCACTGGGGTCAGCATTCCGACAGTATTAGTGCGGCAGCACAGCGCAATCTTAATACTTACTCAGAGCTTCTCAGCACCACTTTTCCTCGTAGCGATGTCGACCTACTAATTGCTGCGACCCTAGCCAGCGAGGCAGATCAACTCGGTTGACCGCTAAAACGAACGTAAATGGTCGTTTGATACTCGAATTCAATAGCTAACGCGACATGATTTGACCAACGTCTTTCTCTTAAAGTATCGAGCCGTAGCCCTCGGGTATTCGATACTTTTTTGTCAATTGTCGGCCTTTTCACTAACAATGAGACTGAAGAGGTTGCTAAAGTCATCCAAATTCGCTAATTTGGGCGCATAAATGGTGGATTAAAAAAATAACAATTAGGCAAATAACAATAACATATTGGTATGTCAATTTGTAAAGTACAACAAAAGCAAGTTGCTGGCCAGCTCGTAGAAAGTTACTTGTGACATAAAAAATAAGCTTCAAGACACGCGCTTAAACCTGCGTGTATATTTTTATCGATCAAAAACGCGTCGAGTCTGCCCGTCAAACCAAGTGCGGTTGACAGATCATTTTGCAATCGCAAAACTGACTAAAGGGAGCATGGATGTCTTCACCTGATGCTGAAATCTGGCCACTTGCCGTTTTTACTTTGATGGTCTTGGTCCTCGTTATCACCATGCTCCTAATGTCGTGGTTACTTGGGCAGAGACGTCGCGAAGATGCCACCAATGAGCCTTTTGAGTCGGGTATCGTATCGGTGGGCAACTCGCAAATCCGTATTTCCGTAGAATTTTATCTCGTCGCAATATTTTTCGTTATTTTTGACCTAGAGACCGTTTTTATCTTTGCCTGGGCCGTGGCATTTTTTGAGCTGGGCTGGCACGGTTATATCGCTATGCTAATTTTTATTGGCGTGCTGACTGTTGCGTTGGTTTATGAATGGCGCAACGGCGCGCTCGACTGGGGTAGTAAGGTTCGCGTCGGCTTAAAAGAAGCGCAGACTTTGGAAGCACAGCAGGCGACACACCTATGAAATGGAGCTTAAGTCGACCCGAAGACGCTGCGCCAACGTTGCAAACAGACGCGATAGAGCAGCAAGTCCAGCGTAATGTAGCCCTCGCTAAACTCGAAGACCTCATCGCTTGGGGGCGCGCGCACTCGCTGTGGCCCTTTAATTTTGGCCTGTCGTGTTGTTACGTTGAAATGGCAACAGCATTTACAAGTCGACATGACATCGCCCGCTTTGGCTCTGAGGTGATTCGCGCCACCCCCAGACAAGCCGATCTTATGGTTATCTCCGGCACCTGTTTCTTAAAAATGGCACCCGTCATTCAACGACTGTATGACCAATTATTGGAGCCGCGGTGGATTATTTCCATGGGCTCCTGTGCCAACTCTGGTGGGATGTATGATATTTATTCTGTCGTTCAGGGTGTGGACAAATTTATTCCCGTTGATGTCTATGTTCCGGGTTGCCCGCCGCGACCTGAAGCACTGATGCAAGGGCTCATTATGCTGCAGGAATCGATCGGGAAAGAACGCCGCCCCATTAGCTGGGTGGCAGGCGATCAAACGGTCGTTAAACCACCGCCGATAAGCCAGCGCGACAAACACACCGCGCAACGTATTCGCGCAACCGAGCTGAGGGAACCAAAGAACAGCTAAGGGCCATCACTATCACGGATCTCAGGACTCAACATGCACACAGCTAGAAAATTAGCCGCAAGTTCAGTTGAAGAACGCCTCTACCGAGAATTCGGCGATACACTATTTGTCTCTCAAAGCTGCGCAGATCAGATCCCCACTCTCTGGGTAGACCGCGAGAATATCCTTGCCGTCCTGACTTTTTTAAAACCGCATTTTTGCATGCTCTACGATTTATTTGGCATCGATGAGCGCACACGTTCATGCCGTGACAATCAGCCGACAGCCGACTACACAGTGGTCTACCAGCTCCTGTCGATGCGCCGCAACGAGGACTTGCGAATTAAAGTTGGACTCTCTGAGTCAGATCTCAACCTGCCGACGTGTGTTGCAATCTGGCCCAATGCCAACTGGTATGAGCGCGAAGCCTGGGACATGTTTGGCGTCACTTTTTGTGGGCACCCGAATTTGTTTAGAATCTTGTTGCCACCCACGTGGGAAGGCCATGCGCTGCGCAAAGATCACCCGGCTCGGGCAACAGAAATGGGCCCATTCGAGATGGGTCCAGAGCGGGTTGCACGCGAGCAGGAGGCGTTGCGATTTAAGCCCGAGGATTGGGGCATGCAGCCAAAAGAAGACGACCATGAATACATGTTCCTTAACTTGGGGCCTAATCACCCAAGCGTGCATGGCGTGTTTCGTATCGCTTTGCAATTAGACGGTGAAGTCATTATCGACTCGGTTCCAGACATTGGTTACCACCACCGCGGCGCAGAAAAAATGGGCGAGCGCCAAACATGGCATACCTACATCCCCTATACAGATCGCATCGACTACCTAGGGGGCGTAATGAATAACCTCGCTTACATCCAGTCGGTTGAACTCTTGGCAGGCGTTAAAGTTCCCGATCGCGCTAAAGTTATCCGTATCATGTTGGCCGAGCTATTTCGGGTCGCCAGTCACTTAGTTTTCTATGGCACATTTGTACAAGATATCGGACAGATGTCGCCAGTTTTTTACATGTTTGCTGACCGCGAACGTCTATTCGGTATTATTGAAGCCATCACCGGTGGCCGAATGCATCCGGCTTGGTTTCGGATAGGAGGCGTTGCGCAGGACCTGCCGAACGGCTGGGATAAAATGATTCGAGTATTTATCGATTCGATGCCAGCAAGACTGGATCACTACGATAAAATGGCCATGCAAAACAAAATACTCAAAGAACGCACCGTGGGTATCGGCATCTACACCGAACAAGAGGCGCTGGAATGGGGTATAACGGGCCCTGGACTTCGCGCTACTGGAAATGACTGGGACGTTCGGAAAAAAAGGCCTTATGGCGGCTACGACCAATTTGAATTTGAGGTTCCAACATCCAACAACGGTGATTGTTACGACCGTGCGGAACTGCGCATTGAAGAAATCCGCCAGAGCCTAAAAATTATTCGTCAGTGTGTTGATAACATGCCGGCGGGGGCCTACAAAAGCGACCACTCTGCAACCACCCCGCCGCCCAAAGAACGTACCATGCAAGATATCGAAACGCTCATCCACCATTTTTTAAATGTGAGTTGGGGTCCTGTCATCCCTGCAGGGGAGGCGTCGGTCATGATCGAAGCAACCAAGGGAATCAATAGTTACCACCTGATCAGTGACGGCAGCACCTCGGCGTACCGAACGCGAATACGCACACCGTCCTTTCCCCATTTGCAGCAAATCCCGCTCATCAGTCGCGGCCTTCTGATTCCCGATCTAATTGCCATTATTGCCAGTATTGATTTTGTTATGGCGGATGTAGACCGATGAGCCAACATCTGATTCAAACGGATGTGAAATCGACCCTCAGCACCGCTGAAATTGCCGCAATTGATGCCGAAATCGCTCACCTGCCGTACACGTCTGCCGCCGCTATAGACGCCCTAAAAATTGTGCAGGCCGCTCGCGGCTGGGTGTCTGATGAGTGTCTGATCGCGATCGCAAAACACCTCGACATGTCCGTCGAACAATTAGAAGGTATCGCAACCTTTTACAACCTTATTTACCGTCAGCCGGTCGGCGACAAGGTCATTTTATTTTGTAACAGCGTCAGTTGCTGGATCTGCGATTGCGACAAAGTCAAAGAAAGGATCTCAGATCTACTCGAGATAGATTATGGCGAAACAACGACCAACAATCGCTATACGCTTTTGCCTGTTCCTTGCCTTGGCGCTTGTGATCGTGCCCCCGTGATGATGGTCGGTGATGATCTGATTACGCACTTGGATGACGAAATCATCGAAACGTTATTTGGCCCCAACCAACAGGCTCAGAGCGACTGATGGAAAAAGTACTGACGCGCAATATCGGGACTCATACATCCCCCGTCGACCTGAAAGCTTACGAAGCCAATGACGGCTACCGCGGGCTGCGCAAGGCTCTAACACAGCTGTCGCCTCAAGATTGTCAGTCAATGGTCAAAAATTCCAACCTTCGGGGTCGAGGGGGTGCTGGATTCCCCACCGGGATCAAATGGAGCTTTGTTCCGCAGGGCGATGCCCGCACCCCAGGACACACATATCTGGTGTGTAATGCAGACGAAATGGAACCCGGCGCGTTTAAAGATCGCCTACTCATGGAGTACGATCCGCACCAATTAATTGAGGGAATGTTACTGAGCGCTTACAGTATCGGAGCGGATATCGCCTATATTTTTATTCGCGGGGAGTATGCTGTCGCCATTCGGCGGTTGCGCGATGCAATTGCCGAATGTTACGCCAATGGGTATTTGGGCAAACACATTCTTAATTCACAGTTCAGCCTTGAATTACACGTCCATCCAAGTGCGGGTCGCTATATTTGTGGTGAAGAAACCGCACTCATTAACGCTCTCGAAGGCAAGCGGGCTAACCCACGCGCAAAGCCTCCGTTTCCTCAAGTCAGTGGCCTCTGGGGGCGACCGACCATCGTCAACAACGTGGAGACGCTGTGCAATATTCCACACATTATTGATCGCGGACCCGAGTGGTTCAACACTTTGGGCGTTGGCGAGGATAGCGGTACAAAACTATTTGGCGTCAGCGGCAGAGTCAATAATCCGGGTTGCTGGGAACTTCCAATGGGTACCCCCATAAGGGACATTATTGAAAACCACGCCGGCGGTATGAAAAGCGGATTTCAACTCAAGGGATTCTTACCCGGCGGCGGTTCAACTGACTTCCTCGTCGCAGACCATCTCGATTTGGCGATGGATTACAACGTCATTGGTGCGGCAGGCAGTCGCATGGGCACGGGCACCCTGATCATTCTTGATGATCGCACTTGTCCTGTGGGTATGGTGCTAAACCTCATCCAGTTTTTCGCTCAGGAATCTTGCGGTTTTTGTACGCCCTGCCGCGATGGTCTGCCCTGGACTCGGCATGTTTTAGAATCGCTGGAGAGCGGGGCCGGGCAGCCGGAAGACTTAGAAACCCTTGCCTATCAAGTGAAGTACATTGGTGCCATCGGCAACACTCACTGCGCGTTGGCGCCAGGCGCGATGGAACCTCTGCAAAGTGCCATGAAATACTTTTACGACGACTTCGAACAGCATATCACTACTGCACAATGCCCGTACCGATTAGGGAGAGGAGCTTAGCGCATGCCAAAAATCATCGTCGACGGACAGACACTTGAGGTCAGCCAAGGCGAAAATGTTCTGCAGGCCTGCCTCAATGCCGGTCTCGACCTGCCCTACTTTTGTTGGCATCCGGCCATGGGTTCTATTGGTTCTTGCCGACAATGTGCGCTGGTTCAGTATCAAAACGAACATGACACTCACGGCCGGCTTATTATGGGGTGTATGACCGCAGTGACGGATGGCGCGCGTTTTTCAATGGACACCAGCAACGCCGTTGAATTTCGTAAGGCGGTCATCGAGTCGCTCATGCTCAATCATCCTCACGACTGTCCCGTATGTGCCGAGGGAGGAGAGTGTCACCTCCAAGACATGACCGTCATGGTAAAGCACCGTGATCGCAGATATACAGGAAAGAAAAATACACACCGCAATCAATATCTGGGGCCATTGATTCACCACGAAATGAATCGCTGCATCACCTGCTATCGCTGTGAACGCTTTTATCAAAATTATGCAGGGGGCACTGATCTAGGTGCTCAAGCATCGCGCGATCGCTTATATTTTGGTCGCCAAACAGACGGGGTTTTAGAAAGTGAATTTTCTGGAAATCTCGTCGAGGTATGCCCCACTGGGGTCTTCACTGACAAACCCTTTCTCGCCGATTACAGTCGAAAATGGGACCTCCAGTCGGCTCCGTCTATCTGCGGCGGTTGCGGCGTCGGTTGTAACATCGCACCAGGGGAGCGATACGGGCGTCTAAAACGCGTTCATAATCGCTATAACCACGAAGTTAATGGCTACTTTATTTGTGATCGTGGACGCTTTGGCAATGCCTACGTCAACAGTCAAAAACGCCTGAATTATCCGGGCTTACAAATGCCCGACGGCAGATTTAAAGCAATCGACCACCAAGCTGCGTTATCCCGCGCCGCCCATTGGATGAAGAACAAACGGGTTGTGGGTATCGGATCACCACGAGCATCTATTGAATCAAACTACGTTCTGCAAACTTGGTTAGGCGCCAAACAGTTCTGCGCAGGATTTTCCGAACGAGAAGGCGCTTTAACGTGCGGGATCGTAGAAATCCTCCAAGCAACACGAGCGATCAACCCTAGCATTAAGCAAATGGAATCTGCCGATGCCGTATTAGTCCTTGGCGAAGATCTCACCAATTCTGCCCCACGGGTTGCGCTGGCACTTCGCCAAGCCGTTCGCAACAAATCGATCGCCATGGCCGAGCAAATAGGTATCCCCGAGTGGCAAGACGCTGCCGTGCGAAATCTTGCCCAAGATGCCCTGTCACCCCTGATTATCGTGTCCAGTGCCGCCACTCGGCTTGACGATATCGCGTCGCATGTGCACACGCTTGCGCCTAATGACATTGCTAACTTTGGCGATGTGCTGATCGAACATCTTCGAGGAAATATATCAGAAGACGTCGATATCATTAACATTGCCGATTGTCTGATGACAGCAAAAAGCCCACTTATTATCAGTGGCGTGAGCCTTTTAGAGCGCGGCATTCTGGACAGCGCCGCTGGGTTAGCCGAGACGCTTTACGACCACAATCCACATACCATGCTCAGCTTATGCGCCCCAGAAGCTAATAGCATTGGCGCGGCAATGCTATCGCACACAGATAATCTCTCTTTAGCACAGATTACCGAACGCGCATCTGACATCGATGTGCTTGTCGTCTTAGAGAACGACTTAACACGTCGATTAGACCCCACATCAATGCAGCAACTAATCGCGTCGGGTACCACGATAATCGCATTAGATATACTTGAGAACGAAACACTGAACCACGCGACATTAGCTCTACCCGCAGCATCTTTTGCAGAATCACAGGGTACCCTGATTAACATGGAAGGGCGCGCCCAAAGGTTTTTCCCCGCATTCAAACCCGCACATGAGCGTCAACCGAGTTGGCAGTGGTTACTTCATCTCGCCGCCTTGGATGGACACGGCGAACTGTCAAAGATCATCCATTTTGACGAAATCGTTCACGCGTGTGCACAACAGCATAGCCCGTTGGCGCGTTTAACCGAGGTCGCCCCAGACCATAGTTTTCGTCGTCATGGCCAAAAAATCCCTCGACAGACACCTCGTTACAGCGGGCGGACTGCCATGAGTGCTGACCTATCCGTGCACGAACCCCAGCAGCCCAAAGACCTCGAAACGCCTCTCGCATTTAGTATGGAGGGAGTGAATCAAAATCAACCCGCCGCATTAAAGTCGTTTGTATGGTCGCCGGGTTGGAATTCAAACCAAGCTATCCAGAAATTTCAGGCGGAGACCCAAAAACCTTCGGTCGGGGTCAGCTCAGGTATCCGACTTCTGATCTCTTCAGGGAAGGGTATCCCGCATACGAGCACGGATCGCACTGCGTTTGCGCAGAGCAATGGCTGGCAACTCATCCCCATCCAATGTCTGCACGGATCAGAGGAATTATCAGCGTACACTGATGAGATCGCCGAATTAGCGGGTGACCCCTTTGTCGCACTCACTGAGTCATGCGCCTTAGAACTTCAAGTTGCAGCCGGCGATGGTGTGATCCTTTCGAGCAATAATGTCAATCTTTCGTTGGCCGTCAAGATCGTCGCCCGCATGGCGAAAAACTGTATCGGTTTTAGCGCTGGCTACACGCAAACACTCTCGCTGTCCGCAGGATCGCATGTGCAATTACAACGCGATCCAAATTGGCGACCCTTTAAACCGCTCGTCATTGCGAGCGACCGAAGACCTAACGCACAACTCAGGCATAATCGACATGGTTGAGTGGACACCCGTTCTGTTAGCGCTAGGCATTCTCTTAGGCGGTGTTGCAGGTGCCGCGATCCTAACATGGTGGGAACGCAGATTGTTGGGCTTCTGGCAAGATCGACACGGCCCCAACAGAATCGGCCCTTGGGGTATCGGCCTAGTGGTCGCCGATATGATTAAGTTATTATTGAAAGATGACTGGGTACCACCCTTTGCGGATCGCGCCGTCTTTATTTTTGCGCCCACGGCGATTGTCGTCTCCATGATGATGGGATTTGCGGTCGTGCCCTTTGCGCCCGACATGCAAATCGTCGATCTGAACATTGGCTTATTATTCTTTCTCGGCATGACCTCTCTGGCGGTCTACAGCGTGCTGCTTGGCGGCTTAGCATCAAACAACAAATATGCCCTACTGGGTGGTTTACGCTCAGCCTCACAAATGGTGAGTTACGAAGTCTTCATGGGACTGTCGCTAATGGGGGTTGTGATGATGTCCGGAAGCTTTAGCCTCGTCGATATTGTTGCGGCACAAAGTGACGTCTGGTTTTGTTTTTCACAGGTACTTGGACTCCTTGTGTTTGTGGTCGCCGGCATCGCTGAAAGCCACCGTTTGCCATTTGACCTACCTGAGGCCGAACACGAACTCACCGCGGGATTTCACACCGAGTATGGCGGCATGAAATTCGCCATGTTTATGCTTGGCGAGTACCTCGGTTTAATGCTTATTTCATGCATGATTGTGACCTTATTTTTTGGTGGTTGGATGGGCCCAGACTTACTTAACGAGTGGCTACCGCCGATTATTTGGTTTGCGATCAAAATATTTTTCGTCATCAATTTTTTTATCCTTTTAAGGGCCGCCATACCCAGACCGCGATACGATCAACTGATGTCATTGGGCTGGAAGATTATGCTGCCGATCACCCTGTTTAACTTAGTTGTTACAGGCGGAGTTTTATTGTGGATAGAGGAGACAGTCTAATGCTGAGTGAAATACGCACATTGTGGGAAGTGTTTAAACATACCTTTACCAAGAGTGAAACCGTCCAGTACCCCGAAGAAATGCCCTATCTGGCACCCCGTTATCGAGGACGCATTGTGTTGACCCGCGACCCTGACGGAGAAGAGCGGTGCGTTGCATGCAACCTCTGTGCGGCTGTATGCCCCGTTGACTGTATCGCCCTTCAGAAAGATACCCGCGACGATGGGACTTGGTACCCCGAGTTTTTTCGAATCAATTTTTCGCGTTGCATTATGTGCGGCATGTGTGAAGAGGCCTGTCCAACGTATGCCATTCAACTCACGCCCGATTTCGAAATGTGTGAATACGACCGTCAAAACATGGTCTACGAAAAAGAGCACTTGTTAATCAACGGTGTTGGTAAATACCCCGACTATAACTTTTACAGGGTCTCTGGACTGCAGACATCGTCAAAGGACAAAGGCGAGGCTGTGAACGAATCTCGACCGATTGACACCAAGAGTCTGATGCCCTAGCGCCAGATAAAATAGCCAAATAATGGAGCCTACAATGCTCGAAGTTGTCCTTTTTTATATCGCATCTGCGGTGGCACTTCTCGCCACAATTCTAGCAATGACTCGGGCCAATGCCATCCATGCACTCATTTATCTCATTATCTCACTCCTCGCTGTGGCAGTAATTTTCTTCTTAATTGGAGCGCCCTTTGCTGCAGCATTGGAAATTGTCATTTATGCGGGTGCCATTATGGTTCTATTTGTTTTTGTGATCATGATGTTAAATCTTGGCGAACGCGGTGATGCGCGTGAACGCCAATGGTTACAACCAAAAATATGGTTTGGTCCGGCAATACTGTCAGCAGTGCTTCTGGCCGAGATAGTGTATCTGATGGGCACCGTTCAAGGACCCGCAACGGTCGGAATAGTCACACCAAAAGCGGTGGGTTTAGCATTGTTTGGCCCCTACGTTGTCGCCGTGGAATTAGCCGCCATGCTTTTACTAGCCGGCTTAGTCGGCTCCTACCATCTGGGCCGCCGCGCCCTTGAACGCAGGCACTGAAAGATGCAGGAACTGGTCGTACCTCTCAACCATGTGCTTCTCGTATCAACGCTACTATTTTGTATCGGCATGTTGGGCCTGATGATCCGCCGCAATATTATTTTCATTCTCATGTCGTTGGAGGTCATGTTAAACGCATCAGCGCTTGCCTTTATCGCCGCGGGGGCACACTGGGGGCAACCCGATGGGCAAGTCATGTTTATGCTCATTCTGAGCGTGGCTGCGGCTGAAGTTGCTGTGGGTTTGGGTTTGGTTCTACAAGTCCAGCGGCGTTTTAAAACGCTAGACATGGACGATGCCGACAGAATGAGAGGTTAAGTATGCGGGATTTTGTCTGGTTCATACCCCTGTTACCCCTGGCCAGTTCAGTGTTACTGATGATCGCTTCGTCGCGGCTTACGCGCAGGTCTGTTGCGCTCTTGGGTGTTGGGTCAGTGGGCCTCGCCGCAGTTTTAACAGGCGCCGTGGCACTGGAGTTTTTAAGCGACTCAACACCGGTAGAGGTCACCCTATGGACATGGATGAAAATTGATTCGCTAGCGCCACGTATCTCATTTTACATCGACGGTTTAACGCTCGTTATGATGTGCGTGATTACCGGTGTTGGGTTTTTGATCCATCTCTTTTCTAGCGAATTTATGCAAGACGATGACAGTTATGCGCGCTATTTTGCCTATTTAAACATGTTCATTGCTGCCATGTTGATACTCGTATTGGCAGACAACCTACTGCTGTTATACCTCGGTTGGGAGGGCGTCGGCGTCTGCAGTTATTTACTGGTGGGCTTCTGGTATCGAGACAGTGCCAACGGGCGCGCAGCACGCAAAGCGTTTATTGTGACTCGCATTGGCGACACCGCCATGCTCATCGGTTTGTTACTTCTATTGACCGAACTGGGGACACTGAATATCCGTACGCTAATGCAAGTCGCCAGCGAGCAGTGGAGCATAGGCGATAGCCTTCCAACCATTGCTTGTCTCCTGTTGCTCGGGGGTGCCATTGGAAAATCGGCGCAATTTCCCCTGCATACGTGGTTACCCGATGCTATGGCGGGCCCGACTCCAGTCAGTGCACTGATCCATGCGGCCACCATGGTAACGGCGGGTGTTTATCTCATCGCCCGAACGCATGATCTCTTTTTGCTCAGCCCGAGTGCGATGCATACCGTCGCATTTATCGGGATTGCAACCTCACTCATGGCGGCAGGTACAGCGCTCGTTCAGTCTGACATCAAACGGATCCTCGCGTACTCTACGATCAGTCAAATCGGGTACATGTTTTTAGCCCTCGGAGTCGGCGCATGGACCGCAGGTGTCTTTCATCTCATGACCCATGCATTTTTTAAAGCGTTATTATTTTTAGGCTCCGGCGCCATCATTCATTGTCTCCATCACGAACACAATATCTTCAAAATGGGCGGTTTAAGAACCCGTATGCCAATCACATTTTGGAGCTTTCTCATTGGATCTGCCGCCCTCGCTGCGCTGCCGATGACGGCAGGCTTTTTTAGTAAGGATCTTATTTTGCTGCAAGCCTATCAACGACCCGATTTTGGTCCGTGGTTGTGGGGCGCAGGTCTACTGGGCGCCTTAATAACAGCAATCTACAGTTTTCGATTGGTTTTTATCGTATTTTTCGGCGATGCTAAAACCGAACCCGATCGCGAAATCGGTTGGCAGATGGCTCTGCCACTCACTGTGCTCTGCGCACTGTCAATTATTGGCGGTTACTTCAGTTTGCCGTTAGCAGACGTTTTTCCACTCGTTAACGCAGAACACCCGCCCCACTGGGTAGAAATCATTTCGATTTCAGTCCCACTGTTGGGCGTATTCCTCGCCTACATTGGCTTCTACGGTCAACGACCAAGGATCGATAGCTGGACAAAAACGCCCTTAGTGCAGCGCGTTGGTCAATTTCTGCGCAGTGGTTGGCGCCTTGACGAAGTCTTCGATCGCATTGCGGTGAAGCCTTACTATAACCTCGCAAACGCACTACAAAATGAACCTATAGACCGCTTCTATGAGGCGATCGTGCGCCTTAACCAAGCAATTCATCGTCACCTAAGTGCCACCCAATCAGGGCGTATGCGTTGGTATATCACAAGCATGATGGTCGGCTTGATCGCAACGCTTGGCGTCGCGATGAAAATCGCCCCCGGGGCTATTTAATGGTGATGCTGAATCTGTTACTGATACTCCTGGCGGGTGGCTTCTTGGCTTTGCTCTGTGAGCGGATCGACAAATCTCTGCCCCGTATCGTCGCTTTAGCTGTGATTATTGCAGCGTTGATTTATTTGATCACTTCAATATCTGGGTTGAGCGCCTTAAACGCGTTACAGGCTTCAACCCCGAGTGATCCAAGCAGTTGGTTCATGCATTTTAAAACGCCGTGGATTCCAGCTTTTGGCATTCATATTGAGCTGGCGCTTGATGGCATCAGCCTATTGATGATTTTACTCACGCTACTTTTAGGGGCTGTCGCTGTGAGCGCCTCGTGGACAGACATTCAGTATCGTCAGGGGGTTTTTGAGGCTAATTTGCTTTGGACCCTGGCGGGGGTTCTCGGCGTTTTCATGGCGCTCGATTTGTTTTTGTTCTTTTTGTTTTGGGAAATTATGTTAATCCCCATGTACTTTATGATCGCCATTTGGGGACATGAAAATCGTGGTTACGCGGCAATGAAGTTTTTTATCTTTACGCAAGCAAGTGGCCTTCTCATGCTCGTTGCCATTTTGGCGTTGGTCGCGGTTAACCGCGAAGTAACCGGCGTTTACACCTTTAGCTATTTCGACCTTTTACAGACCAAAATGGACGAAACAACCGCGTATTGGTTGATGCTAGGATTTTTTATCTCCTTTGTAGTGAAACTCCCAGGCTTTCCTTTTCACACGTGGCTGCCGGATGCGCACACCCAAGCACCCACAGCTGGCAGTGTCATTCTCGCCGGCATTTTACTTAAAACGGGCGCCTACGGCTTAATTCGCTTCGCTGTGCCCTTATTTCCAGACGCGTCAATGCATTTTGCGCCCGTTGCAATGCTGCTAGGAATCGTTGGCATCATCTATGGTGCCATTGCGGCCCTTTCGCAAACTGATTTCAAACGCCTCGTCGCCTACAGCAGTGTCAGTCACATGGGCTTTATTTTATTAGGTGTCTACGCGTGGAATACGCTGGCTCTGCAAGGCGCCATTATGCAAATGATCGCTCACGGCTTCAGTACAGCCGCGCTGTTTATGATCGCAGGCGCACTCCAGGAGCGTTTGCATACCCGTGACATGAGAGAGATGGGGGGGCTTTGGCAACAGATGCCGCGCATGGGAGCCGTCGCCATGTTTTTTATCATCGCCGCTCTTGGCTTACCGGGATTAGGCAACTTTGTGGCTGAATTTCTCATTCTTTTAGGCGTTTTTCAGATAAATGAATGGATGGCGGTAGCGGGCGCAATGGGTTTGATCACCGGCGCCGTTTACTCGCTCATATTGATGCAACGCTCCTTTCAGGGGCAACCCAATACGCATTCCGACAAGCTCCCACTCGCAGACTTTGGTCCGCGCGAGATGCTCACAATGTCGCTAATGATGATCGCATTAATCGCACTCGGGCTTTACCCTCAACCGATACTCGACGTATCCCAAACAGCGCTTGGGGGACTCCTCGACTCAACGGCGCTAGGGATTACCCAATGAATTCTGATCAATTGTTAGTGCTATCACCGATAATCTCACTATCACTGACAGCACTCATTCTGATGATTCAGGCATCGATCAAGCGCGATCATCGGATTGCTTGGTGGATCAGCACTTTGGGCTTACTCACAACATTATTGAGCATTTACTCTGCCAGTAACTTTTCACAGGACGTTGGCCCACTGTTAAAAGTAGATGCGTGGGGCCTTTGGTTTAGCGCGCTGCTGATCTTTTGCGCACTTATAACGCTGGCACTATCCCGAGATATATTCCATACACAAGCGGACACCAAAGAGGAATATTACCTGCTTCTGATCCTCTCGACGCTTGGAGCTGTCGTACTAGTGCAGGCTGCTCATACGGCTTCGTTATTACTGGGCATGGAACTGATGGGAATTGCCCTTTATGCCATGATCGCCTTTCCAAAGAGCGGGGATTTACCGCTGGAGGCCGCAGTCAAATATTTGGTACTGTCGGCCTGCGCATCCGCCATGTTGTTGTTTGGCTTTGCACTTCTATACGGCGCAACCGGAGATCTTAGCTTCGCGGGCATGGGGGCCAAAGCGGCGTCTGGCTACTTAAACAACCCTTTGCTCGTCCTGGCAGGAGCCGCCATCGTATTAGCGGGCATGGGTTTTAAGTTATCCCTCGTACCCTTCCATATGTGGACCCCCGATGTGTATCAGGGAGCCCCCACTGCAGTAACGACTTTTCTCGCGACGCTTTCAAAAGGGGCTATGTTCGTCGCGATGGTGCGGCTGATCCTGGACGGGCAATTATATCGCTATGAATCTTTGATGAATGCACTTAGCGTCGTTGCGGTAGCGTCAATGTTAGTCGGCAATTGGTTGGCGCTCCGCCAGCAACAGATTAAGCGACTTATTGCGTACTCATCAACAGCGCATTTTGGTTACCTGTTAGTCGCAATCATCGCGTTACCTCACCTCGGTGACACGCAACAACTCGGGCGAGCAGCCATTAGTTTTTACTTGGTGGCGTACATCGTGACCACCCTTGCTGCGCTCACCGTGATTGCGAATGTCGGCGGCGAAGAAGACTCCGACATGCAAGCTTTCGACGGACTTTTTTGGCGCCATCCAGCGCAAGCAATAACGCTAGCTGTGGCAATGCTATCGTTTGCAGGTATTCCACTGACAGCTGGGTTCATGGGCAAATTTTATCTCATTACTTTGACTCTGAACGCACAGCTTTGGTTACTTCTGGGCACATTAATGATCGGCAGTGCCATCGCCATTTATTATTATTTAAGGGTGATATTCACGATGAGTGCAGAACCTCATCAGCTCAATAAAGGCTCACCAACTGTGCTAGGTTGGCGTAATCCAGTGGCCCTGTTACTGATGCTTGCAGTTTTAGCCATAGGGTCTTGGCCACAACCATTAATTGACCTAATCGGCCGTCTTTAGTGAGATTGTGAAATAAAGGGGATGATGTAATGTTACGTTCTGTAGACTTAAGCGATTATATGCAACACAACCCAGTCAAGATTGGGATGAGTGACGGGCTGGATAAAGCTGTCGCAATGATACTCGAGCATCGGGTATCCGGGCTCTGCGTCGTTGATCACCGCAATGTGCTGTTAGGCGTATTGTCAGAGATGGACTGCCTCCGCGTAGGCCTTTCCCAATTTAATCCGCAAACCCATGACGTGACTGAGGTCGGCCACTTCATGCAATTACACCCGATCAAGGTAACACCAGAGACTGACGTTTTTTCCGCAATCACCTCGATTATTGAAAACCGCGTATCCGGATTATGCGTGGTCGACAAACAAAATAAGCTTCTCGGAGTCCTGTCGGAAATGGATTGTTTACGGGCAATTTTATCCGCCATTTATAACGATCACCGTGAGGTAGGTCAGGTTCAGGAACATATGACCCACGCGATCGAATTTTGTACGCCCGAGGCGGATATTAGAGAGGTTGCGAGCGATATGCTCAGCAAGGGACGGCGGCGCCGACCCGTACTCGATAAGGGTCGTCTAGTTGGCCAAATTACCTGTAGACAGATTCTCGTCAGCCTAAAGGGTGCCGCGATTTTCACCGACCATGTCGAACAGCATATGATCGCCAAGGTTGAGTCCTGTTTATTACACTCCGACATAGTGGGTGTTGCCAACGACATGCTTATTAAGGGTCGCCGACGGCGACCGGTCGTGGATCATGGAAAACTGGTAGGCCAAATCACATGTCGCCAATTATTAAGCGTTGTGAGTGAATTTAACCGTAATCAGGTCGCCGCGAATTTTGACCCAATCTATCGAGATCTGTTGTAAGAGCAAACGGAAACCCAGCTTTTTTAAAGGCATAGGTGACTGTCTCTTCGCGCAATTAATTGTCTACAACGCGGGGGGCTTGTGGCGTGCATAGCAGGACCATCGAACAAAAAGTGTCAATTTCACAAAAACGTAAGAACTCTTGGCCAAAATCACGGTCAAAGACTAAACCCGATACGCTTGCTGACCATTAATCCCTTCCCCTCACTAATGGTTAGCAGGCGTATCGTGGACCTGTCGCAACTAACACGATAGTGGCAACGAGCGCATCATTAATACTCATGCTTGTCGCTGTCCTCGAAATGTGCCCAGACGAGATAACCTGACGCGACATGAAAATTGCCTTTTATCAAAATACCACACGCAACGCGAAGACTACCGTATGACAAACGCCTTCGTATCCAGTCTTAAAGTCATACACAATTGACAACTCGAAGACCATATACCAATCACATTATCACTTGAACGAAGTCTACCTTGCTTCATTTAAAGGGTGCATTTTCGCATTTAAGCACCTTAATTAATCTCTAATATGACTCCGAAAGCGCGTTCAAACGCCTAATATGGCTCGAAAATCACAAAGCAAAGAGGATATTGCATAAAAATGCGCCTGACAGATTGACCCAGAGACAAGGGTTCGATAGTGTGTGTGGTTAAAAATACTCCAATGTGCATGGATAAGGCGGTTTGGTAGGTGGTGACAGATACACAGAGCATAGACTTTGAGCGTCAACTGGGATGTTTGGAAACACTAGTAAGTTCATTAGAAGGCGGAGAACTTAGCTTGGAAGAATCCCTGAAGTCCTTTGAGCAAGGAATCACGATAGCACGCGAATGCCAGTTAGCACTTAAGAGTGCTGAGCAACGCGTGGAGTTATTGGTCCAGCAAGGTGATAACCTTTTGGGCCAAGTCTTTGAGCCCGACCAAAACTAGCCGGATCTTTTATGGAAAATTTTATCCTAAACTGCCACAGGCAAGTGAACGCTCAACTGGAAGCTTTCCTCCCAACGGAAGACGGGTCAGCCGAGCGCCTACACGGCGCTGTGCGTTACTCTGTATTTAATGGCGGTAAGCGAATTCGTCCTCTATTGTGCTACGGAGCGGCATGCGCAGTTGCAGACATTGACGAAACGACAATAAAAATAGCCTCTGCAATCGAAATGATGCACGCTTACTCGTTAATACATGATGATCTGCCGGCAATGGACGACGATGACCTGCGCAGAGGTAAGCCGGCCTGTCATGTGGAGTATGGCGAAGGTATTGCCATACTCGCTGGTGACGCTTTGCAGTCCCTCGCCTTTCAGCAATTGATTGATATTGAAGGGCTGGATCAGCCGACCCATTTAGAACTGTTGAGACTATTAATTAGGGGTGGAGGTAGCTCTGGCATGGTGGCCGGGCAGGCCATTGACCTTGTCTCTACGGGGAGTGAAATAGACCTGCCAAAGCTGGTTGAAATGCATCGCCTCAAAACCGCCGCCATGATCGAATCAAGCGTCATAATGGGTGCGGTTGGAACCGCCAAAGCCGACGAAGAGCAATTGGTTGCCTTGCGTACCTTTGGCACCTCGATCGGGGTGGCCTTTCAGATTCAAGACGACATTCTTGACCTTGAGAGTTCGACGGAAGAACTGGGTAAAGAACAGGGTTCTGACATGAATGGTGGAAAGACGACTTTCACATCACTGCTGGGGCTTGAGATGGCCAAAGAAAATGTAACGGAACTCTACAACAACAGCATTGAGAGTCTTGAAATATTTGGTGATCGCGCTGATCGCCTGCGAAGTATTGCAAACTTTATCGTTACCCGAAATTTTTAGCTGATCTGCATTCTCCTTTTGGGCGGCGAGGCATTTTTGTTGTAGTATGTCGCCCTCGTGTACAAACCAGCTAAGATCCGTCGATTGCAATGGCAAAGACCTTCAGAGAAATACCCGATCAGCGCCCTCATACACCAATCTTAAACGAGATTGACTGTCCGCAGGACCTGCGCAAACTCGACCTTGAAAAACTTGCCGATGTTGCCGACGAGGTACGTGCCTACTTGTTGTATTGTGTTGGCAAAACAGGGGGGCACTTTGGCGCAGGGTTGGGCGTCACAGAACTAACAGTTGCGCTCCACTACGTATTTGATACGCCGCATGATCGACTGGTTTGGGACGTCGGCCACCAGACCTATCCACACAAAATTCTCACTGGTCGTCGCGAGCAAATGTTAAGTATGCGGCATCAGGGGGGGTTGTCGGGTTTTCCGAAGCGCTCTGAAAGCGTCTACGATACATTTGGTGTCGGCCACTCGAGCACGTCTATGAGCGCAGCATTGGGTATGGCGATGGCGGCTGCACAGAGAAGCATCGAACGCAAGACAGTCGCCGTGATGGGGGACGGGGCAATGACCGCGGGTATCGCCTTTGAAGCGATTAACCACGCCGCCCACGTAGACGCCAATTTGTTGGTTGTCCTTAATGATAACCAGATGTCAATATCTCGAAATGTCGGCGGGCTATCGACGTACTTTTCCAAGTTGTGGAGCAGTAAATTTTATACGCAGTTCCGTGAAAGTGGTAAGAAAGCGCTGAGCTCAATGCCAAGCACAACCAACTTCGTGCGCCGTACTGAAGAATATATGAAAAGCATGGTGTCACCCGCAACGATCTTTGAGGAGTTGGGGTTTTACTATGTCGGGCCTATCGATGGACACAATCTGACGCTATTAATCGAAACGCTTGAAAATCTGAAAGATATGAAAGGTGCCGTCTTGCTGCACGTTATTACGCATAAAGGCAAAGGTTTTGAGGCCGCCGAAGATGATCCAGTGGGATATCATGCCCTCACAAAAGTCCAATCAAAACTCGAGATAAACGAACTCAGCGAGCATAAAAAAGCCCTCGTTCTGCCCAAGTATCAAAAAGTCTTTGGAGACTGGCTGTGCGACATGGCAGAAATAGACGATCGCTTAATCGCCATTACGCCAGCGATGTGTGAAGGTTCAGGCATGAACGACTTTGCGGAACGCTTTCCCGAGCGCTTTGAAGACGTTGCGATTGCAGAGCAACATGCAGTCACTTTAGCTGCGGGAATGGCATGCGATGATGTAAAACCCGTTGTGGCAATCTACTCCACCTTTTTACAACGCGCTTATGATCAAGTCATTCACGATGTGGCTCTACAAAACCTAGACGTGTTATTTGCCATCGACCGCGCCGGTTTAGTAGGCGAGGATGGCGCCACACACGCCGGTGCCTATGATATTAGTTATTTGCGCTGTATTCCGAATGTCATTGTAATGACTCCGTCTGACGAAAACGAAACACGCCAGTTACTATATACCGGCTATCAGTTTTCGGGTCCTGCCGCCGTGCGCTATCCGCGTGGAATTGGCCCTGGCGCTCCCATCCAAGAAGCCATGCAACTGTTGGCAATTGGTAAGGGCGTACTGCGCCGATCAGGTGTTCAAATAGCCATACTGAATTTTGGCACTCTCCTGCCCGCCGCGTTAGAGGTTGGCGATCAGATTAACGCTACCGTTGCCGATATGCGTTTTGTCAAACCCCTCGATGATGAGCTTATTAAAAAGCTCGCTAATGAGCATGAACTGCTCGTCACCTTAGAAGAAAATAGCGTTGCTGGAGGCGCAGGGGCTGCCGTTAGCGAACGTATGGCGGGACTCAATATTGTTATGCCCATTCTCCACCTCGGCTTGCCTGACCTATTTGCAGATCATGCGAAACACAGCGAACAACTCTGTAATGCTGGGCTCGATGCAGCTAGTATTAAAAATGCCATAGAGCAACGTTTAAAATATTTGTAGTCGAACGATGAACTGTCCGATGGTCTGTGAAACGATTGCGTTAACCTTGAATATTAACGCAACTGCGAGTAAATGACTCCAGAGACCACACCGCCGTCAGTGAAGAAGCGTCAATTATGACTCAAGCATATATTATGTCGCTGTCCCATTACCACGCGGATCGACAAAAAAAATTACGTTCACGGCAAGCCTTTACTCAATCCACGAGATGAAACATCACCTCTTCACCTGTGAGTTTAACCCTGTAACTGCCAAGCTAAAGCTGAACTGATCGTAAATCTGCCCTCTCGGACGGTCGTGCTACACCGCCCGCAACTCATATCAAAACGCCTGAAACAGTCGCTTAATCTCGCAACATTGACCCAACAATTTATTCAGAAGGTGCGTGAAAAGTACCTAACGAAAAACTTACAATCAGCGGGCTAATTGTTACGATCTAGCTATCAAGGTGAGAGATTATCGGCATCGACCCCGGCAACGGCCGGCAAAGACCTTTTTTTATTTCACCACTTTTTTGACAATATTGGGTTCCGCCGCCACACACGAGGCAGATTAGAGCCAAAGAATGACTTGATAATGACGGACATGTGGCAGAACTGTCGAGGTTCCCCCCAATTGCTAAATGCGTCGAAGGGGTCCACTCATGCCAACACCGTGCGCTGTCTATGTGTTGACATTTAATCTTGGGCGATGTGACTTTGATGTCGAATGTCTTTGCCTTTCACAACAAAAACAATCTGCTCACAAAGATTCTTTGCATGATCACCTACGCGTTCTAGCGAGCGAATCACCCAAAGAATATTAATGACTCGACCAATACTTCTAGGGTCCTCCATCATATACGTTACAAGCTCACGGAGAGCTGATTGATAGTCTAGGTCGACCTGTTGATCTTCATTCAACGTGCGCATCGCCGCGTCAACGTCGAAACGTGCAAACGCATCCAGCGCATTAGACAAAATACCAACCACGCCAGTCCCCAAATGCCGCACTTCAGTGTAGCCCTTCGCGGGGCCCTCCTGCTCAGCTAAAATAATGGCGTGACTGGCTATTTTTTTGGCCTCATCACCAATCCGCTCTAAGTCGTTGACCGCTTTACTCACCATCATGATCAGGCGCAAATCAGTGGCGGCGGGTTGCCTGCGCGCGATAATTAATATGCAAGCTTCATCGATATCAAGCTCCATTTCGTCCACAGACTTTTCTTGCTCAATCACCTGCTCGGCCAACGCACTGTCGATCTCTACGACAGATCGAATGGCATTCGTTAGCTGTTTTTCGACCTTTCCACCCATTTCCATCAGGCGGGTTCGTACTTCCTCTAATTCCCCATCAAATTGCTTCACAATGTGGTTTTCGAACGACATATTTGCCATAAGCTGGAATCCTTTTAACCGAAGCGACCCGTGATATACGACTCGGTCAACGAGTGTTCGGGATTAGTGAAAACCTGTTCCGTCGGGTTGACCTCAATCAACCGACCCAGATGGAAATACGCAGTTCGCTGCGAAACTCGTGCAGCTTGTTGCATGCTGTGGGTCACAATCGCAATGGTAAAATTCTGACTCAATTCCTCTATCAACTCTTCGATACGAGCAGTCGCGATAGGGTCGAGCGCGGAGCAAGGTTCGTCCATCAATATGACCTCGGGACTCACGGCAATCGCTCGGGCTATGCATAACCTTTGTTGCTGGCCGCCTGACAGTCCGGTCCCCGCTTGAAAAAGCCGATCTTTTACTTCATCCCAAAGACCTGCTTTGCGAAGACTTCGTTCAACCATTTCATCCAGATCAACACGCGTGTCGGCTAACCCATGGATTTTTGGCCCGTAGGCGACATTATCATAGATTGATTTAGGAAAAGGGTTAGGTTTTTGGAACACCATCCCGACGCGCGCTCTCAACTCTACAACATCGAGCTTCGGAGAATAGAGGTTCTCATCGTCAATCCGAATATCGCCCTCAACCCTGCAGCTATCGATCGTATCATTCATACGATTCAACGAACGCAGGAAAGTGGATTTTCCACAACCCGAGGGACCAATCATCGCGATCACTTGGTTTTTTCCTATATCGACGTTGACGTCATAGATCGCCTGTTTTTCGCCATAAAAGATATTCACGTTTCTTACCGTCATTTTGGCATTGGGAATCTGAGCACTTCCCACGGTGGCTTGGGTTGCTGTCAACTCGATATTCACAGGTCCGGCACCGGAAACGTCCTGCGTCGCTGACATAGGCAGAGTTCCAACGCCTAGAGTGGTAGATGTATTCATAACTAACCCTTATTCACCAACGACGTTCGAGTCGTTTACGCAACCAAACAGCGGACATGTTCATCGTAACAAGAAATCCTAGCAAAACCATAATGGCCGCTGAAGTCTTTTCAATAAAGGCTCGCTCCGGGCTGTCGGCCCACAAAAATATTTGCACAGGTAAGACGGTTGCAGGATCTGTAAATCCCCTCGGGATATCAACAATGAACGCGACCATACCGATCATTAACAAGGGCGCTGTCTCACCGAGTGCTCGCGCCATACCGATGATGGCTCCAGTCAACATACCGGGCAAAGCAAGAGGTAAAACATGGTGAAGTACCATTTGATTTCGCGATGCGCCCATACCTAGTGACGCTTCTCTAATGGAGGGTGGTACCGACTTTATCGCCGCACGACTCGTGATAATAACGGTTGGCAACGTCATCACCGCCAACACCAAACCTCCAACGATCGGTATCGAGCGTGGAATGTGAAATAGGTTAATAAAGATGGCAAGCCCCAACAATCCGAAAATAATAGAGGGTACTGCCGCGAGATTGTTAATATTGACTTCAATGAACTCGGTCAGGGCATTCTTAGGTGCAAATTCTTCCAAGTAAATAGCCGCCGCAATACCGATTGGGAACGACAATACCAGCGTTAAAATAAGTGTCATAAAAGATCCGACCACGGCGCCTTTTATCCCAGCTTGCTCGGGCTCTCTCGAATCGCCCCGGCTCAAAAAATTTGCATTGAAATGTAGCTGTATGCGGTCTGTGTCAATCAGAGCTTGCAGTGCACCGAGTTGCCCATCTGTCAGCCTTGCGGTGTAAGCATTGCCTCCCAACCAGCTCTTGTAATACGCATCAATGTCGTCATCGGCTAGAATCCAAATCGTTTCAGTTTCACCCAAGAGCCTCAAATTAGCCAGCAGGCGGTCCTTTATATCGTAACCCGCAGCATTACTTGCAAGCGCATATAGCTTTCGTTTTTCCGAACGTTTACGTACGTCTGGGAACTCTTTGCGTAATGCCGTTTTTAAAAGCGCCTCCCAGTCCGCAGTATTGACCTGCCGCTGATCAGCAAAGTTTTCAATCCCTAAGACTTCTCGATCATAAGTGACGTCTAGCGCGATGTAAGTCGCTGAGAAGGCGCCCGTACCTTTCATAAAAATGTCCGCAAAAACAACTAAGACGGCCGTGAGCCCGAGTGTAACGGCAAGCATACCGCACCATCGAAAGGCTTTTTCAGCACGATAACGCCTGACGAGCGAGCGCTGGATTTTCTCGAGGTGTTGTGGCGTTTTACTCATACTGCTCCCGAAAGCGTTTTACAACCTGTAGTGCAATAATGTTCAGAATCAATGTGATTAAAAACAGCATCAACCCCAATGCGAAAGCCGCCAGGGTTTTAGCACTGTCAAACTCCTGATCACCCGTTAATAACGTCACAATTTGCACCGTCACCGTGGTCACAGAATCCAGAGGATTAAAGGTCATATTTGCGGCCAGACCTGACGCCATAACAACGATCATAGTCTCGCCAATCGCCCTTGAAATAGCCAACATAATTCCTGCCACAATACCTGGCAAGGCCGCAGGAATCACCACCCGCCTGACAGTCTCAGAATGGGTTGCCCCCATAGCCAAAGAGCCATCGCGCATCGCCTGGGGGACTGCAGTAATAACATCATCAGCTAACGAGGAAATGAACGGAATAATCATTACGCCCATCACTAGCCCTGCTGCTAACGCACTTTCCGAGGATACTGACAAACCATAACTTTCTCCGACATTACGCAAGAACGGCGCCACTGTCAGTGCCGCGAAAAACCCATACACCACTGTTGGGATACCCGCCAGGATTTCTAAAGCGGGCTTAGCATATGCGCGAACGGATTTATGCGCGTATTCGGCTAAATAAATCGCTGACATAAGGCCGATCGGCACAGCAACAAACATTGCCACGACAGAAACTAGTAACGTACCAACAAATAAAGGAACGGCGCCAAAGCTGCCTGACGATCCAACCTGATCGGCACGAATGGCCATTTGAGGGCTCCACTCAAGACCAAAAATAAAATCAGCCACTGGAACCGACTTAAAGAACTGCAGCGACTCAAACAAAACAGACAGCACAATACCAAGGGTCGTAAAAATTGCCACACACGCACATGCAAAGAGAGCATACCGCACCGCAGTCTCAACGCGCTGACGAGCACGAAGTTCGGCCACAATCATAGACCGCGCCCACATGAGCCCTAGTAAAGCAATGCTAGACACCAACGCCGTCATACTCCAGCGTGAAAGCTGACTGTACCGCTGCAACGTTTCTGCTGCAGTAATGAGCGCGTCGGGTTGATTGATCGTAGGCAAGATACCCAGCGAAATATTACTGATTTTGTTGGCTAATAACTTGTATTCCACTGAGCCACTAGGACGCAGATCAGAAGGCAGAGAGTCCATCACCATCCCGATGATGACCGGCCCTTCAAAAATACTCCATGCACAGAGCAGAAGCAACGCCGGGAAACCACAGTAGAGCGCGGTGTAATGACCATAATAACTGGGCAGCGAATGGAGGTTGCGAATACCTCCGAGGCCCTGCGCAATCTGGCTTGCCTTACCGCGCCCCATATAAAAAGCAAGGACGGTAAGACCTACTAATAAAAAAAACAGATCCGTTGCATGCATAGGGCTAAGGTCAACCTCAAGAGACGGCTCGCGTCTTATTTATCACCACACGCTACTGTGACAAGTCGCGCTCATTATTTCAATGCTTCATCGCCGTTCATTGGTACTAAGTTACGGACAACCTTAGCCCGACTGAGACGGACTTCACGCGGCAATGGGATCATCCCTTTATCTGCAAGGTAGCCCTCACTTCCCCATGCCTTTTCACTGGTGAACTCATACAAAAAATCTTCAATCCCCGGCACAACGCCAACGTGCGCTTTTTTAACATAAAAGTAAAGAGGGCGCGATATGGAATAGGATTTATCTGCAATGGAATCGAAGTTAGGAGCAACAGACTCAATCATCGAACCATGGACGGTATCGGCATTTTGGTCTAGAAAACTAAACCCGAAAATTCCTAATGCCTTAGGATTTGCCTGCAATTTTTGCACGATCAAATTATCATTTTCTCCGGCTTCAATATATTTACCGTCTTCCCTAACCGTATGACAAATCGTCTTGAACGCGTCCTTGTCGGTTTTCTTAAGCTCGGCTAACCAAGGAATTTGTTTGCAACCGCCTTCCATCGCCAATTCCACAAAGGCATCGCGAGTGCCCGATGTGGGGGGAGGCCCAAGCACCTCGATGCCCACGGGTGGCAACGCAGCATTAACTTGCTGCCATGTCTCGTGAGGATTATCAATCAACTGTCCGTCGGTGTCGGATGGAATGCGCGCTGCGAGCGCTAAAAAGATGTCTTTTCGTGTCAGACTCATAGGTTCGGTGACAATTGAATTTGCCAAGACGATACCATCAAACCCAATATGCACTTCAATGACGTCTTTGACCCCATTTTCTTGGCACTGGTCAAATTCGGATTTCTTGATACGACGTGACGAATTCGTGATATCCGGAAAATTCGTGCCGACACCTGCACAAAACAATTTCATACCTCCGCCCGAACCTGTTGATTCAACTTTTGGCGTCGGCTTACCGCGGCTTCGGCCATAGCGCTCCGCGACTACAGTCGAAAAAGGATACACTGTTGACGATCCAACAACAGCAATGGTTTCGCGCGCTACCGAAGGCCCTGCGGCGACTGTAAGTGAAACACTCAGAACAATGATTTTAGCTAGTCTAAAATATGACATGAACAACTCCCCACATAAATTATGTTTCGAATGACCGCGACAAGGAACATCGTGGACACCCTCACTATATAAAACCTATATGACAAAAAAATGACAAATCCTTCGGACTGTCATTAATTTGTAACAAAAATGGCATATCTTTTGACGCGCTAGTCAACGAAACGATAGCTTTACAAACCCATTTTACTCTTTTAAAAAGGACATCAGCATGAAACGTTGGTCATTACTCATTATACTTGGCAAGTTATTTATTGCGTGTGTCGCCCCCAATGTTGTTGCCGAGCCAGAAGAAAAACTCTACGGCAAGATCAATCTTTCCATGGTAAATAGCGACGTCAACGGTGCAAGTGAATGGCAATTGAACAGCAACGCCTCTCGCGTCGGATTCATAGGGAAGCGGCCCCTGTCAGACACACTTTTTGTCCACTATGCGGCAGAATTTGAAGTCTACCCCGACGATGGTAATAAAACGTCAAAAAGTACCGTCTGCCCAGCAAATGCGGTCCGCGATGAAAGTTGCTTGGTGACTAGCGATCGATCGACATTCTCTCAACGGAACATTACTCTGGCCATTAGTGGCGATTTAGGGCGACTATGGGCCGGCAAACGTGACACACCAAGTAAGGTAGCTCAAAATAAAATCGACCTTTTTAATGATCTCGAAGGAGACATAAAAAACACCTTCGAAGGCGAAAATCGCGTATCCAATATCATCGGTGTCAGCACCTCAAAATTTTTTGGTTTAAACGCCACAATAGCCATGGTGCCGGGTGAAGGGAGTGATACCAACAGCGACGGCATAGACGATACAGGACTTAGTGATGGCATAGGCTACTCCGTAAGTTATACAGGAGATAATCTTTATGTTGCGATCGCCGGAGATGAAGATATCGACAACCAAGATCTTCTGCGGCTTGTGGCACGCTATCGCTTAAACGCACTGACAATTGGAGCCATGCATCAAAAAAATCAAACAAATGATAACAGTGTAGATGAAAGTGGCTATTTTTTGAGTGCCGCCTACACAGCGGGTAAAACCGTCTTTAAAGCTCAGTTTGGTCGAGTCACCGGTGAGGGCACCAACGAGGAGGAGACGCTATCATTTGGTGCCGATTACAAGGTCGCAAAAGACACAAAGATGTATATTTTCTTCACCGAAAACCGCGATTTTGATGGGCAATCCGACGACCAAAAAGCAATGGGCATAGGATTGGAACAAAAATTTTAGCCGGCGTGTACTAGAACAAATTGTTCGGCAGCCATGTCGAAACGCTGAAAATCACGGCTATGTCGAAACGATAACGCAATTTGGGGGCGGACACAGGAAGTTCGCCCCTAATCTAACGCGTTCATAAACAGGTTCGAGAACGCATACATCGAGGCGCCGTTCAAATAATATTATCAACGCGCCTTAGGCCAACGACACAGAAATTCCGCGCCTTCGTCACTGCGGCTATTGATCACCAAACTACCCCCATAACGATTCAAAGTATGCTTGACGATTGCCAACCCAAGACCGGTCCCACCGGAGGTTGAGTTCCGACTGGCATCAACCCGATAAAATCTCTCTGTGATACGGGGGATCTCTATTGGATCTATACCAATACCATCATCGCGTATTGCAACGTTCCAATGATTATCTTCCTCAGTCACATTAATTTCTATTTTCGCCCCCCGGGGATTATGCCGCACGGCATTCAAGATAACATTCCCAAGTGTGCTCCTAAGATCTTTTGCGCTTACCTGAAACCCAAGTTGCTCGTCACACTGAATATCAAATCGGTGCTTGCCGGAGCTTAACTCACGCGCATCAGCAACAATTTCGTATAACAGTGCACTCACATTAATCGGCTCACACGCTTCAGGGGTGCCCTCAGATTCTAATTTAGAAAGTACAATAAGGTCATCGGCTAAGGTCTGCATTTTTTCGGCTTGCACAGCAATATTGTTGAAGGCTTTGTCCATTCCTGACGGCACCTCTGGCAAAGCTTTTAATGTTTCGATATAGCCCCTAATAACGGTCAAAGGTGTGCGCAACTCGTGTGACACATTGGCAACAAACTCTTTGCGCATTCTTTCAAGACCATGAACTCGAGTAATATCAGTCACGATGAGCACCACTTCACCACGCCCAAAGTGCGAGCCTGAAAATTCCAGCAACCGCCCTGACTGATTAGCTGACGCCAACCGAAGAGGTTCTGAAAAGTTCGCTTCGTTGATAAAAGTGACAAATGCAGGGTCGCGAATCAAATTAATAATTGCGGTGCCGCGGTCCAGTGACCTCAGACCGACGAGACTTTCGGCGGCATAATTCCACCAGTCGAGAGAGCGGTCACTGTTGAGAACCAACATACCCTCGTCGAGGGCCTCGGTCATGCGCATCGTTCGTGTAATCGTCTGGCGCATTTTTTCTTTCGCCCGACGATGACGTCTTCTTTGCCGGTTCAATGTGTCGCTAATCTCACCCCAAACGCCGTCACTGTCGGGTGGCGATCCTCGCATACCGCCGTCTACCCAAGCGAACAGCCTGAGTACCATGCGCAGGGACCATAGTAAGTACACCACACATCCAAGCAACAAGACCTCGATTGTGGCCTGTGCACTCACTCCAAAAAAAAGACAAAATACGGTGATGCCAATAATGCGTCGCAACTCGCTGGATAGACCCGGTCGCACTGAATTTCATTCCTCGGTTAACCTTTGGGTAACTGAGCGGAAAACCGATACCCAGCGCCTCGAACAGTCTGCACATAGTTTTCGTGTCCTGCAACCGAAATCGCCTTGCGCAAACGCCCGATATGAACATCAACTGTGCGCTCATTCAGGTAAACGTTGCCACCCCAGACATGGTCGAGAATTTGGCCCCGCGAGTACACGCGCTCTTGGTGCGTCAGAAAAAACTGCAATAATCGAAATTCTGTGGCCCCCAGTTTGATAGGCTGATCCTCGATGCTCACCCGGTGTGTGGCAGGATCAAGTATTAACTCGCCAACCTCGATTAACTCAACTAATTCATCGCGAGCAACCCGACGCAAAACCGCCTTGATGCGCGCGATCAATTCACGGGGAGAGAACGGCTTAGACACATAATCATCCGCTCCGGAGTCAAGACCTTTGACCTTCCCGCCCTCCTCCACTTTTGCCGTTAACAGTATGACAGGAATACTTTCGGTCAGTGGGTCGCGTTTAAGTCTTCTCAGAAGCTCCAACCCTGAGGTACCTGGCATCATCCAATCTAGCAAAACGAGATTCGGCTTTCGGTCGATGATCAGTGCATGCGCACGTTGCGCATTTTGCGCATACAACACATTAAATGACGCTGATTCCAATGCTATGCCTAGCATCTCGCGGATAGCTTCTTCATCATCGACAACTAAAATGGTGTGTTTTCGCATCACATACCTCGGAGTCAAACAGTCGGGCCAAAAAAAACTATATTAAACGGCTTTTGAGTGTCAAAAATATGACAGCAGTCTGGCTGTGGACACAAGATATAAAATTATAAGCGGAAAGTATAACCTTAATCGTGATCACAGCGACGAGGCTGTCAGCCTCGCGACAAATTATCCATTGCTAAGCCAGCCGGTAAGCGTTCAGGTCATGATCATCGATGCCAGCGTCCTTGCCCTCGCTTAGGTCCATACTCGCTGCCAGTACCGTTTACAACGGAAGGCCATTTTTGAGGTGGGTCTTTCCATCGTCCTGCCTGCGAACCTGCAGGATTTGCGACATTCTCAGAGGCGTAAGACAAGGAATCACCCTGAGTTTTACGCAAAAATAGGCGCCTTTTGGGTTTCACTCACTGAGATTGTTTGTTACCGTAAATAGCTTCGTCCAACAAAAAAGTAGCTCAAATATGAATCAGTCAAACGACAACGCAATGAACCCCGACACTCTCTACCGTGAGGAGAACTATACCGACAATCGACTCGGCGCGATCCGCAAACTGATTCCAGTCACGACAAACGGAGCTGTTGACAGCAATCGGCCCATAAAATTCATCGGCTCCGCCCAGATCATGAGTCAAATGGGACCGATCCCTCTGAGCTTTGAATTAGCGGGTGCTACCATTGGTGACGCTGCAGAAAATTTCGCGGCGAGCGCTGAGATCGCTATTCAAGAAGCTGCCGCAGAACTCGAACAAATGCGCCGCGAGCAAGCATCCCAGATCGTCATGCCGGGGCAATCCAGTAGTGGCGGCATCATCACTTAAAAGGCCGTCAATGCACAGGCATGAATGCCCCGCAAGGTAACCGCGCACATGTGCCATTAAACGGCGTCCACGTGATAGACGGTCTATTAACGCTCGCGCAGGGCGGCAGAAATCAACTGCAGTTTTTCGTTGCGGGTCATCTTTTTAATTTGTGCCTCGCGGCGACTTGCAGAGCCTCGCGAATCCTGACTTTCACTGTAGACAACATGCAAAGCACTTCGACCGCGAAAATATTTGGCACCACCCTGCCCCGATTGATGTTGTTTCAGGCGTCGTTCGACATCAGTCGTAATACCCGTGTAAAGACTTCGATCGTTGGCTTCCACTATGTAAACAAACCAATTATTCATTCCGCGGCATCTTTGATGGCTATGCCAACAGTATACGCGCGCGGTGTACTGCTACAATAGCGTTCAGCACAATGAGAAACCCGCTTATGAATGTGGACTTACACTGTCACACTAACGCGTCTGATGGCCAGCTGGCGCCTTCGGCCGTAATCCAACTAGCCGCTGAGAGGGGCGTCGATCTATTATCGATTACCGACCACGACACCCTCAATGCTTACCGGCAAATCGGAGCGCATGACCCTCGGGTAACGCTCATACCCGGAATTGAATTTTCCAGTCAGTGGCGCAAAATCGGCATTCATATTCTCGGCCTAAATATTGACCCAGCGCACCCGACTATGGTGGCAGCCGCCTCGCGCCAAACAGCAATCCGTGAAAAACGAGCAGCTGTCATAGATCACAAACTCGCGGCGCTAGGTTTTGTAGATAGTTTGCGTGGAGCGCGTAAATTCGCTGGGGGTGGGCAATTAGGGCGGCCCCACTTTGCAGAGCACTTGGTGAGCATCGGGGCGGTAAAAGATAGACAACAAGCATTTAAACGCTATCTAGGTGCTGGAAAGGCCGGTGACATCAAGGCCTGCTGGACGGACATGTGCACAGTCATTGATTGGATAAAAGGCTCGGGTGGGACGGCAACGTTGGCACACCCTCAAAAGTACCGCCTGACTCGATCGAAAATGGTGGCTTTAATTCAAGACTTCAAAGCCGCGGGGGGAGAAGCACTTGAGGTCATATCAGGTTACCAGACCCCGCAACTTACGCGTGATTTGGCGAGACTGAGTGTACAGCAAGAATTACTTGCGTCTTGCGGATCGGATTTCCATCAACTCGACGTACCTTGGGGAGCTCTAGGTAGGGTCTGCACACTGCCCAGTCACTGTGTTCCAATTTGGACTCAGTGGTCGTTTGCTGAATAGAATACGCTTTCCCCCAGATATTATTACTGTGTATACTGGCGCGCCCCAAAGGCTAAAACGGGGCAACAAAACCTAGGGTCGACAGTTGCAGTGAATTTTTTTATTTTTGTAAGTGAGCAGTGGCTTTTGATCAGCGTGCTGATGGCTCTGATCTATGTGCTGATAATATACGAGCGAGGAAAAGGCGGAAAACCTATAGCCCAGCATGAGCTAGTGTCGCTTCTGAATGCAGAGGAAGTTCTGCTCGTTGATGTTAGACCCGCTAAAGAGTTTGCAGAAGGGCATATACACGGGGCAATAAACATCCCACACACCAAGCTCGCGTCACGATACATTGAACTGGAACGCCAACCCCCTAAGGCGCTGGTGGTTGCAGACCAGTACGGGCAGCATGCGGGCAGCGCTGGTAAGCTTCTTGCCGATAAAGGATACGATGTCCGACGTCTCGACGGCGGCATTATGGAGTGGCGTAGTGAGAACCTCCCTCTAGTAAAAGGGACGTAAAGACTAATCTATAAGGGTCCGAGAATATAATGAGTGAGACGATAGTTTTCGGAACCCGCAACGGTGCCTTCTGCATAGCTGCTCGGAAATTGCTGAGCGAGCGTGGTGTCGATTTTAAAGATGTCACCATGGATGATGACGAACCTCTTAGAAACCACATTCGCGCAAAAAGTAAACGTGATACCGTGCCGCAAATTTGGATTAACGAGCAGCATGTGGGCGGCTACAGTGATTTGCGCGCGTTTGACTTGAGCGGCAAATTAACCGCGCTAGTGAATGACGTAATGAAGTAATGCCGAAAACTACACGAGCTAAAGAATGATGCACAATAAGCCGAGGAAGATGCAATGACAGAACAAAATGGCTCATCAAAAGCAGAGCCGACTCCCACTGCCGAAGTAAAGCCCGAGCCTATTTTTTCTGCACAACGGATCTACCTTAAAGATCTGTCTTTTGAAACACCGAAAGGCGCTGAGGTATTCCAAAAGCAATGGAAGCCTCGCGTTAATCAAGATCTGAGTACACACTCTTCGCAACTGGACAGCTCACTATTTGAGGTTTCCCTGCGTCTAACGGTGACCGTCAAGCACGAAGAAGAAACCCTATATCTTGTTGAGGTAGATCAAGCTGGCATCTTTAAAATCGCGGGTTTAGACGAAAAACAACTGGCGCAGGTGTTAAATACCACATGTCCCAGCATGCTATTTCCCTACGCTAGAGAGGTCATCGATAACACATTGACCAAAGGAACGTTTCCACCTTTAATGATTCCACCTGTGAATTTTGACGCGCTTTTTTCGACCGCTGTGGCCGCCGCGCAAGTGAAGGACGAAGCTGATGGTGTTGCCCCGTCGAGTGACACGAGCGGCGAACAAACCCAACACTAGCTCAACGGGGATCCTCCATAGCGTATTCCTGTAATTTCCTCGTCAAGGTGTTTCGCCCCCAACCCAGTAATTCGGCAGCACGCTTCTTCCGCCCACCGGTATAGGACAAAGCGGCATCGATCATAACTTTTTCCATGTCTGCAAGTGCGCTGGACATAATGCCTGTACTACCTGCCTGCAACTGCGCCTCTCCCCATATTCTCAATCGCTGTTGCCAACTGTCAGAACTCGAAGACGGTTCCGAGAGTTCGTTCGTTTGTAACTCGGGTGGAAGATCTGACAAAAGAACCTCTCTACCTGCTGCCATAACCGTGAGCCATCGACAGGTATTCTCTAGCTGCCTAACATTGCCAGGCCATGTCAGATTGCAACAGACGTCACTCGCCTCTGGCGACAAAATCTTAGGTTCAACATTGAGTTCCTGTGCAGCGCGCGAAAAGAAATGTTTCATTAAGCGCGGAATATCCTCGCGTCGCTCCGCCAGTCTCGGCAAATGCACACGAATCACATTAAGTCGATGATAGAGGTCCTCACGAAAGCGATTTTGCTCGACCAATTGCTCAAGATTTTGATGCGTGGCTGCGATGATTCGCACGTCTACTTTAATTGGCACGTGACCGCCAACCCGGTAAAATTCACCATCAGATAAGACCCTTAAAAGACGTGTCTGAGCCTCAGGCGGCATGTCGCCAATCTCGTCTAAAAACAAAGTGCCGCCGTTGGACTGCTCAAATCGCCCTTCTCGACGCTGACTTGCGCCAGTGAAAGCGCCCTTTTCATGACCAAAAAGTTCAGATTCGATGAGCTCGTTTGGAATCGCCGCCATATTTAGCGCGATGAACTCTTTACCTTGACGCGGACTATGATTGTGTAACGCCCGCGCAACTAACTCTTTCCCAGTGCCCGACTCACCGTTAATAAGAACCGTAATGTTGGAACGTGCGAGCCGCCCAATGGCACGAAATACCTCCTGCATCGCAGGCGCTTCTCCTATAATTTCTTGGGTCTCGTCTTGCACCTCAATAGCAATCGCGGCTTTTTGTTCTCTCGATATAGCAATGCCGCGTTGAGTGACTTCAACCAATTCCTCCAAATCAAACGGTTTTGGTAAATATTCAAAGGCACCACCTTGGTAGGCCGACACCGCACTGTCAAAATCTGAGTGCGCCGTTGTAATGATGATCGGTATTTCTGGATAGGTGCCCTTTATTTTGCGCAACAGAGCCAGCCCGTTAATACCCGGCATACGAATATCTGAAATGATAACCTGCGGCTGCGAAAGCCCTAGCGCAGTTAAGATATCATCACCCTTTTCAAAACACCTAACCGCAATACCTGCTCGGGTTAGCGCTTTTTCCATAACCCAACGCAGTGATGTATCGTCTTCTGCAATCCAAATTTTTGGTGAAATGTCCATATCAGACCTTTATCGGTAGAAAAACTGAGAATACCGTTTCGCCAGGTGTTGATCGGCACTCGATAATTCCGCCATGTCGATTGACCGCAGTTTCGGCGATGGTCAATCCCAGACCGGTGCCTTCACCATGCCCACTAATCATCGGTAAAAATATGCGCTCTTTAATTGCCGGGTCTATACCCGGACCATTGTCAGTCACATCTAAACGGCACACTATTTTTTGGCGCACCCCCGCTATCGTTATGTTTTGCTGAACACGTGTTTTAAAGGTGATTGTAGGCACGGACCTCGCCGCATATTGCAATACTTGCATGGCATTTCTGGCGATATTAAGAAGTGCTTGTATCAGCTGTTCTCGGTCCCCGTGAAGGTCGGGAATGCTGGGATCATAATCGCGTTTAAGCGTGATTCTGCGCTGAGTTTCAGCGTCTACCAAATTACACACATGGTCAACCACTTCATGTACGTTGATGCGCTTTACGACGGGTAACTGGTTAGGGCCGAGCAAACGATCGACCAAGTTTCGCAGCCGATCAACCTCGGTAATAATTATCTTGCATAGTTCGTGCGGTTCGCTTCCTAATACACGCTCCGATAGCTCCTGGTTCAGTAACTGCGCAGCTCCGCGAATCCCGCCAAGCGGATTCTTGATTTCATGCGCAAGGCCTCGAATAAGGCTCCGCGAACTGTCTTGCATCGAAGTCAACGCTTCCTTTTGGTTGATTCTTAAAAATTGATCGATCGTCTGCATTTCAATAATCAACCAATGACTGTCAAAAAGCTGGATCGGCACAACCGAATAATCCACTAAACGACTATCAGAACCGTGGTTTCGAATCGACTCCTGCCGCTTGGTATAAGTTTGATTTGTAGCGAGCGCTTCCTGCATTGCTTCACGCGACGCTTTAGCATCCGCGAATAGCGCGCACACCTGAGTACCTTTTAACTTAACAAAGCCGATTTCTAATAAAGCCTCTGCTGCAGAATTAGCGTATTCCACAGCCATGTCAGGGGACACCAGCAAAACCGCGGTATTCAGTCCGTCAAGTAAAGCGTGATATGGTGTTTCTGGCCGCATATAGTAGGTTCGAGTATTTGAAGCATTAAATTAAATGTGCCAATTACATAAGCAATAACCGAGCCAACTCAAAAAAACGCCTGCTGTTCGGCGGTCTCGCGCAATACGAATGGCCTCCAAACAGGACAGGACAGGAATCATAGGTGATACTGACTTTTAATGCACCATATTGGTGCGAATTGATTTTTGGATTCGATCAGGTTCTCTTTTCTTCGATCAACAAAAAAGCCCGCAACCACTTTGTGACTGCGGGCTTTTTCTCATTCGCTTCGTAGCTCACAAAAGAAGGCGATTAATTTAAAGCTTCCTTGGTCGTTTTAATAATCGCAGCAGCCACTTTGTAAGGGTCTGCATTTGACGCCGTCCGTCTATCTTCCAGACGTCCTTTCCAACCGTCTTCGACCGTGCCAATCGGCACTCTAATAGATGCACCCCGATCAGATACGCCGTAACTGAACTCGTCAATTGATTGCGTTTCGTGCTTACCCGTCAGACGCTGGTCATTGTCAGCACCATAAACGCTCATATGTCGGTCGATATTACGGCCAAAGTTCTCGCAGATTTTAGTAAATATGCCTTCATCGCCCAGATCACGCATAGCCCCATTAGAGAAGTTTGCATGCATACCCGATCCATTCCAGTCTAGCTCTCCAAAAGGCTTCGGGTGATAGTTAATCCCATAACCATACTTTTCGCCGACGCGTTCCAGTATGTATCGGGCGATCCATGTTTCATCGCCTGCCTGCTTGGCACCCTTGGCAAACACTTGGAACTCCCACTGGCCAGCAGCGACTTCCGCATTGATTCCTTCAACATTAATTCCCGCTTCCAAACATAGGTCAAAATGTTCCTCAATGCACTCTCGGCCAAACGCATTAGCCGCGCCGACTGAGCAATAGTAGGGGCCTTGGGGTCCTGGGAAACCGCCCGCGGGAAACCCGGGAGGTAGCTTCGTATCCACATCCCACAAAAAGTATTCTTGCTCAAATCCAAACCAAAAATCGTCATCATCGTCGTCAATGGTGGCGCGGCCATTGGTCGCGTGAGGCGTACCGTCTGCGTTCATGACTTCGGTCATCACAAGGTAGGCGTTGGCGCGGTCTGGATCTGGATAGATCGCCACGGGTTTAAGCAAACAGTCGGATGCATCGCCCTCGGCCTGTTCTGTGGAACTGCCGTCAAAAGACCACATGGGGCACTCTTCAAGCGTTCCACCAAAATTACTTCTGACTTGCGTTTTGCTGCGCAGGCTCTGGGTCGGCGCGAGGCCGTCGAGCCAGATATATTCTAATTTTGCTTTCATTGTCAATCAATCTCCAAAGATTTAAATCAAAGTGAAAATGCTGCTGTTAGCGGCCGTTACTGTTCAAAAGGCGAACACGACTGCAAGATACAACGTCCACGGCCACCATTCAAGGGTTGACAGGATTTGGGCCTGCAATTGCCATGCCAGAGTCTTTTCAATGTGAACGCTGTGGCTAACACAAGCGTTCACGCACTGTAGGCGCACGTTCTCACGTATCTGAACGTGCATTATGGTGCGACCGACCAACCCGCCTCGCACCGTATTGGTGCTCCTTCAGCTATTTAGTGCCATATCAGTGCAGATAACTCGTAGACAGTTTTCTTTTACCGCGCCGTCAAAGTTACAAAGTATTGTAGGCTTTTGAACATATTCATAGTAGTTTCGTTAAATTCTCGTATAATCGCGAGCTTTCGCCACGGCGTTGTTTTTATGCGCTGTTAGCATCGCTCAAATAATACTATGGTCGCCCAATAAAATGTCAATTGAAACGCTACGCAATATCGCCATCATTGCCCACGTAGACCATGGTAAAACGACCTTGGTCGACAAATTACTGCAACAAACGGGTACCCTTGACCGCAAGAATATGGCCACTGAACGCATCATGGACTCGAACGACCAAGAGCGAGAACGCGGCATTACAATCCTTGCGAAAAATACCGCCATTAATTGGAATGGTTATCGCATTAACATCGTGGATACACCTGGACACGCGGATTTTGGCGGCGAGGTCGAGCGAGTACTTTCCATGGTGGATTGCGTTTTACTACTCGTAGACGCAGTAGATGGCCCGATGCCGCAAACACGATTTGTGACGCAAAAAGCGTTTGAAAAAGGCTTGAACCCTATACTCGTCATCAACAAAATAGACCGGCCAGGCGCTCGCCCCGACTGGGTGTTAGATCAGGTATTCGATCTCTTTGACCGGCTCGGCGGGAGTGATGAGCAACTCGACTTTCCTGTTATTTATGCATCTGCGCTGAATGGGGTCGCCGGCTTAGAGCCCGAGCATATGGCGCCCGATATGACCCCCCTTCTCGAGCTGATTACCGATCGAGTTAAGCCTCCAAATGTCGACGTTGAAGGCCCACTGCAAATGCAGATTAGCGCCTTAGACTACAACAGCTATGTCGGCGTGATAGGAATCGGCCGTATCAGTCGCGGCATTATGGCGCGCAATTGTCAGGTCATTGTGGCCGACACAAAAGGCACTAAACGCAAAGCACGAATTCTTTCCATCATGGGGCACAACGGTCTAGACCGCATCGAGGTTGAGGCCGCACAGGCGGGTGATATTGTGTGCATCACCGGCGTTGAAAAGCTCAAAATCTCTGATACCTTATGCCACCCAGATACGGTAGAACCAATGCCGTCTTTATCTGTGGATGAGCCCACCGTCAGCATGACTTTTCAAGTGAACGACTCGCCTTTCGCAGGGCGCGAGGGTAAATATATTACCTCCCGCAATATCAAGGATCGTCTGCAACAAGAACTCATCCACAATGTAGCACTTCGTGTACAACAAGGTGAGACCCCCGACAAGTTCGTGGTGTCTGGGCGCGGGGAATTGCATCTCTCGGTGCTCATCGAAAATATGCGTCGCGAAGGCTATGAACTCGGAGTCTCTCGACCTGAAGTGATCCAGAAAGAGGTGGACGGAGACATTCACGAGCCTTTCGAACAAATAGTCATTGATATAGAAGAACAACATCAAGGGTCGGTCATGGAAGAGATGGGCTTGCGCAAAGCAGACCTCGTCAATATGGAACCCGATGGTAGGGGGCGTACCAAGCTCGAATTTATTGCACCTTCCAGAGGAATGATCGGTTTGCGATCCCATTTCCTAACGATGACAAGTGGGTCGGGCATAATGACCAGCATCTTTGATCACTACGGTCCCGCGAAGACTGGCATCGTCGGGCAGCGGCAAAACGGGGTGTTAGTGTCGATGATGTCGGGAAAAACACTGGCTTACGCACTTTTTACGTTACAAGACCGAGGGCGCTTATTTGTCGGCCACGGCCTGGATATTTATGAAGGTCAAATCGTCGGTCTGCACACGCGCAACAATGATCTTCCGGTCAATCCGACCAAAGCAAAACAGCTGAATAACATACGCGCAGCGGGCACCGATGAAAACCTAATTCTCACGCCTCAAGTTAAACATACACTAGAACAAGCGCTCGAGTTCATTGCCGATGACGAACTGGTCGAAGTCACGCCAGAATCCGTCCGCATACGTAAAAAACTGTTAACTGAAAATGCTAGAAAACGAGCATCAAGGTAAGTGCTCACTTACATTTTTGCGCATTCTGAGTGGCGAAAACAACCTACCTCATGGTCATTAACTACGCCCATCGCTTGCAGATAGGCGTAACAGATTGTAGGTCCAAAGAAATTAAAACCACGTCTGCGCATATCATCACTTAGGGCCTTGGACAGAGGAGTTTGTGTGGGTACCTGTCTCTGATGCGTCCAATAATTCGTCGTGGAAACGCCATCTGAAAACCCCCACAGGTAATCACTAAAACTTCCAAACTCTTGCTGCACCGACAGAAAACAACACGCGTTGTTAATCGCACTGGCGATTTTCGCGCGATTGCGAATAATACCCGAATCCTTTTGCAACCGACCGATGTCGTCAGCTGTAAACTGACTCACACGTTTGACGTCAAAGTCAGCAAAAGCGCGCCTGTAGTTTTCTCTACGACGCAAGATAGTCAACCATGACAAGCCAGCTTGAGCCCCTTCTAAGATTAAAAACTCGAAGAGCTTGGCATCAATATGGCAGGGCACACCCCATTCTTCGTCATGATATCGTTGGTAAAACAGATCGCTCCCAGACCAGTCACATCGACGCTTTTCCACACTGCCCCAGCCTAGTCATCACCCAAAATAGACCCTTATGGTACTCGAGAATCCGAAAAGATGCGCACAAAATAGCCTCCAGCAATAGAGACGATGTAAAATTCGAGACCCACAACAAAAGCAGAATATCGGAGACCTCTCATGATCGGCCTCATACAACGGGTTACCTCGGCCAAAGTTACCGTCGCCCAAAAAACTGTAGGAGAGATAGAGAGCGGCATCCTCCTTTTTTTGGGTATTCAAAAGGAGGATTGCGCAGAAGCGAGTGAGCGGTTGGCTCGTCGAATACTGGATTACCGAATCTTCCCAGATGCCAATGGCAATATGAATCTATCGCTCAGGCAAGTCGACGGTGGTTTGTTAGTTGTGTCGCAATTTACCCTTGCCGCAAATACCGACACAGGCTTGCGGCCCAGCTTTTCGCAAGCGGCAGCTTCTTCGACCGCACGCCCTCTTTACGAGGCTTTTGTCGCGCACGCACATCTTTTACATGGCACGGTTGAAACGGGTATTTTTGGCGCCGATATGCAGGTGTCTCTATGCAATGACGGCCCAGTCACCTTTATTTTACAAAACTAGGGTTCGAGTCGCGCAAGCAATTTAGCGTATAACCCGTCAAAACCGCCATTACTCATGATCACGATGTGCGTCTCTGGCTGGCCCAAGGCGAGACATCGATCAATGAGCGGTTCTATACTGACAAAAACTTCAGAGATAACGTTCGAGCAGGCCATCATTGCATCGATATTCCAATTAAGACGCGCCGGCCGATACCAGAGTACTCGATCGGCTGCCGCAACAGATTGCGCCAATGTCTCCTCATAAATGCCCAACCGCATGGTCGCTGATCGTGGCTCGATCACCGCGATAATTGGCCGATCGCCAACTTTTTTTCTCAATCCCGCAAGCGTACTCGCTATCGCCGTGGGATGGTGCGCAAAATCGTCATAAACGGTTAATCCCTCGCGTCTGTAGAGCACTTCCATGCGTCTTTTAACCCCAGCAAAGCGACTCAAAATCTCACAGCTTTGCGCAATTGGAACACCCACATCCCACGCCGCCAAAATCGCAGCCATCGCGTTCCGAACATTATGTAATCCACTTAACGCCCAAGTAACGCGTCCATGTTGAACCTCATTGAGCCATTCGGGTGCCACGACATCAAAACACGATCCGTCCTCTGTCAAAAGGCGGTAGTGCCAATGGTCCTCGCGCTCGCCATAGCGTAACGTACGACTCCAACACCCAGCGGCCATAACGGACTCGATGCTAGCGTCGGAATCCGGATAGATAACCACACCGCGACTCGGCAATGAGCGCATTAAGTGATGAAATTGTTTTTCTATCGACGCAATATTGTCAAAGATGTCTGCATGATCAAATTCAATATTATTGATCAGCAAAGTATTACTGTGGTAGTGCAAAAATTTAGAGCGCTTATCAAAAAAAGCGCTATCGTATTCATCGGCCTCAACCACAAAATACTTTCCATCGCCAAGGCTCGCAGATACGCCTGTCTCGATAGGCACGCCGCCAATCAGGTAACCGGGACGCAACCCAGCTCCCATGAGCACAGCTGTCAACATACTGCTAGTGGTGGTTTTACCGTGAGTTCCGGATACCGCAAGAACGTGACGATTAGCAAGGGTAGTTTGCCCCAACCATTGCGGCCCCGAGGTGTAATTGAGCGAGTGATCAAGCAGATACTCGACACATGGATTACCTCTGGACAAAGCATTGCCGACGATGACAAGGTCTGGCGCAGGAATCAGTTGACGGGGATCATAACCTTCGGTAACCGTGATACCTGCCTGTTCAAGCTGCACACTCATCGGCGGATACACCTGCGCGTCACTCCCCGTAACGCGATGCCCCAGTTCCTGCGCCAATCGCGCCACCGAACCCATAAAGGTTCCGCAAATACCGAGAATATGAATATGCATAGCGTCCCCCTCATCAAGGATCTCATCTAGACGAGATCGGTGGCAATGAACAACCCCGCCAAGCCGCGTTAAAGAACGTTATACTCAGATGGCGTGCGTTATCCACTAAAATGACATCGTACAGCGTATTACATACTAGCGGGTGATCTCAACCTTGCGCGCAGAGGAGAATCAGTTTGACAGGGAAAAGTAATGCGTTTTATGCGCAGTCAGGCGGTGTCACCGCGGTCATTAACGCGTCGGCCTGCGGTGTCATTCAAGCAGCGCGTGACCATCCAGAAGAGATTGATCATTTATATGCAGGCCGTAATGGGATTTTAGGGGCATTACGCGAAGAGTTCTTCGATACTAATCTAGAATCCCCAGAATCAATAGCCGCACTCATGCACACTCCCGGAGGTGCTTTTGGGTCCTGCCGCTACAAGCTACCAAACATCGCCACGAGTGACAGAGAATACACGCGTTTAATCGACGTCTTTGCCGCGCACAACATCGGCTACTTTTTTTACAATGGGGGCGGGGATTCAGCCGATACTTGCCTAAAAGTCGCGGAGGTATCGAGCGCTATGAACTATCCGCTGCAAGCGATACACATCCCAAAGACCATCGACAACGATTTACCGTTCACCGACTGCAGCCCGGGTTTTGGCTCAGTCGCAAAATACGTGTCTATCGCAACGAATGAAGCTAGCTTAGACATCGCCTCGATGTGTGAGTCATCGACTAAAGTCTTTATTTTGGAGGTCATGGGGCGCCATGCCGGATGGATCGCAGCAAGTAGCGGCCTCGCTGCGCAGCAACAAGGCGAACCTCCGCATATCATCCTCTTTCCAGAAATTGCCTTCAACCGCGAAAGCTTCATAGCCAAGGTCAAAGATACGGTCGAAGAGGCTGGCTATTGCGTTATTGTCGCCGCAGAGGGCGCGCGTTACAGTGACGGGGCGCACCTTTCTGGCTCCTTGCAAAAAGACGCCTTTGGCCATCAGCAACTGGGCGGCGTAGCCCCCGGCGCTGGCAAGTATGCTTAAGCATGCGCTAGGCTATAAATACCATTGGGCATTAGCCGATTATTTGCAGCGCTCCGCTCGCCACATCGCTTCCGCTGTCGACGTTCGTCAAGCCTATGCGGTCGGACGCGAGGCTGTAGAGCGTGCCCTATTGGGCGAAACATCCGTCATGATTTCCATCCGGCGAACGTTGCAAAGCACCTACGATTGGTCTCTGGAAACCTTACCCTTGCTACATGTTGCGAATACCGAAAAATGTATGCCGAGTGATTTCATCCGCCACGATGGTTTTGGTATTACCCAAAAAGCGCGGCACTATCTGGAACCGCTCATTGTCGGCGAGAGTTATCCCCCCTATATTAACGGCTTACCTTTCTATGTGACGCTAAAGAATATTTTAACCCCTAAAAGACTAAAAAAGGCCTTTAACACGTAAACTTTTACTCGTGTTCAGGGACGTTCGTTGGTCTGGGAGCTATAATGCTAAAGACCGCCAATGTGCTCGACAAATGAGCCAAACTTTAAGTCAGGAGCTGAATATCGCATGCCTACAACTGCATTTCGGATCTATGAAGAAATTGTGCTGCGCAGGCCGCGAACTGCACTGTTGTTACTCTTCACATTCACACTCGTTATGGCGAGCGGGTTACATAACTTCAAACTCGACGCATCAGCAGACTCCCTCACCCTAGAGAACGATGATGACCTCAACTACTTTCGGGAGATGGAGTCACGTTATGGCAGCTCCAACTATTTGGTCGTAACCTTTCAACCCACCAGTGGAGATCTGTTTGAAAATGATAATCTACAAACCCTGCAATCCCTGAGCAAACAACTAGCAAAAGTACCGGGCATTAGCAGCGTTCTTTCAATTTTGGACGCGCCGTTACTCTACAGTCCTAAAATAAGCGTCGCCGATATTGCAGGAGAGTTGCGCACGCTGGCAACGTCAGAAGTCGACAAAAAGCTAGCCAAAGACGAGTTTTTAAATAGCCCCATATATCGAAACACGCTTTTGAGTGCCGACGGTCAGACGACGGGGCTGTTGCTCAGCCTCGAACTCGACCAAACATATTACGAGTTAGTCGCGACGAGGGATACTTTGCGGTTAAAACGGGATTCACTTGGCCTCAACCAGCAAGAGCGCATCCAGTTAAAGCGTGTCAGCCAACAATTTCTTGACCACCGCACGGCCGCAACCGCAAAAAACCAGCAACGCATCGTTAGCATCAGAGCCGTTACGGCAGAGTATAAAGATCGAGCAACCGTCTTTCTTGGCGGTCCAGACATGATCACTGCAGACATGATCAACTTCTTACGAAGCGATCTACTGGTTTTCGGAAGTGGTGTCCTCGCATTTATTCTCATGACATTGTGGCTGGTTTTTCGTCGCTTGCAGTGGGTGGTTCTTCCACTTGCCACCTGTGGCTCCAGTCTCCTAGTGATGCTCGGCCTTTTCAGCTGGATCGATTGGCGTCTAACCGTTATTTCATCTAATTTCGTCTCGCTGTTACTGATCATCACTCTAGCACTCACGATTCATTTGATCGTTCGTTACCGAGAACTTTCGGCTCAACGTCCGATCGCAAGTCAATTGGAGTTAGTGCGCGAAACCGTCATTTCTATGAGCAAGCCTTGTCTCTACACGGTGCTAACAACAGCCGTCGCATTTATCTCTCTTGTCGTCAGTAATATCCGACCGGTGATCGACTTTGGTTTAATGATGACGCTCGGAATTATCGTTGCACTAATAATTACCTTTGTCGCTATCCCTGCCGGGATAATGCTGTTTGGCCGAGTCAGCGAGAGCGCACACACCGACTCAGTGCCGATAACACGCCCGTTCGCCGTATTCACTGAGCAACATGGGCGCTGGGTCATTGCCATATCGCTTGCATTAACAGGTTTATCAATTATTGGGGTCACGCGACTTGAAGTCGAAAACCGTTTTATCGACTATTTTCACAGTGATACCGAGATTTATCGAGGTATGGAGACGATCGACACGGCACTTGGTGGTACTACGCCCCTTGATATTATTGTTCAGGCTCCCCAGCTAGCGTCTTTTAGCAACGGGAATGGCGAAGCGCTCGGCGCTGATGATTTTGACGACGACTTCGATGATGATTTTGATGACGACTTCGAGTCCTCAGACAGTAACACGGAGACCACGCCCAGCTACTGGTTTTCTTCCGCGGGCCTTGAAGATCTCGACAAAATCCACAGATTTCTCGAAAACGAACCCGAAATCGGCAAAGTCGGCTCGCTAGTCCAACTTTACTGGCTCGCGAACGATCTCAGCGGGCACCCTTTAAATGATTTTGAATTGGCTTTTTTACGCAAAAGTCTGTCACCCGATATCAATCGACAATTAGTTGCGCCTTATCTAATCGAGGAACTCAACGAAACGCGCATTCAACTGCGTGCTATGGAAACAAGCAGCGGCCTCAGACGATCGGACCTCATTGCTAAAATACATACCTATTTGACAGACGAATTAATGATTCCCAAGGACAATATCCGCTTCAGCGGCCTGCTCGTACTCTATAACAACATGCTTCAGAGCCTCTTTACATCGCAAATCCTGACGTTGGGCGCAGTATTCATTGGCATTGTGTCGATGTTTTTACTCTTATTCCGATCCATTACGATTTCACTGATCGCGATCATACCGAACTTTTTAGCTGCAGCAGTGGTTCTCGGAGGCATGGGTCTAATGCATATTCCACTTGATATGATGACCATTACCATTGCTGCGATAACGGTGGGCATCGGTGTCGATCACTCCATTCATTATCTTACCCGTTTTCAACGCGAATACGCGGTCGACCAAAACTACAGTGCGGCAATGTATCGCTCGCATGCTAGTATTGGGCGTGCACTTTTTTACACTGCAACGACGATTATCGCGGGCTTTTCGATATTAATGCTATCCAATTTTATCCCGTCGATCTATTTTGGTCTATTGACCAGTTTGGCCATGGCGGCAGCACTGCTAGGCTCCATGACGTTGTTACCAAAATTGATCTTAATGACGCAGCCGTTTGGTCCTGGAGCACGCGAGACCCAGCGGCAATGACAAAAAGAACGACACAACAATGCTGCTGATAAATTTGCAAGCTGTGACCCACAGCTTTGGCCATCCGCCCATTCTCGATGCCGTCAATCTATCGATCTATCGGGGCGAACGAGTCTGCCTAATCGGACGCAACGGAGCGGGAAAATCCACACTTCTTAAAATTCTTGATGGCCAGGTAAAACCCGACGAGGGCTCCATTAAAAAGGCCAGTGGCGTCAAGATTGGACAACTCGAACAGACGGTTCCCGAAACCTTAGACGGAAGCGTCTTCGACGTCATCGCCAGCGGTCTAGGGGAAGAGGGCGCGTTAATTAAACGCTATCACGAGTTGATTCAGGCGGTTGCAACGGCGCCTAACCCACGATTGCTCGACCAGTTAGAGACCTGTCAAACTGAATTAGAACGCATCAACGGTTGGGATATCGCCCAGCGAGTCGACTCTATTATCACTAAGATGGATCTAGTCGCCGACGCACAGCTAAGCACTTTTTCGGGCGGTTTCAAACGTCGCGTATTACTGGCTCGAGCACTTGTTGGAGAACCCGACCTACTGCTGCTCGACGAACCCACAAACCATTTGGACATTGAGGCCATTACGTGGATCGAGCAATTCTTGCTCAAGTGGGATGGTGCACTGCTGTTCATTAGCCACGATCGAAGCTTTATGCAAGCGATGGCAACACGCTTTTTGGAAATCGATCGAGGACAACTCATCGAATACACATGCAACTACAACGAATACCTAGAGCGTAAGCAAACATCGCTCGAAACTGAAGATCGTCATAACGCGCTGTTTGATTACCGTCTTTCAAAAGAAGAACGCTGGATTAGGCAAGGTATTAAAGCACGACGTACACGCAATGAAGGGCGCGTGAGAGCCCTTGAGGGCATGCGGCGGGAATATGCCGAGCGCCGCATGCGCCAAGGTAAGGTGAAAATGGACATCACGACGGCCGAAAAATCGGGTAAGTCTGTGGCAGAGGCAAAAAAGGTGTCCTTTTGCTATGCAGATGCAACTGTCGTTCAGAACTTTTCTACGCGGGTTCAACGCGGCGACAAGATTGGCCTCATCGGAAGAAACGGCGTGGGCAAGAGCACGCTACTGAAATTATTATTGGGTCATCTCCAACCGCAAGAAGGACATATAAAAATAGGAACCAACCTTCGCGTCGCCTATTTTGATCAGTATCGGTTGCAGCTAGAAAACGTTAAATCGGTGCAAGACAATGTCGCAGACGGCCGTGATATGCTAGAAATAGCGGGGAAGTCGCGGCACGTTATTAGCTACCTTCAGGATTTTTTGTTCAGCCCTGAACGCTGTCGACAGCCGGTATCTGCACTATCGGGCGGAGAGCGCAACCGACTGTTGCTCGCACGTCTCTTTGCTCAGCCGTCTAACGTACTGGTCTTGGACGAACCGACAAATGACCTCGATATCGAAACGTTAGAATTACTCGAAGAGCTTTTAATCAAATACAGTGGCACCGTTTTCTTGGTCAGTCACGATCGAAGTTTTCTCGATAATGTTGTTACCAGCACACTCGTTTTCGAAGGATCTGGAACCATTAATAATTATGTGGGAGGTTACAACGATTGGCTTAGACAGCGTTCCGACATCGTTGTACCCAATGCAAAAGTTTTATCTGACCGACACGAACCTCAGCGGGGTCCAAAGACTGCAACCAAGTTATCTTATCGCGATCAACGCGAACTGGAAGCTTTACCCAAAAAAATTGAAGTGTTAGAGGAAAAAATCTCTGCTCTTTGCGAGCAATTAAGTCATCCCGACCACTATCGTTCCGAGCGGAGTCGAGGCCTGGATCTCGAGCAACAGTTAAAACAATCGCAAATGAGCTTAGACAACTTTTACCTTCGCTGGGAAGAGCTCGATCAAAGTTGACAAAGGGTCCGGCGACGTAGCGATTTCATCGCAAGACATAGCTTCGGTACCCTATTCGCTTTAAACTTGACACTGGCGCTGCGAGGAATAGCCTTACTATGAATAAGAAACCGCTGGTTTTAGTAATACTTGATGGATTTGGATACCGCGACAATCCAGCCTACAACGCAGTTGCTCACGCATCGACCCCTGTTTGGGATGCCCTCTGGGAAAATCATCCAAACACGCTAATTGATACGTCTGGGCTTGCCGTTGGCCTTCCGGAAGGCCAAATGGGCAATTCTGAGGTGGGTCATATCACTCTGGGGGCGGGGCGCGTTATTTATCAAAACTTCACACGTATTAACAAAGCCATCGAGGAAGGTGACTTCACGTCCAACTCGGCCTACTGCAGTGCCATCGACGATGCGATTGCGTGTGGCGGTGCAGTCCACATTTTAGGACTATTATCTGAGGGAGGCGTCCACTCCCACCAAAACCATATCAATGCAGCAATCGAACTAGCCGCTCAGCGAGGTGCTCAGCGTATCTATTTACATGCATTCCTCGACGGGCGAGACTGTCCACCGCGAAGCGCTCGCCCGTCATTAAACAAAACGCATGCGCTATTCGAATCCTTGGGTGTCGGACGAATTGCGTCGATCATCGGTCGCTTTTATGCCCTAGATCGCGATAACCGTTGGGACCGAGTTGCGAAAGCGTATCAACTGATCACTCATGCACAAGCAGATTACACCTCCCTAGATCCCCTCGCTGCGCTCGATGCCGCCTATGCACGCGAAGAGAACGATGAATTTGTCAGCGCCACGGTGGTTCGCGGCAGTGACCAACCAGAGGCGAAAGTTAGCGACAACGATGCCGTTATTTTCATGAATTTTCGCCCCGATAGAGCGCGAGAACTCACTCACGCACTTGTTGATGGCGCGGACTTTAAGGGCTTCGACCGAGGGGAAACCCCTCAGATTAAAAATTTTGTGATGACCACAGAGTATGAAGCCTGTTTGGACTACCCCTGTGCGTTCCCATCAAAAGAGATTATCAATTCGCTGGGCGAATACCTTGCAAAACATAATAAAAGCCAGCTACGTATTGCTGAAACAGAAAAATATGCGCATGTGACATTCTTTTTCAATGGCGGTCAAGAAACGCTCTTCGATGGTGAAGAACGCGTCTTACTGGCTTCCCCAAATGTTGCGACATACGACCTGCAGCCCCAGATGAGTACTCCAGAAATTACCGAAAAACTGGTGGAAGCCATTCAATCGGAACGCTTCAACGTCATTATTTGCAACTACGCAAACTGCGATATGGTGGGTCATACGGGGAGTTTTAGTGCCGCAAAACTCGCAGTCGAAAGCGTCGACCGCGCCCTTAGCGAAGTGCTAGAAGCGCTCGCTACAACAGGTGGCGAGGCACTAGTCACCGCAGATCATGGGAATGTGGAACAAATGTTTGATCCCGTCATCAACCAACCACATACACAACACACAACACTACCCGTGCCATGCGTGTATTTTGGAAATTCCAATATACAACTGAGGAGCGGCGGCAGTTTAGCCGACGTAGCTCCCACGTTACTGGCACTACTTGGCCTCCCTCAACCCGATGAGATGACCGGTCAATCGCTGATTAAACAATGAAGCATCCCACGCGTCTTATTCCCTGTCTGTGCCTGTTGCTCGGATGCTTGCTCGCACTCAGCAGTCAAGCAGAAGACCGCGAACAGCTTAATAAATTACAGCGCTTAATAGAAGAACTGCAAAAAACGCTAGAGCAAGGGGACCAAGCAAAAAATCAACTACAGAACGAGTTGATGACCGTAGAGCTGAAAGTTGCATTGCTCAACAGCGCACTCCGAGAGGCCGGTAGCGAAATTAGCGAACTAGAGTCCCAACACACAGCACTCCAAGAAAAAAAAGTGATCTTTCAAAACGGAATACAAGAACAACGCATCGCCCTGTCTCAGCATCTCAATGCGGCTTACAAGATGGGCGCACAAGAACCGATAAAGCTTCTTTTGAATCAAAAAGACCCGAGTAAATTTTCACGTGTATTCGGTTACTACAATTATTTTTCGCAATCTCGAACCGAACAAATTGCGGCCTACGAAACAAATCTCACTGAACTTGACCGAGTAATGTCAGCAATCGAACGACAAAGAATCGACCTAGATGGTTCACGAGCCTCTTTGGAGACGAATCAAGATGAATTAATGCACCACAAACAACAACGCCAGAAGACCCTCGAAAAGCTCAACGCGTCACTGGAGAGCGATCAAAAAAAACTGAGCCAATGGGAACGACAACGCGCTCGGTTGCAACAATTACTGTCCAATGTCGAGCGCGCCTCGCGCACCATGACTTTGCCTGACGACTACATACCGATTGCATCTCGTAAAGGTACACTCAACTGGCCAGTAGCAGGGCGTTTATTGAAGCGTTTTGGCAATACACGGACTGGTTCACTTCGATGGGAAGGGTGGCTCATCCGCAGTGATGCCGGAACACCGGTAACGACCGTGCATCAGGGACGGATTGTGTTCTCTAACTATTTGCGTGGATTCGGCTTATTGATTATCGTCGATCACGGCGACAGTTTTATGTCACTCTACGCCCATAATCAAGAGTTGCTCAAGGAAACGGGCGACTGGGTCGAAACAGGGGAGGTGTTGGCGCATTCTGGCGAGAGTGGTGGCTTAGACGAGCCCGCCCTCTACTTTGAAATTCGCGAGAAAGGTCAGCCTCGTGATCCTAAATCATGGCTAAAATCGAATTGAAATTGAAACAATGTGGGTCATGGCCTCGTAAGACCACTAAAGCACAGACGCTCTATTGGTTATACTGCTTTGAAAGCAGATAAAAACAGGCCATTAACGCAACCCCCGCTCATAGGAGTTATCAGAAAATGAAGTTCTTGTTATGCGTTGCCAAGATCGCTACCTACTGTATGTTCGCCGCCTGCGGCAGCGTGCTTTCGGACGAGCGTGTCGAGATGGCCGAAAAACCTCAAGCCGCCGAGACAACGCGCCTACCACTGAAAGAGCTCCGCGCCTTTACGCAAGTTTTTGAACAGATCAGGGTCGGGTATGTCGATGAAGTCGAAGACGTACAATTGCTAGAAAATGCGATCGTAGGCCTATTATTGGAGCTCGATCCCCACTCTGCATATCTTAACTCTGATGCCTATGCCGAGCTGCAGGAAAACGCCTCCGGACACTACGGCGGGTTGGGCATTGAGATTAGTGCCGAGCAAGGCCTCATCAAAGTGATTGCACCGATCGATGATAGCCCCGCGAAGAAAGTTGGCATTGAAGCTGGTGATCTCATTGTAGAAATCGATGGGCAGCCTGTACGCGGTTTAGCTTTACCCAAAGCCATCGACAAACTACGCGGCGAAAAAGGCAGTACCATTGAGGTTGGCGTCTATCGAGAAGGCGAAGATGGACCTCTCACATTCACGCTCATTCGCGACATTATCTATTCCAGTGCGGTGCGCAACCGCTATTTGAAACCGGGTATTGGCTACATTCGCATTGCGCAATTTCAAGAAAAATCAGGCCGAGATTTTACTGCCGCGCTACAAAAGCTTAAAAATAACGGGCCGGATAAAGACGCGCTGAAAGGTTTAGTGATAGACCTGCGCAACAATCCGGGCGGCTTGGTACCCGCTGCGGTCCAAGTTGCAGACGCACTATTAGATTCGGGTACCATCGTCTACACGGAAGGTCGCATGGCAAGCGCCAATCATACTTTTAATGCAACGCCTGGTGATATTCTCGAGGGAACTCCGATTGTTGTACTCATCAACGGCGGCAGTGCCTCGGCGTCAGAAATAGTCGCAGGTGCGTTGCAAGATCACAGTCGAGCCGCAATCGTCGGAACCCAGAGCTTTGGTAAAGGCTCGGTGCAAACCGTCATTCCCTTGAATGACGGCCGAGCGGTAAAATTAACGACGGCACGTTACTTCACCCCCAAAGGTCGCTCCATCCAAGCCCAAGGTATCCAGCCCGATATAATCCTGCCCAGAGCAGAAATGCGTCTTTTCTCTGCTGACAGAAAAATTCGTGAGAGCGATCTAGCGGGTCATTTACAAAAGACCCCTGAGCAAACCCATGAGACGACGGAAAAAGCCGAAGATCTGAGTGATGACAATCAACTGCAAGAGGCGGTCTATATACTTGAGGGGTTCAATCTACTGAACCGCCATCAATCGGAAAACCCGCGTTAATTGACTTCAACAGCGAGTCGATCAACTTTTTGGAAACCACGCGGCAGCTTATTTCCCCGACGCCCACGGTCGCCTAGATAATGCTTTAAGTCCTTATTTTTCATAACAAGATAACGTTTTCCAGAGTGCACGACTAGCGACGCATCAGGGCCAATGACAGCAAAATCTACCATGTACTCCTCGCGCATGACCAGGCGCGAGGCGGGAATATTGATAATCTTGTTACCTTTACCCCGTGACAACGCGGGTAAATCCGCAACAGGAAAAACCAACATACGGCCTTCATTGCTGACCGCAGCAACCCACGAATCAGCGTCATGGACCATTCTTGCACTCAAGATCTGGCCTCCTTTGGGAATAGAGACCACGGCCTTACCCGCTCTATTCTTAGAGTGCAAGTCCGCCATACGCGCAAGGAAACCATAGCCCGCGTCACTCCCAAGAAGAATTTTCTGGTCGTCCGAGCCCATCAAAATATCACAGAAATGCGCTCCGCTGGGCGGATTGAGACGTCCAGTCACAGGCTCTCCCTGTCCTCTGGCTGACGGCAGTGAGTGTCCCATCAATGCGTAATAACGACCGCTATTGTCGGCAAGGTAGACATTCTGATTACTGCGGCCACGCGCCATCGCCAAAAAACGATCACCCGCCTTGTAGCTTAGTCCCATAGGATCAACATCATGACCTTTGGCTGCGCGCACCCAACCGCGCTCCGATAATATCGCGGTGATTGGCTCCGCTATGAGCAAATCTTTTTCACTGAATGCCTGCGCCTCAGTCCGTTCGATTAGAGGGGAGCGACGAGCATCACCAAATTCATCTGCAACGCTTTGCAGTTCCTTCCGCACGAGGTTCTTGAGTCGTCTGTCACTATTTAACAAGAGCTCTAGTTCAACTTTTTCAGTGCTCAATGCGTCCTGTTCACCCCGTATCTTTATCTCTTCGAGACGCGCTAGCTGGCGCAATTTAGTGTCCAAAACGTATTCTGCCTGAGCCTCTGAAAGACCGAAAACCGCGACTAATTCACTCTTGGGATTTTCTGCGTTGCGGATAATGTGAATCACTTGATCAAGATTTAAAAACGCTATGAGCAACCCGTCCAAAAGATGCAGACGTCGATTAACCCGCTCAAGGCGATAACTGAGTCGACGTCGCGTGGTCGCGATACGAAACTGCGTCCACTCGCCAAGAATCGTCCGCAAGTTCATAACGGATGGTCGCCCATCAACACCAATAATGTTTAGGTTAACGCGATAACTCCGCTCTAGATCCGTCGATGCAAACAAATGACTCATGACCAAGTCAAGATCGACTCTGTTTGAGCGAGGTGTTATCACCAACCGGATAGGGTTTTCGTGATCAGACTCGTCTCTTAAATCACCCACCATAGGTAATTTTTTATTGCGCATCTGAATCGCAATTTGCTCCAATATTTTTGCGCCCGAGGTCTGAAAAGGCAGAGCTGTGACGATAATGTCACCGTCCTCTCTCTGCCACACAGCGCGCATCTTGATCGATCCGCGACCGCTCTCATACAGTGCTTGTAAATCGGCGGGGGGCGTTATTACTTCGGCGTCAGTTGGATAGTCAGGGCCTTTAACAAACTGCATTAGATCTACCACTGATGCATCAGAATGCTGCAACAAATGCAGACACGCGGCTATTAACTCGCGTAAGTTGTGGGGTGGAATATCAGTCGCCATACCCACCGCAATACCCGTGGTGCCGTTTAACAGTACATTGGGAGCTCGCGCTGGAAGTATTTCTGGCTCGTCGAGCGTCGCATCAAAATTAGGCCGCCAATCCACAGTCCCCTGGCCGAGTTCTGACAGCAAGACCTCGGCGTAGTGTGATAACCTCGACTCGGTATAACGCATCGCCGCAAACGATTTCGGGTCATCCGTTGACCCCCAGTTTCCCTGCCCATCGACTAACGGATATCGATAGGAAAAAGACTGCGCCATTAGCACCATAGCTTCGTAGGCAGCACTGTCACCATGCGGGTGAAACTTACCGATAACATCGCCCACGGTTCTGGCCGACTTTTTATACTTGGCCGTGGCTTTTAGCCCAAGTTCACTCATCGCATAAATAATACGGCGTTGCACGGGTTTTAAACCGTCGCCAATATGGGGAAGTGCACGGTCTAATATCACATACATCGAATAATCTAGGTACGCCTGTTCAGCGTATTGGCTCAGCGAGCGGCTTTCTTCGCCTTGTTCATTAAAGCTGACGATATCGTTCATCGATACTCCCAAATAGGAAAAACTTTTATAGAGTGCCTATATCGGCTAAATTGCCCTTGCGTTGCAGCCAACTCCGGCGATCAGAGGCACGTTTCTTTGCTAACAACATGTCCAACATACTGTTAGTCTCATCCCCTGGCTGCACCGTGAGTTGCACAAGGCGCCGAGTATTTGGGTCCATTGTCGTTTCGCGCAGCTGCAAAGGATTCATCTCGCCCAGTCCCTTAAAACGTTGAACGTTGACCTTTCCACGCGTTTTCTCGACCTCAATACGGTCGAGTACGCTTTGTTTTTCTGACTCATCTAGTGCGTAATAAACATTTTTCCCTTGGTCAATGCGAAAAAGCGGCGGCATGGCCACATAAACGTGTCCAGCGCTGACGAGTGGACCGAAATGACGCACAAACAGCGCACACAACAAGGTCGCTATATGCAACCCATCAGAATCGGCATCTGCCAAAATACAAATTTTGTGATAACGCAAAGACTCAAGAGTGTCACTGACCGGATCAACACCAATCGCTACGGATATATCGTGTACCTCCTGAGACGCCAAAATCTCTTGCGAATCCACCTCCCACGTATTCAGTATTTTTCCGCGCAACGGCATAATGGCCTGATTTTCTCGATTCCGCGCCTGTTTTGCAGAGCCGCCAGCTGAGTCCCCTTCGACCAAAAATAACTCACAGCGTTCCGCTTCGGCACTTGAACAGTCAGCTAACTTACCCGGCAGCGCTGGGCCCTGTGTAATTTTTTTACGAACCACTTTTTTACTTGCCCGGGACCGCCGCTGTGCTGCAAAAATACACAGTTCAGCTATTTTTTCTGCCTCCTCAGTGTGCTGATTTAACCACAAACTAAAACTGTCTTTAACGACGCCAGAAACAAAACCGGCTACCTCCCGAGACGATAACCGATCTTTGGTCTGCCCTGAAAATTGTGGATCCGCCAGTTTAATCGACAGCACATAACTACAGCGCTCCCAGATGTCATCAGGCGCTAATTTCACACCGCGCGGTAACAGACTTCTAAATTCACAAAACTCTCGAATCGCCTCCAGTAGTCCCGCGCGCAGTCCATTCACGTGGGTTCCACCCTGCTGGGTTGGAATCAAATTTACGTAACTTTCCTGAACGAGCTCACCTCCCTCAGGCAGCCACTGCAGAGCCCAATCGGCAGATTCACTTGTCGCCACATGGGTACCCACAAAAGGGAGTTCTGGCAATAGGTCCCAACCCTGCAACGCGCCCAGAAGATAATCCTTTAGGCCTTCTTCGTAATGCCATACGTCTGCGTCTTCAGTGAGTTCGTCCAGAAAAGAGACCGTTAAGCCGCTGCACAAAACCGCTTTAGCTCGCAGTACGTGTCGCAGTCGCGGCAACGAAAATTTTACTGAATCGAAGTACGAAGCGTTTGGCCAAAATCGCAATAATGTGCCTGTATTGCGTTGCCCACAACTATCTATCACATGTAAATCAGTCGTCTTATCCCCATCCGCGAAATCGATCCGGTAGATTTGACCTTGGCGCTTAACCGTCACCTCTAATTTATTCGACAGGGCGTTCACGACCGACACCCCTACGCCATGCAAGCCGCCAGAAAACTGGTAACTGTCGTTGGAAAACTTACCCCCTGCGTGGAGCGTCCCGAGAATGACCTCAACGCCAGGAATTCCCTGCTCCGGATGCATATCCACGGGCATACCCCGCCCGTCGTCCCCCACTGAGAGAGAGCCGTCCGCATGAAGCACGACGTCGATACGACGCGCGTGACCCGCGAGCGCTTCGTCAACACTGTTATCGATTACTTCTTGAGCCAAATGATTAGGTCTGCTGGTGTCGGTATACATGCCAGGGCGTTTTCTGACAGGGTCTAATCCAGTGAGTACTTCAATGTCGCTTGCGCTGTAGGTGCCGGTCATAAAAATCCTGATTGACTTAGTGTGTCTTCACTCATTAAAAATTCAAAGATTGTACCAAGGTGACCGGCATAAGTGCTAAAAGCATGACCTCCCCCTGATTCGACCACCATAGCGCAGCCTCGGTAGTGCTCAACAGCCAAACGATAATCTAACACCTCATCATCGGTCTGCAGCAAAACAAGGACGTTACTTTTTTTTTCGATCGCCGCGCACTCTAAGTGGCGGTATTCGTCAATGTGTGCCTGAGTAAAAACCCACTCCTCACCGCTGTGATAGTTGCGATGATTTCCCAAGAAACGATCAAGCCCGGCGGCAGGTCTTACCGCAGGATTGATTAAAACACCCCGAAAACCGTACTTTTCGATCAAGAACGTCGCAAAAAATCCGCCCATAGAACTCCCTATCAGGAAGACGTTCCGGCTGTCGCGCCCTTCGACTAGCGTATTTAAACGTTCGATCGCGGCGAACCCGTAGGGTGGTAACTGCGGGCATACAAATTCGATATGAGGCGCATGTTTCGCAAACCAATCAGCGCTTAGCTGCGCTTTACGGGAATCGGGTGAGCTATTGAAACCATGTAGGTAAAGAAGTAAGTACATAGATCGCGCTTAATGAGTCAGAGCCGAGACTATAACATCGTAGCGGTCAATATCGGTGCGAACTAGGCGCTCATTGCGAAGTGTTTGTCAATTGACGAGTGCAACCTAAACCATAGGACAACAATTCACTCAGAAAAAGATTCCACTGCCATTTTTCATCTCTAGCGTACAGTTTCGACGGCTCACAGAGTGCCCAAGGAATCGTTCGGTCTCGGCACCACTCAACCACCTCGGCCATCTGCGCATCACGGTATACTCGGACCTGAATGTCGATATCGTCTAGCCAGTCGGGGCCTTGTTGAACAGACACAATATGCACCAAACTCGTGTAACGAGTCACCTCGACCACCGTCAATTCAACGCCCCGCGGACCCCCCTGTTCCGGAGATAATCGAAGTTTAGCGCGTAATGTCTGCGTATTGGGTAGCAAGCGATGCAAACGCCGGAAGTTGCGTTCACATTCCGCGTGCAACTGCGCCAAAGCGCTCCTGTTTTTCCTTTCTTGCATCACGCTAAAAAGTCATCCTATGATTTCTCACATTCACATTATTCCGATACCGCGGGGTCAAGAACTCTCTTCGCTCGATAATTTTCTAACCACAGTAAACTGATTGTCGCGGCCGCACTGTTTAACAAGCCATGCTTGAGGGCCCCCTGAGCTTCCTCAAAAGTCCAAACCTGAAACAAAATGTCTTCCGCTTCACTTTCAAGCCCGAACACACCGCCTCGCCCCGACAAATCCGTGAGTGCACAATAAAGATGCATTTTTTCATCTGTGCCTCCTGCGCTGACACGATAGTCACAAATAGGTAACAGATCGTCTATCTGCAGGCCTGCCTCCTCGTGCAACTCGCGCAATGCGACCTCGCGCGGCGTTTCATTTGCACTCACCATTCCAGCTACTAACTCATACTGCCATGGGCCATGGTTATCTTGCAATGCACCGACTCGGAATTGTTCGACCAAACCAATACGATCCGTCAGCGGATCATATACCAACACGCCTACAGCATCACCTCGGCGAAATAATTCTCGACGTAAGAGCTTGCTCCAACCTCCACCAAATAAGCGATGACGCAACGTATAGCGAATTACCTGAAAAAATCCGGCGTAAACGACTTCCTCAGACTCAATGCGAACATCTTCAGCATTAAATCGGTGCTTGCGCACCGAGCCTTGCCTTAACTCTTGTATTTCACCCAAAACATTCCTCCATTCCCTAACCAGACGTTGGGAAACATGCAGTATACGTTTTTTCCCGCAGGGTATGATCGATCATCCGACAAAGAGGATGCCGTCGCATCATTCTGCTAGAATAGCCGCGTAATGACGTAGGTTGCATGAGGAGCTAAATTCCATGATTCGATTTTCCAAAAGACACCGTGTAAGTGGCGCTTGTGTATTTGTACTGACCATGAGCCTAAGTGGGCCAAATTTTTCTGAGAGTTTAGCCGATATTTATGAACTTGCTGTCTCTCAAGACCCAGTAATAGCCGCTGCGCGGGCCACCTATAGAGCTGACGCAGAAGCCGCGAAAATAGCTAAGGCCGGCTTACTACCCTACCTTAGCGTGACCGCAAGCTACACAGATAACAGTAACTCTGAGGATAGTTTTAATGCGTACTCACAAAAAGACGCCGAGGTCGATACCGAAATAGAGCGCTATGCAATCAATCTTAATCAGCCGCTATTTGACCTCCCAGCATGGTACAGTTTTCAACGCGGCAAACATCTCAATGAGGGGGCGAAAGCAGAATTCGCGGCCGACCAACAGAATCTGATTCTACGCGTTAGCGAGGCTTATTTTAACGTTTTACGTGCCTATGACGACACCCAAACACGCAATGCTGAAGAACGTGCGATCAAGCGGCAACTTGAACAAACTCGCGAGCGCTACGAAGTCGGCTTAGTACCCATTACCGATGTTCATGAAGCCGTTGCCGTTTTTGACGAGGCCGCAGTAAACACCCTCGAATCACGTGGCGCACTGCGCATCGCCTTCGAGCAACTGCAAGTTCTCACCGGTCGAAATCATCGAGTCTTGGCTGGACTGGGCGACAAATTTTCTGCTACCGCACCCGAACCTGCCAATGCCGAAGCGTGGGCGAGCTATGCAATAAATAATAACTTTAGCTTAAAGGTCGCCAAATTTGTGAAAGACGCGGCCGCAAGTTACGCCCGTTCTAATAAATACCAGCATCTGCCAAAGCTTTCCCTAGCAATGGGTTACGACAAGACCGTCTCTAATGGTTCCGAAACAGGAACGCAACAATTTATTGGCAATGACTTGGGGGGCAAAAACACTTTTGGACGAGACAATAACGGCGCTTCCATTCAGATAAATTTACGACTACCTATTTATTCTGGCGGAATGCTCCATGCTCAGCGGAGACAAGCCGCGCACCTCTCAGTTTCCGCTGAACAAAATCACATAGCAGCAAAACGAAATACGGTGCAATCGGCACGTTCTATCCATCAAAGCGTGATTACGAACGTAGCGCGCGTTAATGCGCGGCGCCAATCCATTGTGTCCGCTGACAGTGCACTTAAAGCGACTCAAGCGGGTTACGAAGTGGGTACGCGAAACATAGTCGATGTTCTTGTTGCGCAAAGAACCCTCTACCACGCGCAACGCAATTTTGCGAATACCCGCTACGATTATATTATTTCCTTAATGCGCTTAAAGCAGGTCGCGGGGCAGTTATCGCCAGACGACGTCTACCAACTCAATGCATGGCTGCAACCAGAGCTCGTCATTCAACGTGAAACAAATTAAGACGCTAATTAAAAAGGTACGCCGTCTATGATGGTTAATATTTTTTGCAAGGCCCCACGGTTTTCTTGCGCCACTTGCAGTGCTGCTGAACCTATCTGCAGGCGCTTTTCTTCACTACCCAATACATCAATCACCGTCGCGCTTAGTTGGTCGACGTCATCGCAAATTTGAAGGCCTCCCGCTTTCTCAAGCAATGTCGCAACCTGCATGAAATTATGCAACTGTGGACCACAAATAATGGGGCGGCCCCAAGCAGCCGGCTCAATCATATTGTGACCACCGACTGGGACCAAACTACCGCCGACAAATGCAACATCACACGCACCATAATAAAGCAAAAGCTGGCCCATGGTGTCGCCGACTAATACGTCGCTCTGCGCGCTGGGCGCAACTCCATCGCTCGCACGGACCACACGATAACCCGCGGAAACACTCTGTTTAAAGACCGCATTAAAACGCTCTGGATGGCGGGGTGTTAGGACCATTAAGACATTTGGAATGGCTCGTTTGACCGCCTTGAAGGCGGTTAGTAGCAGTGCCTCTTCACCCGGGTGAGTGCTAGCCACTAGCCATATCGGACGACCTACCTTACCTTGCCAATGACCCCGTAAAACTGCGGCTTTAGCGATTAATTCAGCGCTTAGCGCCAAATCAAATTTAATATTTCCGGTGACCGTGACCGCGCGTGTCGGGCTACCCAGGGCTATAAAACGCGCCGCATCCGCTGGCGTTTGTGCCGCCACTCGACAGAGTCCTGACAGCATAGGCTTGGTTAACGTTAAAAACTGCGCGTAACCGCTTGCGGATTTTAAAGACAACCGCGCATTCGCCAATACCACCGGGATGCTTTGAGCTTGGCAACTTGCGAGCATATTCGGCCAAAGTTCAGTTTCCATAACAATAAAGATAGCGGGGTTGATTCTTCTCAAGAATCTCGCCACAGCGGAAGGACTGTCATAGGGCGCGTAGGTATGGCTTATCTGCCGACCCAAATAATCGCTCAAGGCAGTCTGAATCTGAACGGACGCCGTGGGCGTCATACAAGTCACATGTATATGAGTCTGTGGATACGTGGTCTGCAGCGCTTTAATTAGCGGAATAGCTGCCAGAGTCTCACCCACTGACACACTATGCAGCCAGATCAGAGACTCTTTTGCAGGCCTAGCAGGCACAAATCCCCAGCGCTCGCGCCAACGTTTTGCATAGGCAGGCGCTCTCAGCGCACGCCAAAGGAGTCTTAACACGATCAACGGCGTGCAACAGTAAACAAAGATACTGTACAAAACCCGAGCTAAAGGCACTGCAAAAATCCACTTGGAACACAACTAGTCTGTACGCTATCGTGATCTGCCATTGCATGTCCTATTTCTCGTGGGGGAGTTTACTTATTCTCGCCAGTGCTGTTGAACCCATTCGGTGGGTAGAATGTAGTGCCGCAGGTGAGCTAATATCCCTCGACCGCGGCCAGCTCGTCGCGTTAGTGCGAGGTGTTCACGGGGAGATCGAACGGCATCACCCTCATGGTAGCGACCGTCAATGGCATCTTGGGGCTTTAAATCACCCGGGAAAATAACAATTTTAGCGCTCTCTGGCAATTTGGCACTTGCAACGTAATTTAACGGAAAAACGCGTCGACAATGATGCCGAAAATGCAACACACTCTGTTGTGGCCAGGATTTTATGCCGCCAGGCGCATACCGGGTTACAAAGCGTTGCTCGTAACGGTATTTTTCGGCTATCTTGAGCGGGTCCGTTGCAAAATGCGTTAAAAGTGGAACCAATTTACCCACGGGAAAGCGATATACAGACGTCTGGCCCATCTTCTCAAACGGATTACTTGGATTACGCGCTAAAATAACGTCATCTCGCGAGCCATAGGTAAAAAACGCGTCGATCGAACCCGTAATAACGAGATCTAGATCTAAAAAAAGTACAGGGCCCTCAAGATTACCGAGTTTCGCATTCCATAATCGGCACTTTTGCCAAATGCCAGTCCGTGTTTTGGGCAGTTCAAAATCAATCGTCGGCAAAGGTTCTGTAAATACCTCGGGACGAATTCCCTCGATACTGTCTGTAAAACACGTGAAGCTAAAAGGAGGAGTAATATTTCGCTGTACCATAGCGAACAGACGGTTAATAAACAGCGGGCCATACTTAGAGCCCCAGTTGATACAAATGACCTGTTTCGTCGGTAACGCCATCGCTATTAAATTCCTACTCCATCTGAGGGTCCGTGACTAGCGGTCGTCATGCAGCACGCGCCAAAAGCTTTAGAAAAAAGGCCGTATCGAGATGACTAGACGCGCAATACTAAGCGACTGGTGTCAGCCAAGACTGATAGGTTGGATTACCACCGCGGACCATATCAATGTAAATACTCTGTAATCTCTCCGCCACAGGCCCACGTTTACCCGTGCCTATCATGCGTCCGTCATACTCGCGTATTGGCATCACTTCTGCCGCGGTACCGGTAAAGAACGCTTCATCACAGATATACACCTCATCGCGAGTAATGCGTTTTTCGCGGACCTCTATCCCTAAGTCGGCAGCCAATTTAAAGACCGTATTACGGGTAATACCATCGAGGCAAGATGTCAGTTCTGGCGTATAAATAACGCCTTCGCGCACCATAAAAAAGTTTTCAGCACTGCCCTCAGCAACAAATCCTTCAGTGTCTAATAACATCGCCTCGTCACACCCAGAATCTAACGCTTCGCGAAGAGCCAGCATCGAATTCAAATAGTGTCCACTAGCCTTTGCCTTACACATTGAGCTATTAATGTGGTGACGTGTGTAAGACGAAGTGCGCACCTTCAGACCGCTCTTTATCGCCTCTGGGGACAGATAGGAAGGCCAGTCCCATGCTGCAATACCCACGTGCACTCGCAAATTCTCTGCGCGCAATCCCATCCCCTCGGATCCATAAAAAACCAACGGTCGAATGTAGGCTTGTTCAAGCTCGTTCGCATGCACAACTTCACAGTGCGCATCATTAATTTGTTGTTGTGAAAACGGCACTGTCATATGCATTATTTTGGCCGAATTAAACAGCCGTTTAGTATGCTCGTGCAAGCGAAAGATACAGGTCCCGCGGTTTGCGCTATGGTAAGCTCGCACGCCTTCAAAGACCCCAGTGCCATAGTGCATTGTATGGGTTAACAGGTGGACCTTCGCCTCGCGCCACTCAATCGTCTCACCGTCCATCCAAATATACCCGTCACGGTCTGCAAACGACATACCCACCTACCCCCAAATTCATTCTAAAAATTATCCCATTAATCGCGCGAATTTCTGCAGAACTATGCTAAAAACGTTCTTTTCCTCATTGTCCAAACGTGACCATTCACCCTTTCACTCTCAAAGAAACGACCCGTGCTTTTCAAGGCAAGCAATTCCCGCCCAACCCAAAAGGGCAACCGCGACTAAAGTCTACTTCACAAAAAATGTGCATTGAGACGCTGAAAAACTTAAAGTGAATTGAACCATAAATTGCGGATCGACGATACCGCTACTACGACATATCATACCTCAAAAAAAAGGCTGTATGAGCGCATCAAGCTCCAACTTAGGGCTAAGTTGCATCGCTTGAGGCAGTTACACGCTGTATTTCGGCAACAGAAGTTACACCCTTTGCGACCATGTTCGCACCGGCTTTCCGTAATTGCGTCATTCCCTCGACAACAGCCCTTTCCCGAAGAGCACTTAAATCAAGTGGATCACTCAAGAGTCGCTCCAGTGGTTTCGATAAGGGCATGATCTCGAAAATACCCGTTCGTCCCACATAGCCGGTATTTCGGCATACACTACAGCCGCCCGCGCTGAACAAAGTTGATCCTTTTACATCCATTTCGACGAGAGTCTCGGCAACGGCTCTCTGTTTTATATTCGAAGCGGTCACTGCAATTCGGCATTGGGTGCATAAAACACGCGTTAGTCGTTGCGCCATAATCCCCACCAAAGTAGCGCGCAGTAGAGCCATCGGCACGTTCAAATCACGCAAACGACTGATCGCTGTGGGTGCATCTTGAGTGTGTAATGTCGAAACAACCAAATGGCCGGTTAATGCAGCCTGAACAGCCATTTGTGCGGTCTCTTTGTCGCGTATCTCTCCAACCATAATAACGTCTGGATCTTGACGTAACAGGGCGCGTATAGCCTCTGCAAAAGTAAACCCAATGGCTGGATTAATCTGACTTTGATTAAAATCTTCGACCACCATTTCGACTGGATCCTCGATGGTACTGAGATTGACCCCCTCGCAGGCGAGATATTTAAGGCTTGCATACAACGTCGTCGTTTTACCTGACCCAGTCGGTCCAGTCACCAGTGCGAGCCCCTGACCCATACTCAATATATCCCGCCAACAGCGTAAATCGCGATCGTAAAGGCCTATCTCAGAAAAGTCCTTTAAAGCCATTGATGCATCAAATATGCGCACCACTAATTTTTCACCCACGATAGCCGGCATGCTCGATAGCCGCAGTTCCGTATGGCCTATGTGTGGCGAGGACGTTTTTATCCGGCCCACTTGCGGACGCCGCGTCTCTGTCACATCCATGCGCGCTAATATTTTTAAGCGGCTGATCATACTCGTCATAACGGCGGCGGGTAAGCGATAAGCCGTATGCAGAATCCCGTCTATCCTAAGCCGGACACGCCCCTCTGGTAACCGAGGTTCTAGATGGATATCACTCGCGCGCTGTTCAAATGCAAATTGCAATAACCGCTCTACCAAATGAACAATGTGGAGGTCGTCGGTATTTACTGCGCGAGAGCCATCAATGGCCAAAACGGGCTCAATGTACGAGTTGCCAGAACCGGTGCCAACCGCCACTCGAGCGCCAACAATCGCTTTTTTAAGCCCATAAAAAGCCTCCGTAAATTTTCTCACTTCTGCAGGATTGGCAACAACTCGGCGCACCGTCTTCTCAAGCACCTGCTCTAGACTGACCAGCCAATCAGTTTCAAATGGTTGCAGGGTCGCAATCACGACTTGGTCTTCGCTAACATCTAAACACAAAAGACCGTTGCGGTGCGCGAAGGCCAGCGACATCACCGCCGTTGTTTTTAACGCGTCCACGTGCAGCGCATCAATGTGGACACGATCAAGTTGTGCCCATTTTGCTAGCCAATCCGTCAACCCACTGAGCGTAACCGCAGCCGTCATCCCGCAGCCGGCAAGATGACAATTAGCAACGATTTCCAGCGGATGCAAGTTTTGTCCAAGCCGCTTTGCTTGAGCTTTGACATACCCAGCTTCCTCCTGGGTAATAATGCCTTGAGCAACCAATGCGGTCAGAACATCCTGCAAAAATAGCTCGCCGATTATCGTGGTTTCGTTCATTTTACGCGTCCTGTCGAGCAATCTTCCTAAGTATGGCTATGAACCGATAGGGTAGGTGGTGCAAATCGCTCTTCCAAGAGACCCTGCTTACAAAGATAATAGCTCAATAGTGACCACAGCAAAGAGATCTCTTCGCAACGAAAAAATGGTCTGACTACAGAGCATGAAAAAACCGCGAGGTGACTTAAAAAAGCCTAGAGCCGCTTTTTTTCCGAGGATCGATTAAAAACTCATTAACCTGCACGTCCAGAACGTTTGCCAAAGGAGCCGCCAATGGAGATCCTTACCGCATCACTACCAAAATGCGCCTTACATCGATATCATGACCGGGTCATGCACATCGGGCTCGCAACGCGATGATGCCGTCATTTTTGCGCACAGCCTTTGACCACACAGTCCCTTTGAGCCTGTCTGTAACTGTAATTCAATGAGAATGGCGACGCCAAGTCGCACATCAAAAACTCGAGGTCGACTATGGCGTTACATGAGTTTCTTTCCCGCATTATTGCCTGTAATTCAATTAGTAGTGTCGACCCCTCCGTAGATCAGGGTAACCGAGCGCTAATTGATCTCTTGGCGAACCGCTTCGAGTCTTTGGGCTTTTCCTGTGAAATTATGGTGCTTGACGAACACAAAGCAAATTTAATCGCCACCCGTGGGCAAGGCCCCGGTGGACTTGTACTGGCAGGTCATACCGACACCGTGCCATGCGATGACATACTCTGGGAAAGTGACCCATTTACGTTAACCGAACGCAATAATACATGGGTCGGGTTAGGCTGCTGCGATATGAAAAGTTTTTTTGCTCTCGCCGTTGAAGCGATCGAAGAGCATCTCGCAGCCGATTTCAAGCAACCCCTGATCGTGCTAGCAACAGCCGATGAGGAATCCTCTATGAGAGGTGCCAAAGCACTCGTATCAGCCGGCAGACCGCTAGCTCGGCGTGCTCTAATCGGCGAACCTACCGGTATGCGGCCGGTGTCAATGCACAAAGGTATGATGATTGAAAAACTGACCATTACCGGTCAGTCCGGACACTCTAGTAACCCTGAATTGGGACGCAACGCAATGGAAACGATGCAGCGCATACTCGTGCACCTCCTCGCGTTACGTGATCGAATGCGTCACCAAAAACATCCGGGATTTGAAATTGATCACCCCACCCTCAACCTTGGCTGTATTCGCGGTGGTGATAATACTAATCGCATCTGTGGGCATTGCTTTTTAGCCTTCGAAATACGCCCCTTACCCGGCATGGATATCGACAGTTTGCAGCGAGACCTAGAGCGCTCTATCGCGCAACTCGCCGCAGCAGACCGCGTAGGCTGGCAATTAGAACGTATCATTGTGCCGCCGTTTTGCAGTGAACCAGATTCCGAAATGGTAGCTTTATGTGAGCACTTGACGGGACATAGCAGAGGATCTGTCGCATTCGCCACCGAAGCGCCCTATCTTCAAGAGCTGGGTATGGACGTTGTTGTATTAGGTGCGGGCGATATCGATGTGGCTCACCAGCCCAATGAGCACTTGCCACTTGAACGGATTAAACCAAACATTCGTTTTTTATCTCAACTTATTGGCCACTGTTGCTTATAATCCCATGATGGATATACCTACCTACGTCAGTCTGTTTAGACAAAGCTCGCCCTACATTCATGCGCACCGGGGCAAAACCTTTGTGATCACTCTCTCAGGAGAGGCCCTACTTGATGATCACTGCGCGAGTTTATTGGCGGACATTGCACTGTTGCAAAGCCTTGGTATCCATGTCGTGTTAGTCCATGGCGCGCGACCACAACTTGACCAATGTCTTTTAGACGCCGACTTAGATGCGGATTTTGCGGACGACCGTCGTGTCACCGATGCTGTGACTATGGCTCTTGCCAAGCAGGCAGTAGGCGCTACGCGCCTCAATATCGAAGCAAGGTTGTCTATGGGCTTGCCAAATTCTCCCATGCATGGTGCGAAAATCCGCGTTGTTGGGGGCAATTTCATTGTTGCTAAACCCCTAGGCGTATTAAATGGTATTGATTACCTATATAGCGGCGAGGTTCGGCGCGTGGATAGTTGTGGTATTCAAGCGCAATTACAACTAGGCGGTATTGTTTTAATCTCGCCAATCGGATTTTCGCCGACTGGCGAAGCGTTCAACCTGTCCTATCTCGATGTTGCAACAGAAGTCGCAGTGGCGTTGACGGCAGAGAAACTCATTTGTATCAGTACTGCGCGTGGTATTTTTATTGAGGGCACATTACAACGCAGTCTTTCACTTCCTGCCGTCTCAGAGTACCTGTCTTCCCCGAATCATGTCCCTGATTTGGAGCAGGCGCTGTTAACCGCTGCCTTCAGAGGCTGTCACGGTGGCGTCGCACGTGCGCATTTAATCGGTTATGGCGAAGACGGTGCTCTGTTGAGTGAACTCTTCAGCCGTCAGGGAAGCGGAACATTAGTTATCCAAGATTACTCTGAAACAATCAGAGCCGCTACCATTGACGATATCGGTGGAATCCTTGAGCTCATCCAGCCGCTGGAAAATCAAGGAACGTTAGTGAAACGATCAAGAGAACGGTTGGAAACTGAAATATCTCAGTTTCTTGTCGCCTTTCATCCCGAGGGTTTCATCATTGGTTGTGCCGCCCTGTATCCGCTAGATGCGTCCACAGGGGAGCTCGCCTGTGTCGCGACGCGCACAGAGTTCCAAGCGCGCGGCACCGCTTCTCGACTCTTGCTCGCGCTAGAGGACCAAGCACGCGCTATGTCCATACGAAACCTATTTGTTCTCACTACACAAGCAGCACATTGGTTTCAAGAGAAAGGTTTTCTTGAAACGACACCTGACGACTTACCCAATGACAAAAAGTCACTGTATAACTACCAACGAAACTCCCGTATTTTGTTCAAGGCGCTCTAGCTCGACGACCTTCTATGGCGGCGAGTCACTTTCTGTTATTCTGTGGTCTCTAAATTTGTAAAGCCGAGACAGAACATGCCCCGTTATCGCTCACATACAACCACCAAGGGCCGGAACATGGCAGGCGCTCGTGCCTTGTGGCGCGCCACTGGCATGCAAGACGAAGACTTTGACAAGCCGATGATTGCCATCGCCAACTCGTACACGCAATTTGTCCCGGGACATGTTCATTTAAAAGATATGGGAGACCTTGTTGCCTCAGAAATTTCTAAGGCAGGCGGCATCGCGCGCGAATTTCACACCATTGCTGTCGATGACGGTATCGCCATGGGGCACGATGGCATGCTGTACTCACTGCCGTCTCGCGATGTGATTGCCGATTCAGTCGAGTACATGGTCAACGCGCATTGCGCCGACGCGCTCGTATGCATCTCAAATTGCGACAAGATCACGCCCGGTATGCTAATGGCAGCAATGCGATTGAACATTCCCGCTATTTTCGTTTCCGGCGGCCCCATGGAGGCCGGAAAAACAAAGCTTGCGGATCATGCACTGGACCTAGTTGATGCCATGGTGATTGCGGCAGACGCATCGGCCAGCGATGAAATGGTCGCCGAGTACGAACGCTCGGCCTGCCCAACATGCGGATCGTGCTCGGGCATGTTTACAGCCAATTCCATGAACTGTTTAACCGAAGCGCTGGGACTTTCCCTACCGGGCAATGGAACAACACTCGCCACTCACTCGGACCGACGCACTTTGTTTTTACAGGCTGGGCGAACTATCGTAGAGATTGCTCGGCAACATTACGAAAAAGACGATTACTCTGTCTTGCCTCGGTCTATCGCATGCTTTGAGGCCTTTGAGAACGCAATGACGTTGGATATCTCAATGGGTGGATCGACAAACACAATTTTACATCTACTGGCCGCAGCTCAAGAAGCCAACATTAACTTTGACTTGAGCGACATTGACCGATTATCGCGATTCGTCCCACAGCTCTGTAAGGTTGCTCCCAGTACCCCTGAATATCACGTGGAAGATGTCCATCGCGCCGGCGGGATCATGGCCATTCTGGGCGAGTTGGACCGCGCTGGACTGATTCACAACCAACTGCCGACAGTGCATTCCAAAACCTTAGCAGACGCGCTTTCCAAATGGGATATCGCAACAAGCTTTGACGAGGCCGTGCACACGTTTTTTAAAGCGGGGCCTGCGGGTATACCAACGCAGGTGGCCTTTAGTCAATCGACACGATGGGCGACCTTAGACCTAGATCGAGTCGGTGGCTGTATTCGTGATTATCAACATGCCTTCAGTCTAGAAGGTGGGCTGGCTGTACTGTATGGTAATCTTGCAGAGAACGGCTGTGTGGTGAAAACGTCGGGGGTTGACGAATCGATTCTAGTCTTTGAAGGGCCCGCATTCGTGACCGAAAGTCAAGATACTGCGGTAGCGGCTATCTTGGCAGACGAGGTAGTAGCGGGCGATGTAGTGGTCGTGCGCTATGAGGGACCTCGCGGCGGCCCTGGTATGCAAGAAATGCTTTATCCAACCAGTTACATTAAGTCGAAAAATCTGGGCAAGTCCTGCGCACTTATTACCGACGGACGTTTTTCTGGAGGCACCTCGGGTTTATCAATAGGCCATGTTTCCCCAGAGGCGGGGGCGGGCGGGACAATCGGTCTCGTCCAATCAGGTGATAAAATACGCATCGATATCCCCAACCGCCGCATTGACTTACTGGTGTCAGAAGACGAACTAGCCCGGCGCCGGAAGCAGCAAGATAAAACCGGTTGGCAACCCGTTGAAGCTCGAACTCGGGCGGTTTCTGCCGCGCTAAAAGCGTATGCGAAATTCGCCACGAGCGCGGACAAGGGCGCTGTTCGTGATCTGTCACTCTTGTAAGGATTCACGTTAGGCAGCGGTCCCGCAAAGGGATAGCAAGTGTATCGCGGTACTGTAACAATGTGCCCAGTAGAGCCTGATTCAAGAACATAACACGTGAACGAACTCGGTTTTCCGTCAGTGTTGGCGTTTTAGGGCTTGCCGCACTCGCGGATGTCCAAGCCCACATCGCGCAATTTTTGCAGGCGTCCACCCTCACTCTGAGAGAATTTTATCCACTGGCGAGGATATTTTTCGCTCTTTTTGTCCTTCGCTCTTTTTAACGCATTTTTAAATGCAACAATGGCGTCTTTAAAACAGTTCAAGTTGACCAATGCATTACCCATGACCAAATAGTTTGAGTCCGGCCGTTTGACACCGCCTTTCTTTGCCGCGTTCCGAGCCGCTTTATAAGCTTCTTTATCGCGACCTTGATCTAGGTAAATGCCCGCCAACCGCGCTTGTAAATTGCCGGTGTCCGACTTCTTGGATGCACCTTCTAATGCACTCACCGCGTTATCCAGCTCTCTAGCCTGATACCATGCCGTTCCCAAAATCTCTAGATTTTTCGCGGACCGCTTCACAATACCGTCCCCCATGCCCTTGTCTATAATTTTGGCAGCTCGGTAGGGCGCTTCTGCACCTAGGTACATGTAGGCCAAACTCATGACCTCACTTTCCTTTTGCAACTCACCATTCAAATACACTAATTCAGTTGCTACTAACCGGTCCATCTCCCGCTCGCGCTCACCGTAAAGACCCCCTAATTGCTTCCAATAACTCCACTTAGGGTAGTGCTTCACCATTTTTTCTAGAATCTGGATGACCTTGGGGTAATTATTTTTTTCGTAATACAGGACCCGCTGTAAACCCCAAAAACGTTCCTTCGGTAAAATACCACGAGACTCCACATCGCTAATTGCCGCCTCAACCATCTTTAAAGCGTCGTTCTTTCGCTCTAATTGATAATAGATTTGAGCAAGGAAGTAGCGTTGATCTGCGCCGATAATCGTCGCTTCCTCTAACCATGCCTCAAGCTGAACGGCCGCATTTCGGTAATCTTCTTCAGAGGCATATAATTGCGCTAAAGTATACCGCGTATCCAATCTTACTTCCGGCGGCGTGCCCACTCCCTCAACAACTTTACGGTAAGCCTTGATCGCATTAGGGAAGTCATCTAAGGAAAAATACACATAACCGGCAAACTTCCATATCTGCGTTTTCTCATAATCGCTCTTACAGGTTTTAGTACTCGCCTCAACGTCATTCAGCGCCTGCAACGATTCAGCCCAGCGTTCCTCCTCGAGGGACACCATAATGGATTCCAGTGCCTTACCACACTTTGCGCCAACCGACTCACGCTGCCGGGTCTTGGCATTAGCGTACTTCTTTTCCTTCTTCTCCTCTTCGGCAGCCAAAGCGACTCCGCCCAAAGACCCGTCAGGCGCAACGACAGGAAATGTCAAAGGCAGGACTAGAGCGGTGCATAAGACAATTATGCGCTTCCTGTTTACCATTATTTAAGTACCTCTATTTCGCCATCTGGAAGGTAAACTTGTAAAGCACACCGGAAACTTCTTCCGGAACACCGTCTATGACGCGAGGGTTGTACTTCAACTTTTTCGCCGCCTTTAGAGCGGCCCGACCAAAACCCCAACCCTCGGGATCTTCTTCAATCATTTTAGGATCTCGAACGCCCCCAGTTGTCGTGATAATCACCTCTACCACCGCATAACCCTCTTTACCCCGCGTCTGAGCACGCCGTGGATATTGCGGTTGCGGAACATATACAGGAATATAATCAGTGTCGCGCGCAAAACTGCCGGTCGAAACGTTAATTTTACTGGCTACCGGCGCAGCCGCCATGCTCACCATATTGTCTGGCGTTTCGTACTCAATGTTGTCTTCAGGTATTTCTGGTGGAGGCTCAGGTTCGTCAGGCTTTTCGATTTCTGTCGTCTTACTGTTGGTGGTTCGCTCCCTTTCCACATGCAAAAAATCGGCTATTTTAATCGCTTCCTTCTCGTCTAATTCAAATTTTCCTGAATCGATGAGCTTAAACATCAGCACAATCAACCCAAATGTGACGAACAGGCCCAATACCGCAGCGGTTCCAAGTTTTAAAAACGCCATAGTTTTAACTCAATCTTTCTCAACAGAGATCGCAATAGGGGTAATGCCAATATCACGTGCGACATCAGCAACTTTGGCAACCGACTCAATAGTGGACTCATTGTCAGCTTGTATGACCATACCACCCTTGGGGTTATCATTAAAAAGTCGCGTTAAGTTCAGCTTAAGACCCGTTGACTCGACGCGTTTCTTATCAATCCAAAACTCGTCATTGCCGCTCACGGCCACGAGAATACCGGCTTTTTTGTAGGGATCAGGCGTGTTGGCATTCACTTTGTCTACCTCAACTCCCGGCAATTTAATAAACGACGCGGTCACAATGAAAAAGATCAACATGATAAACACGACGTCTAGCATCGGCGTTAGATCGATCGCTTGCCCTTGCTGCTCTGAGCCCTTGGTTCTATTGCGCATATTTAAGTCTCTCGCACTGGATAAGAACGCTTAACATGTCTCAATGGTCCATCGTGAGGTGGTCTTCTAACAACTGTTTCTCACGTTCCGCGTAACGTTCTATATAAGTCAGGCCGAAAACGCCCGACAATGCCGCAACCATTCCAGACATGGTAGGGACGGTCGCTTTAGAAACGCCACCCGCCATCGCTTTAGCGTCGCCCCCGCCGGTAAACGCCATCACATCGAAGACCACAATCATTCCGGTCACCGTACCTAACAATCCAAACAACGGGGCGAGTGCAACCAGCGTTTTAATCATCATGAGGTTTTCATCTATTTTGAGGCTGACCTCAGAGATGAGTTTTTCGCGAACCTGTCGAGCTCGTTTGGAGCGGCGCTCGTTTCGTGCTTCCCACGCATTCAAGGCGGCCAAGACATCGGTCGCCACCGAAAACCGGAAGTACCACATCCGCTCGAATAATAGCGTCCACATGACAAACAGTAGGGCCACAATAGCCCAGAGAACTGCGCCTCCGGAGTCCATGAACTTACCCACGTCTGCTAACAAATCGCCGATCAGCGACATCTCATCTAACCTCGACCGAATCGGCAACAATACCGGCGCTTTGCTCTTCAAGCACATGCAATATGCGCTGTGCCTTTCCGTTCACTAAGGTGTGCATCAGTACCGTAGGAATTGCGACCACCAAGCCGAGTACTGTTGTAACGAGCGCTTGCGAAATACCACCCGCCATCGTTTTAGGATCGCCAGCACCGAACAAAGTGATCATTTGGAACGTAATAATCATACCGGTCACAGTACCCAAAAGACCTAAAAGGGGCGCGACCATTGCAATGATCTTTAGAAGATTGAGACCCGACTCTATTCCCGGGCGTTCCTTTAAAACAGCTTCATGTAACTTTAGCTCCAACGATTCAGGATCAAGTTTTGGATTATTTGCAGCCACCTGCAAAACTCTGCCGAGCGGATTTTTTGGATTCGGCACAGTACTTTTCAACTGGGCATTTACACCAGAGGACATCATCATCAACACAACAAAGCGCCAAAGAGCGAGAATAATCGCGACGGCAAAAACAGCCGTAATCACAAGTCCGACAATTCCGCCAAACTCCCATCGCTCTTTCAACGTTGGCGTGTTAATGAGTGCCCGCAATAGGCCACCGCCCAGCGGGCCGGTTGGATCTAAACCCACTTTGGTAAATCCAGATGCTACAGATTGTAAATCAGCCGCACTACTTTGATGACCGCTAGCGGGTTGCCGCGGCAATTCGGACACACTACCTGTCTGAGGGCTGAACTCTAAATACATGCCGTCGGCTAAGAGGTTGTAAGTGCCCACGCGAACCACTTCCATTTCTTGTTGATCGCCGCTAGCAAGCGTCACCGAACGTTGGAACTTGACGATACGACCGCTTTCTACCATTTCACGCTGCTGCTCAAACCACAATTGCTCAATGTCTTCAATTGACGGCAATCGAGTATCGCTGCTCATTTTATCAATCAACTCATTGAGAAACTCGGTGCGGCCAGGAATCTGTGCGCTCACAATAGACTGGGTCAGGCTCTCGCGAATATCACCAGCGGCTCCTGTCAGATGTCCAAACAGCTCTTTTAAAGAGCCCAAACGTTTATCGAGTTGCTTTCTTAAACCGGCGATCAGTTGCTCATTGTCACGGATAGATTGCTCCAAACGATCTGAGCGCTGCTCCTCGCGCAAACGCGTCGCTTGTGCCTGTTTTAATAACCGCGCCTGCTGGTTTTTCGAAGCATTGAATTCCGCCTGCCTCGCCTTGTAATCAGCGGTCTCCGTTCTTTTCGAGCGCTCGATCATTTGTAACAGCTGATCCAAATTCTTGGCCTCTTCTGCCACACTTAAAGAGCTAAAGAACGCCGAAGTCACCAGTGCCGCACAGAATGGAATAAAGATCATTTTCATTGGGCATTCTCCGGAGCTGTGATGGGCATTTCAATAACATCTTGCGGTGATAATTTCTGGGCGATTCGAATCGCCTTATCGACGGGCCGACGGTACTCTGAGCCGAGCGTCTGCCACGCACCTGCTTCCTTGTTCCAAGCACCCGTCTGGGCCTTGTCTTTCGTCTGGTACGCTAGCACGACGCGGCCAATACGCAACACGTCCACTTCAACCGGCGATCCATTAGAGTTAATGTCGAGCGCAGCACGATAAGTCTCTAAGGACTGGCTGTATTCAGATTCAATGTCAAACAGCTCTAAAATCTGCCGAAACTTTTCTGCCGCTGAAAAACGCGCGTTATCCAGATTAGCGGAAATCGCCTGCGCTTCTTCTAACCGCTCCTCTTTCTTGAAGGGCATGTCAAGACCAATAAAATCCTCTAGGCCTTGCAACATGCTCATCATTAACGGCGTGATACCACGCTCAATGACCGTGGCATTAGCAATCGACTCCTTCAGTTCGCCCATCATCTTCTTCTGGCTGGCGACCTGACGCTCTAACTGCGAATTGTAAACTCGCAACGATTCAATTTGTTTGTTAACTTGTTTGAAGTCCTGCAGCAACCCATCAGTCTGGTCAGCGACGCGATCTACTTTTATTTGCGCCACCTGCGCGACCTTGACCTTTGAAGCGCCTGCTTTGAGTAAATCCTGAACCTCCGCAGACTGAGCCGAAACGGCACCTAATGCGGTACTAAAAATTGCAGCACACGAAACTGCCTTCAACAACTGTCTTTTCATAATTCCCTCAATCTGGGCCTGTGTGTGAAAATAATTGCGATCCAACGCCGGCTGCCAAATCTGCGTTGCTAAGCTTTAGCGGACTGAATCGTTACGCTGCAGTTGTAGCAGGGTAGACGGTAAGAATCAATTTGATCGCATAAAAAATTCTACAAATCTCTCTTTAACCCTGTTTCGTTACCAAAGGTAACACTTATTGACGAGTAATGCGTTCCAGCGTGACAAACTGATATCCGTATTTCGTCGATTCAGCGCTTGCCGTCCTTTCGATTTCACGCCATTCAGCGAGCTCAAGTAATGGGAAAAAAGCGTCTCCATCGACCACTGCGTCGACCTCCGTTAAATATAGCTTGGATGCAAATGGCAGCGCCGCTCGGTAGATCTGCTCACCCCCGATCACCATAATTTCTGTCGCGCCCTTACTCTGACAGATTTCGCGCGCAGCCGCTAAAGCAGCCTCTAAACTCAGTTCGGCATGAACACCCGAAGCCTGCCATTCAACATTGCGCGTCACAACAATATTGGTTCGACCAGGCAAAGGTCGTCCAATCGAATCATAGGTCTTACGACCCATCACGATGGGCTTCTCCAACGTAATCGCCTTAAACCTTTTGAGGTCTTCGGGGAGGTGCCAAAGCAAATTATTGTCTTTCCCGATCGCAAGATTGCGACTTAACGCTGCGATGATTGAGATCTTTATCATACTGCGACGGGAGCCGAGATGGCTGGATAAGGGTCGTAATCAGACAATTCGAAATCCTCAAACACAAAATCAAAAAGCGCATTAACACTGGGGTTAATTGATAACTGCGGAAGACCGCGGGGTACTCGGGTAAGTTGCTGAGCCACTTGATCTTGATGATTCAGATATAAATGCGCATCGCCACAGGTATGCACAAAGTCCCCCAACTTTAGATCACAGACCTGCGCGACCATCATCGTTAGTAACGCATAAGACGCGATGTTAAAGGGAACGCCAAGAAACACATCTGCGCTACGCTGATATAACTGACACGACAATTTTCCCTCACTGACATAAAACTGAAACAGGCTGTGGCAGGGCGGTAAGCCGGATTTCGCCATCACGGGAATGTCTCTCGGATTCCAAGCCGATACGATATGACGTCGGGAGTCTGGATTGCTCTTAATGTCCCTTATCACTTGATCCAGCTGATCTACCCCGTCAAAATCACGCCATTGTTTGCCATACACAGGACCTAAGTCACCGTATTCGCGCGCAAATCCGTCATCATTTTTGATGCGCTCAACAAACTCGGCCATCACGTGTTGGCGACTTGATACGTCCATCGAAATCCCCTGCTCGCCAGAGCGCTCTCGCAACCAGTGCTCGAAGGGCCAGTCATTCCAAATACTCACGCCGTTTTGAACCAAATAACGAATATTTGTATCGCCACGGATAAACCAAAGTAACTCGTGGATAATAGATTTCAAATGAACTTTTTTCGTCGTCACCAAAGGAAATCCAATACTCAAATCAAACCGCATTTGGTATCCGAACACACTTATGGTACCAGTACCCGTCCGATCCTCTTTGTGTACTCCGTGCTGTTGAATGTGTCTCATCAGCTCTAGGTATTGGCGCATAACACGTTATTCCTTTGACCCAGTGAGCAACACGCCCGTTATCCGTTGACGTAAGAACCATAGCCCTGCGAAGATCATTGGCACGCATAGCAATTGGCCACGAGTCATCCAATCGAACGCCTGTATCGTTGCCTCGGCACCCGCAAACTGAGCGTCCGGTTGACGAACAAATTCCACACTAAATCGAGCCATGCCATACCCTAATAGAAATAGCCCCGAGACCTCACCAAATAATCGTGGTTTTCGGGCATACCAATTGACTAAAACGAACAATAATAAACCCTCGCCAAATGCCTCATAAAGTTGCGAGGGATGCCGTGGCAACTGCTCTGGGTCCGCGGGAAACAACATTGCCCACGACACTGAAGTCGGCCTTCCCCAAAGTTCTTGGCCAATAAAATTGCCAATCCGCCCAAAAAAAAGCCCGGCTGGCACCAACGGGGCAACAAAATCGGTGAGACTGAAAAACGCCAAATTATGTTTTCGAGCATACCACAGTAACGCAAGTATCACGCCGAGTAAGCCGCCATGGAAAGACATACCCCCTTCCCATATTCGCACGACCAATGCGGGGTCAGCAACCCATTGATCAAAACTGTAAAATAGCATGTATCCCATGCGCCCGCCCAAGATGACTCCCCATGCACCGTAGACGATGAGGTCTTCAACTTGATCCGCCTTGACTGGCGACCAAGCGCGACGACTCGTCCGGTTGGCAATCTGCCAAGCGGACAGAAAAGCTAACAAATACATGAGCCCATACCAATGAATTTGTAGCGGTCCAAGCGACACGGCAATGGGGTCTATCCCGGGATGATTAATCATAGCGCCTGACTCTCAGTTAAATTTTTGGCAAGAAAGATCATAGCCTTTTATCCGTCAGCCTACCACCGATAGCAAACCTGATGACGGGCAAAAGCAGATAAGGTTACACTCTCACAATGTGCCTAATTGCCATTGCCTTTAAGACCCAAATCAACCTGCCGTTAGTGGTTGTCGCGAATCGAGACGAGTTCAACTCGCGGCCAAGTGCTGCGATGCATTGGTGGTCAACTCAAGATATATTAGCGGGCAGAGACCTGCGCGGCGGCGGGACCTGGCTCGGCGTTTCAAGCACCGGCAGATTCGCCGCGCTGACCAACTATCGGGGTAGCGCAGATCCCCCGCACTCGTTATCTCGGGGTCATTTGGTGTCTAATTTCTTGGCTTCAACCCAGCCGGCATGGGAATGGAGTCAGTCGATACGTTCGCACCTAAACCGCTATTGCGGCTTCAATTTATTGATGTTTGACGGCCAAAAACTCTTTTACATAAATAATGTTGATCCCGTGGTCATTTCTCTAAAACCCAATATCTACGGACTGAGCAATCATGGTTTAGACAGTGATTGGCCCAAGGTGCATTACGCAAAGAAAAGACTTCAACAACGGCTTAATCGAGCATCGAAAAGTTCATCGCTCGATAGAACATGGCCTGAAGACACCGCCAACTTACTCTGCCGGCGCAGCCCGTACGAGCGTCAACGGTTACCTGACACTGGGATCCCTAAAATCTTAGAAAAAAGACTTTCCGCACCTTTTATTACAGGCAAAGACTACGGCACTCGCGCTTCAACAGCCGTCGTTATTAGAGGCAACGGGGCTGTCTCTGTTGTCGAGCACGCTCATTTAAACGGTGAATTACAAGGCACTCAACGATTCAATTATCAACTCTAGGCGGAGTATCTACAGTCATGGACTACTGTATAATTTTGCGAGTTCGGGTTGCCCCAATTGGTTGGACAAGAAATTTCCAACGGCCGCAGCGTCGTCCATGCGCAGCGCGCGTTTAGCCAAGCCTTTTGCCTTTTCATGGGTTACTTGCATCAACATCGACTTCACTCTTGGCAAACTACCCGCACTCATGGATAGGTGGCGGTAGCCTAACCCAGACAGGATTACCGCACCCATCGGATCTCCTGCCAATTCACCGCAGACACTGACTTCGCAATGCGCGGCCGAAGCATGCTCTCCGATAATCTGTAACGCGCGAAGAACGCTAGGATGAAATGACGTATAAAGATTAGCGACACGCGGGTTATTGCGGTCAACGGCTAATAAATACTGTGTCAGATCATTAGTACCTACAGACAAAAAATCCACCTGCCGCGCCAAAGCCTTAACTTGATAAACCATCGCTGGCACTTCGATCATAGCTCCGATCGGAGGGCGCGCAACGGACAAGCCTTCCTCTGAAGTCAGCTCTTTATAGGCTCTGTCGATCAAACCGATAGCACTTTGTAACTCACCCACACTGCTAATCATCGGCAACATGATTCGCAAGTTCTCAATACCTTCACACGCGCGTAACATGGCTCTAATCTGCACCAGAAAGATCTCAGGGTGATCCAAAGAAATTCGAATGCCGCGCCATCCAAGAAATGGATTTTCTTCTTCTATGGGAAAATATGGGAGCGCTTTATCACCGCCGATGTCCAGCGTTCGCATAGTAACCGGACGGGGCGAAAAAGCGAGTAATTGCTCACGATAGATCGCCATCTGCTCATCTTCCGTTGGAAACCCAGAGCGCATAAAAAAAGGGATTTCGGTTCGATAAAGACCCACAGCCTCTGCACCACTTTGCAGTGACCGCAGCGTGTCTTGGCGCAAACCCGTGTTGACCCAAAGCGACGTTCGCCACCCGTCAGGCGTCACACAAGGTGTATCCCTGAGCTTTTTAAGATCCTTATCAAGCAACTTTTCTTTTTGCTGTCGCTCCAAATAGGTCCGTCGAACAACCCGAGTGGGTCGGCTTACGACGACACCTTTAAATCCATCGACAATGACTTCTTGCCCTTCTAGCTCGACAATCGGTAGATTCAGCGCACCCATGACGGTAGGAATACCCAACGCTCTTGCAACAATTGCCAAATGCGAATTACTCGAACCTTTTAAGGAGATAATCCCAACAAGCCTGTCTACGGGAATATCTGCCAGCACGGTTGCTGAGAGATCCTCTCCGACCAACACCGCTCGGCGGGGATACACTTCTTTAAGGCGATCATTTTTTTGCAAATACCCCAGAACGCGCTTACCAAGGTCAGCGACATCCGCCGCCCGCTCGCGCAAATAGGGGTCATCCATTTTTCGAAATGTCTTAACATGCTTCAGTATGACCACGCTCCAAGCACTTTGTGCAGTTTGCCCTGACTCGATCACGGCAACGACCTCACCCACTAAAGAGCTATCGTCCAGCATGCGAATATATACCTCAAACAAAGCAAATTCTTCGGCGCTAAGTTTGTCTTCAAGCCCTTTGCCCAGATTTCGCATATCGCGCTTTGCCGCGTTCAACGCGTCGTGCAAGCGCGTTATCTCGGCCGTGCTATCGTCACAGAAACGTTCTGGCACAAATGACAAATCGGCACTCTGCACAGATAGAACTGCCTGCCCAATACCAATACCGGGCGCACTCGCAATCCCCTGAAAGGTCGCCTCGCGACTCTTACCGCGGCCCGCAACTGCTAACTGTTTCAGCACACCTGTGGCTTCAGCATGCGCAATGGCACCAGATAATTGCGCCCCAACAGTAACTAAAAAGGCTTCTTCTTCGCTGGCAAACCGGCGGTCAGACGTCTGCTGCAAAACCAACACACCCAGAACCTTCCGGTGATGGATAATCGGTACGCCCAAAAATGAGTGATAAGGCGCTTCATCGGCCTCATCAAAATACACAAAATTCGGATGCTGATCTGCATTTTGAACATTCAGCGGTTCCTCCCGCGCGGCTACCAAACCCACTAATCCCTCTCGGGTTGCCAATTTAACTTTCCCCACTGCCTGTTGGCGCAAACCATCGGTCGCCATCAGTACATAGCGTTCTTCTCGAGCGTCGAACAGATAAACAGAGCAAACACCCACATTTAGCGTCGCTTTTAGTTCCTTGACGATAATCTCGAGCACTTCCGCAAGGCTTCTAGCGCCATTAACCTCTTGGACAATGTGGCGGAGTGATGCCAGCATAGTTAGGTCCCTCCTGAGTGGATGGCCAATTCAAGTCGCCGATTTTGCCCTGAAAATTCTTTCAATGCGGCACGGTAAACGCCTCGCTTGAACGTCACCACCGCAGCGAGGGGATGCCAGTAGTGAACCCACTGCCACGCATCAAACTCCGGCGAACTCGTTGCATCTAAGCGAATTTTGCTTGCCTCGCCGGTTAATCGCAAAAAAAACCATTTTTGTTTCTGCCCAACACAAATCGGGGTTTTGCCTTTGCGCTGCATGGCGGGAGGAATTTTGTAGCGCAACCAGCGCTTGGAGCTTTGCATAAGCTCCACATCGCCCGCCTGAAGACCAATCTCTTCATATAATTCTCGATATAAAGCCTGCTCAGCAGTCTCGTTTATATCGACGCCTCCTTGCGGAAATTGCCAAGCATCTTGCCCCAAACGCTTAGCCCATAGGACGTGGCCTTGGCCGTCGCTCAGAACAATAGCCACATTAGCGCGAAATCCATCTTTATCTAGCAACTTAGTGATTCCTTTTTCCATTCATCGACACGTCCGCAACTCCATTGGATGATCCAATTTTACCTTGAGGACACTTGAGATCAAAGATATCCTTGCGAACCTTAAAACACGAGCACTGTTGCAACCATGGCGCTAGCACTTTTTGATCTCGACAACACACTTATCGCGGGCGATAGCGACCATAGTTGGGGGCAATTCCTGATCGACAATGGTTATGTGGACGCACAGATATACGCCTGCATGAATGACAAGTTCTATGCCGACTATACCGCAGGCACACTCGACATTTATCGATATTTAGAATTTTCCCTACAATTCTTAACCACGCTACCCCGGCGTCAACTTGACGCTCTACATACAGAATTCATGCGCACCCACATAGCACCGATGCAACTTAGCAAAGCAACGGCGCTACTAAACAACCACCGCAATGCCGGCGATCGGCTTGTCATTATAACCTCAACTAATCGATTCGTGGTCGAACCCATCTGTCATGCTCTAGGCGTGAAAGACATTTTGGCGACCGAATTAATTGTTCGAAATGGCGCATACACCGGCGAAGTCGACGGCGTAGCCGCCTTTCGCGAGGGAAAAGTTGCTCGTTTGCAAGCGTGGCTTGAAAACAACTGTTTGTCGCTTGAGGGCAGTACTTTTTATAGCGATTCGATCAATGATCTACCATTGCTGATGGCAGTCGACATCCCCATCGCAGTGGATCCAGATTCTAAATTACGTGGCATCGCTAGTGAGAAAAAATGGAAAGTCATATCTCTGCGAGATTAACCGCCCTTCCCGCGATTAGCCCTCCTCGACTAGAACCCGATAAGCCGTTTCATCTAATAGGTCTTCGAGACTACTGGGATCATTCGGCCGAATACGCATAAACCATCCCATGTCATAGGGTGATCTGTTCAAAATGCCGGGGTCTTCTTGTAACGCTTGATTGGTCTCTAACACCTCTCCCGAAATGGGCGCGTATACATCTGAGGCCGCTTTCACCGACTCGATCACAGCAACTTCCGCGCCCGCCTCCATATCATCACCCACGTCGGGCAACTCTATATACACTACGTCTCCGAGCGCGTCCTGCGCATGGTCAGTAATACCCACTAAGACCGAGCCATCGGCCTCCAATTTAACCCACTCGTGGCTCTCTGAATATTTCAAATCCGCACGGAATTCGCTCATAAATTGCTCCAGTAGCCAGTCTAAAGTGGCCGACAAAGTACAGAAGTATAGTACCGTGAGAAATAAAAAAATACAGCCGATTCCTTTATCCCGCGCTTATCAGTCACTCACCGCCAAATCATTATTGTATAATATTGGCGCAGGGTTTTTTCATTACAGCGGTACAGGCTTTTCTATGTCACAGATGGGTTACACGAAACTAACCGCTTTTTTATACGTGGTGCTTTCTACCTCGGTCACAGCCGACACGCTGCGGTTGAATAATGGTGATATTTTATCGGGAACCCTGCTTGAACAGTCTGCGAATGAAATACGATGGAAATCAGACAGCTTCGGAATCCTTGTTATTGACGCGTCTCGCGCTGCTGATATCGAACGATCTGAGCAACAACACTCGATCGCTGAAAATCCTAGCTCGATTCGGTCAACGGTTGATCCCGCGGCCTATAGTGGCGATCTAGCGCTCGCTGGTTCCTTTGCAGCTGGCAACCAGAACCGCAAAGATTGGGATGTCGAAGCAACTGTGCAGCGCCGAGCGGAGCAAACCCGCCAAATTGGTCGACTTGAATATGAAAGCCATAGGCTTGACGAAAGCGCCGCTCGCGACAGTTTTGAAATCATGTATGCAAATGACTGGTTTTTTAATGACCAGTGGTTCCTGCATACGGAGGTATCATTCGGTGCTGATGAAACCCGTGCAATCGACAAAACTTATAGCGTCGGCTCAGCCGTCGGTCGCGACTTTTTGAGCCAAACTTCAGAAAAGCTGTCCATTGAATCGGGTCTGTTATGGATCGCTGAAGAGTTCGTCTCCGTGGCCAATGATGACCAACTTACTTGGAGTTGGTCGTTGATTTACTCGCGAACCCTATTCGGCCGTTTAGAACTATCGCACCGACAAGATTTTCGCGTTTCACTCGAAGATACAGCAGATAGCCAAGCCGACATCGAGCTTGCGATTCATCTTCCGGTGGTAGACAACGTATTTACCGAAGTTAAGTTAGAATGGCTCTACGATAATCAACCCGTGCTCAGCAAAGACCACTTAGACAGTAAGTTTACTGTGGGCATCCATTACGATTGGTAGCGCTGTTTTTAAATATCCAATAAAGGCTCATCAAGCGCCGCCAGCTGTTCTCGCAACGTTAAAATATGTTCACTCCAATAACGTATTGAACCGAACCAAGAAAACGCCCGTGGGAATGCTGGGTCGTCCCACCGCTTTGCTATCCAAGCACTGTGATGCATAATCCGTAGCGTGCGCAACACTTCAATAAGGGCTAACTGCCGACCATCAAATTCGCAGAACTCTGTATACCCTTTCAGTAGTTCGCGCATTTGCTGGCTTTGAGCATGACGATCGCCGGACAAAAACATCCATAGATCTTGAATAGCCGGCGCCATGCAAGAATCATCGAAGTCTACAAAATGCGGGTTGTGATCACGCCATAAAATGTTGCCTACGTGACAATCCCCGTGAACTCGAATGCGACTAATAGGCCCATAATCAGCAACATGCTGCTCAATTTTTCGCAAAACATCCTGCGCTAACGTGTCATAAGCAAGTTGCAATTCAGGCGCCATAAAATCTTTGCTAATTAATTCATAAGATCGCCATCCCCATCGTTCCACATCCAGTTGCGGACGCTCTCGGTACGCAAGAGTCGAACCCACACCATGAATACGACCCAGAACGCGGCCCAGCGTTTTTAAGTTGTCGCGATTATCGAATTCTGGCGCATGCCCGCCCCGACGGGCAAATAGCGCGAACCGATAGTTGCCATAATAGTGCAAACTTTGACCCTCACCGTTAATCCAAGGCGCCACCACTGGCAACTCTCTATCTGCTAACTGAAAGCAAAATTCATGCTCTTCTTGAATCTGTTCGTCGCTCCAACGTTGCGGGCGATAAAACTTTACAATCATGGGTTCAGCGTCGCTCACACCCACTTGATAAACACGGTTCTCATAACTATTGAGCGCCAAAAAGCGACCATCACAAGCCAACCTTTGAGATTCAACGGCGTCGATCAAAACATCTGGCGTGAGTGCTTCGAAAGGATGCTGCAACGCTTTATCCATGATGCTCTCGTTCAATTAACAAACAAATTCAAGTGTACAGCCCATAGCACGCTTTCGACAGACATCGATCGAAACTAAACTCACAATTGAAAATTATGCAAAAAAGTGCACTATTTGCGAATAAAAAACCACTTTTTTACAAAAATACGGCAAAATCGTTCGCATCCACGAAAGAAAAACCATAAACTACACTCTCGGAGATGCAAAAGCGATCTTCGCGCGCTGTGCGCAAGGTAGTTTTGTGAAGCGTGATAGGCTAGCCCCGTAATGAGGCTGGATAATTAATCGCCTTAAACGGTATTAAATTTTAAGTGAGGTAGTTATGTCAGGGGAAAGAGTTTCTGGCACTGTAAAGTG
>CAJWCO010000003.1 GCA_913031145.1 uncultured Cellvibrionales bacterium | reverse complement strand
TGTAAAGATTGTAGTTTTTCTCCTTGAAGCAGTTTGTTGTAGACTAAATCCTCCAAAAGGATCATTGACCCAAGGACAAGAACTCCGGAGAAAATAGTCAGTGAAATAAAGGCTAGTAAATGCTTAATTTGGGGTCTATAAAATGGCCAACATCGTTTTAAATAACACCAAACCTCACTGAGGGTTACTGGATGACTGTCATCATTGGAGATCAAAAATATCCCTCCGCATGAAATCGTATCCATGGTTCACGGTTGCCTATCCCATATCCTGCGAGAAAGCCCTCTTTAAGCCACGAAGTAAATTTTTTATAATTATGCGTTTTCATTACAGCTCCTTAGACTTTGTTTTGATCATAATAATGTATTTCCCACCTCTAATGTATCCACACGGATACTGTAACAATCACAAGTAACAAAAGACCCCCCCCGGCCCCCCTAAAGGCTACCCAAATGGAATACTCATGGGCGCCTTGTGTGAGTCTGAGGTAGACAAAATGGTAGTATTAAATACAGATTAGAGAATAATAATACTGGGATGATTTGCAGTGCATGTGCAGTGCATCATGTATGATTGTTTTCACGATTATAGCTAAGTTATTGATTCATATGGTAGCTACGGGTGGGCTTGAACCACCGGCCTCAGCATTATGAATGCTGTGCTCTAACTAGCTGAGCTACGCAGCCACAAGCGATTTCTTAACATTTACCGACAGATTGCGGAGCGCAGTTTGGCCACGATCACTGTATTTGTCAAGTTCAAGCGCGACGCACATGTGCCTAGATGAGATTTTAAAAAACCGCATTTTTCGCCGCTATACATTGAATCGAAAGTGTATGATATCGCCGTCATTGACGATATAGTCTTTACCTTCAAGCCGCCATTTGCCAGCATCTTTGGCGCCCTGTTCGCCGTTGCCAGCGATAAAGTCGTCGTAGCCAACTGTCTCAGCGCGAATGAAGCCTTTTTCAAAATCAGTGTGTATTTTGCCTGCAGCATTGGGCGCGGAATATCCAATGGGGATCGTCCAAGCACGGACTTCTTTAATCCCCGCAGTAAAGTAGGTGTGCAATCCCAGCAACGAATAGCCGGCGCGAATGACACGATTGAGTCCAGGCTCTTGCATACCCATTTCGTTGAGAAAATCGGTTTTCTCATCGTCTTCGAGCTCTGCAATTTCCGCCTCTAACTTGTTACAAATTGGCACCACAATAGCACCTTCTGCATCAGCGATTGCTTGGACGGCCTGCAAATAGGGATTGCCTTCAAAACCGTCTTCGTCCACATTGGCGATATACATGGTGGGCTTTAGCGTGAGTAAGTTCAGCGGTTTTAGGCGTTGTAATTGATCAGAACTCAGTGTCATTGAGCGCAGGGGTTGCGCCTCATTCAAATGCGGCAATAAGGTGTCTAACAGGGCCACTAGAGCAATCGATTCGCTGACTTTTCCTTTCGCACCTTTACTGGCCCGATGCAATGCTTTTTCCACGGTATCAAGGTCGGCCAGTGCGAGTTCCGTATGAATGACGTCAATGTCATTTTGTGGGTTGATTTGGCCCTCGACATGCACCACATTCTCGTCGTCAAAACATCGCACTACGTGGGCGATGGCGTCTGTCTCTCGGATGTTCGCGAGAAACTGATTGCCCAACCCCTCGCCTTTTGAGGCGCCTGCCACTAGACCCGCGATATCAACAAACTCCATGCTTGTGGGTATGACTTTCTCGGGGTTAACTATCGCCGCAATGCGGTCTTGCCGTGGGTCTGGAATCGGGACGACACCGGTGTTCGGCTCAATCGTACAGAACGGAAAATTCTCAGCGCTGATCCCCGCTTTGGTTAAAGCATTAAAAAGGGTTGATTTGCCCACATTGGGTAAGCCGACGATGCCGCAGTTAAAACCCATATCAGTGTCCTAAGTGGTTGTGTTCTAGATCGCTATGCAATCCTGTCATGGCCTTTTCCCAGTCACCAGAAACCGCACTGGGTAACCAATGCAGACTTTTTGCGGCACTCTCCAACAGGCGGTCATACTCTTCATGGGGTGCTCGTTTTAACACATAGTCCGTAACAAGTTTGGCATTGCCTGGGTGCCCAATGCCTATCCGTAAACGCGCAAAATCACGGCTGTTGCCGAGGCAGCGAATGCTGTCACGAAGTCCATTATGGCCGCCGTGCCCGCCCCCTAGTTTAAATCGCGCTGTGCCAGGCAGTAGATCTAGTTCATCGTGCACGATCATAATTTCTGAGGGCAAAATTTTGTAAAAACCCGCCAGCGCCGCGATCGATTGGCCACTGTGATTCATAAACGTCGCAGGGATTAACAACCGAACAGCCCTCTCGCTGATGGACGCGATACCGGTAACGCCAAAAAATTTGCTTTCTTTTTGAAGTGTGACCTGATGCTGAGCGGCAACCATGCGCACGAAGTCTGCACCCGCATTATGCCGAGTGCCCTCATACCCAGAGCCGGGGTTGCCCAGCCCTGCGATGAGTTTAATCGGATTTTTCATATCCAATGCTTCGAGGGCGCTTGGCGTTAGCTCTCGGTATCGTCGCTGACCTCGTCACTTGTCGTTTCACGGCTTTTTGATTTGTTAACAGCAGCGACCGATAAATCATGATCTGCACCGTGATTCAGCGCGACGCTCTCAACGCCTTTAGGCATTACGATGTCGGAAATATGCAACGTTGCACCCAGTTCTAGTGTAGCAAGATCTACTTCTATGAACTCTGGCAAGTTTTTCGGCAAGCACTGAACCTCCAAATCACTCACGGTATGCGAGATGACACCGCCTTGATTCTTAACGCCCACACAGATATCTTCATTCACAAAGTGCAATGGCACTTTGAGCGTAATCATGGTCGACTTGCTAACGCGTAAAAAATCCATGTGCAAAATCAGCAGTTTGGCTGGATGCCGTTGAAGATCCTTCAGTACGACTTCTTCTGCTTTATCGTCAATGGTAAGTGTGATGATGTTCGAGTAAAAGGCCTCGTTTTCTAGAGCTTTCAAAACATCTTTGTGCACCAAAGTGAGTGACTGAGGCTCTTTTTGCCCGCCGTAGACAATGGCGGGTATTTCTCCAGCCAGACGTCGCAGGCGGCGGCTCGCACCTTTCCCTGAAACATCTCGGCCTTTCGCGTGTAATAAAAAATCAGTAGACATGTGTCGTCTCCTACGTTGAGCCACTTCAGACCGCGACCAGAGCTGTAGTGGGGTTTTAAAATGCCTCGCTACGAGGCCAGTTACATCGCGCCTGTTACAAGAACATAGCGCTGATAGATTCTTCGTTGCTGATACGCCGCACCGTCTCCGCAAGGAGCGGTCCCAACGGGAGTGTACGGATCGCACTGCACCGTTTCGCAGCGTCGTTAAGGGGGATACTGTTTGTTACCACCAGTGTGTCAAGTTTTGACGACTCGATATTTTCAATAGCGTTGCCGCTTAAAACTGCATGTGTGGCATAGGCGACAACCTTGGTCGCCCCCCGGCTCTTTAACGCTTCTGCCGCTTTGCACAATGTCCCGGCAGTATCCACGATATCGTCAACCAGAACGCACGTGCGGTCTTTCACCTCACCAATCAGGTTCATAACCTCAGACTGATTTGCCGTGGGTCGACGTTTATCGATGATTGCAAGATCACAGTCAAGTTGTTTGGCTATCGCTCGTGCGCGAACGACGCCGCCAATATCGGGCGAGACAACCTGGAGCTTGGAATAATTGCAACGTTCGATGTCGCCTAACAACACGGGTGAGCCGTAAACATTGTCTACGGTACAATTGAAAAAGCCTTGAATTTGTTCAGCGTGAAGATCGACCGTGAGCACGCGGTCAACGCCCACATTAGAGAGTATATCCGCGACCACCTTAGCGCTGATCGGAACCCGAACCGAGCGTACTCGCCGGTCTTGCCGTGCGTAGCCAAAGTAAGGCACGACTGCCGTAATACGTCCTGCCGAGGCACGTCGCAAGGCGTCAATCATTAACACCAGTTCCATAAGATTACGATTCGTCGGCGAGCAGGTCGGTTGCACAACGAATACGTCATGCCCGCGCACGTTGTCGCGAATTTCGATATTTATTTCGCCATCAGAATACAGAGACACCACTGCGTTACCGAGTGCAACTCCGAGCGATTTAGCAATCTCTGCAGCAAGTTCCGGATTGGCATTTCCTGAGAAAACCATCAATCTTGACACGGCCGCTTTCCTATTCTGCATGGTTGACTAGTCACTTAATTGATATGGCTGGGGCGGGAGGAGTCGAACCTCCGAATGACGGGATCAAAACCCGTTGCCTTAACCACTTGGCGACGCCCCAATATAATTTATTTACTGACTTGCTCGTGTAGCCGAGAGCGGTTAACTCCCTTTGCTATAAATGCTTTCCAAACGGGAGGAACTTTTTTAAGGATCGTTTCAGCATACTTGCGATGTTTAAACGCGCAAAAAATTGCCGATCCTGTTCCCGTCATCATCGGGTTCGCGTAACTGCGCAACCATCCAACCACTTCTCTAACGTCGCCATAGAGTTGTTCAACAAGCGCTTGACAATCGTTTTTGTGTTCAGCGCCGCGCAAGATTCCCACTTCCCCGGGGGGGCACATTTTGAGTGGTGGGGAGTTTCTTGTCAATTCAGGATGCGAAAATATTTGACGGGTCGATATCGCTACGTTCGGCATGACCACAAGATACCAAAGCGATGGGAGTGTCATTGGACTCAGTTGTTCGCCAATACCCTCTCCCCAAGCGGTTTGTCCGTGCACAAAAACAGGAATGTCAGCGCCGAGTTGTACTCCGATCTGCGCGAGTTCGACAAGGCTTAATCGACATCCCCAAAGGCGATTGAGGCCCACAAGGGTGGTGGCTGCATCACTACTGCCACCGCCCAGTCCGGCTCCTATGGGGAGATTTTTGTGCAACGTTATGCGGCACCCATCAGTACAGCCAGTTGCGGCGCGGAGGGCTTTGGCGGCGCGCACGACTAGGTTTTCTTCCGATGGAATACCCTGCATTGGGTGACTGAGAACAATCTGCGCGTCATCACGGACTTCAAGCTCGACCGTATCGTCGTAATCTAGCAACTGAAAGAGCGTTTGTAGTAAGTGATACCCATCTTCACGACGACCCATTATGTGCAAAAATAAATTCAATTTTGCGGGTGCACTGAGACACAGGCTGTTTTGCGGCGCAGGCATTAGAGCTCCCTCACTAGGTCCCACTGGGATATGATCACCTTAAACGACATTTGATTCGCCTTGCCGATGATTTTTCCCGGAAGGTATCCTGCGGACGTTTTTTGGTAATTGCTAAACGATAGCGCCCACCCCGATTGTGCAAAGTGCAGAATCTGTCCGTCGCCATCTAACTTAATCTGCGTCACGAGCGGCCCATTCGGTTGGGGTATGCCCCGCATCCACCAATGCAATGCATCGCTGGGGAGCGAAATTCCTGTGGCAAGCAACATCAGCGCATCGGGTGTGTCACGCTGTATCGACTCCCCTCGTTGCAGTTGGGCGCGCTCGGCATTACCGGTTACCAAAACAGTGCCGAACCCCAACGGGCCAGAGAGCATAATGCGATAGTTAGGTCCGCTTTGGCGCCAGTTAAGTCGCGCAGATGCGCTTTTTTTTGGCGTTTTTATACCCAGTTTGGCAATGGCCTGCCAATTGTCTAGATCACGGGCCCACAGCTGTTGTTCATTCCAACGCACAGGCTCCATCGCCGTCTGCATTGGTGGGTTGGTACCACATGCGCTCATCAATACAACCGAAGCAATGACCGCAAATGGTTTCACAGAGAACTTTCCGACGTGCGCGGTGTAACGCCAAGACGATGCATTGTCGTCAATATCTGTTCGTGATCTGGCGCTCTCACAAGACCTTTTTGCCAAGTCTTCAGTGCCATTTCTCTATTCCCCATGACCCAATGTATTTCGCCTAAGTGGGCAGCAATTTCAGGGTCCGGCATCATGGCCATCGCACGCTTGAGTAACGTTAGGGCTTCTTCTAGATTGCCCCGCTTGAAGAGCACCCATCCCATGCTGTCAATGATCGCTGGGCTTTGCGGTTTTAATGCGTAGGCTCGCTGAATCAAATCATAAGCTTCATCGAGTCGTTCAGTGTGCAAAACCATCGTATAGCCCAACGCGTTAATGGCAGCGGCATTATTTTCGTCACGGGCAATGATTGCACGCAAATCAGCTTCAGCGCGCTCGAATTTACCTTGCTGCTCCAGAAGCATTGCCCGCGCATACAGAAGATTCTGGTCGTCGGGGTAACTTTGAAGTCCTGTTGTGAGTGCAACCAACGCTTGTTCTTCGCGGTCATTATTGATCAGCAAATTTGCTTCCAGTTCAAATAACTCGCTCCGGTGCTTGGGAGCCGAATTGCGCAAATATTCTAGGTGGCTAAGCGCGGCTTCTAAATTGTCGTTTTCAAGCAATAATACGAGAGCTCGAGTCACTGAGGCATAAAAGTTGTTGCCTCCAAGCACATGCGTATAAAAGCTCATTGCAGCTCCGACGTCACCCCGCTTGTCGGCGATATTGCCTAGGTAATAGTGTGCGTCATTAGCAAAACGTGAATGTCGTGTAAGTTGTAAAAACAGTGCTTGTGCTTTGCCGAGCATTGCTTGATCTAAATACAATAGGGCTAAAAGAAAGCTCACTTCAGGACTTTGGGGATCACTGAGATGCAGGGCTTCAAATTCAATGAGTGCAGCGGAGCGATCGACGAGGGTTAATAATCGCGCATATTGCAGGCGCAATTTATCACTGTCTGGAAATTGCTTGAGTGCCTGCTTCAATACGTCAATAGCATCCTCGTCTCGGTCTTGTTGATCAAGAATCTGCGCAAGTATTAGTTTGCCTCGCAAATCGTCAGGTTTTTGCCGAATAAACTCTCTAGCAACCGCCTCTGCCTGTTCAAGTTGGTTGCTCTCACGCAGCAACATTGCAATAGCAAGATCACTCATGACTTTTTTCTTGGGTTCTAGCTCCACCGCCCGATAGGCGTAAATCAATGCATCAATCTGCTCGTCTTTACGACCTTCTGCGATGGCAGTGACCGCCAAAAATACTCCATCATCACCTTCTTTGTTGAACAGCCAAGTGGCTAGAGGTAAGGCATCGATTGCATTATCTAGAAGTGCATAGGACTGTAAGATGGCACGGCGAGCGTGATGACTGTCTGGGCTGATCTCTAGCCACAAAGACGCCATTTCGAAAGAGGCTTGAGCGTCTTGAATATGTCGCGCAATACCAAAAGCCATCTCGGTTACTGCCTCATCGCGCGTTTTTCGTGCTTGGTCTCGATAGCGCGACAAGGCTAAATCATACTGTTCGCGCATCAAAGCGATGTCAGCCACTAGTAGGTCATAGAGCGTGCCTTGCTGAAATGGAATAATTTTATTGGTAACGGTGACGGGTTGCTCGTCGACGAGTTTGCGGCTTTCAAGGACGGTAATTTCAGCGGTCGAGGGGGGCATCGGAGAATGCGCGCACCCCGTATAAAAGGGCGAGCTAAGTAAAATCAGTCTGCAAAACAGTGTACGTAAGCTCATGGGCGTATCTTCGCGGATATTGTGCATGATGACAACGGTTACGCAAAAATTGCAGTGCAGGGTCACAGTGCTGGGCGCAAGCGTTTATGGAATGCGCGTTGAGCATTAAAATTTGTCACAAATTGGGCGCGACCGCGTTATAATCAGCCGCGCTCACGATTACGTGTTGCGTGAGCCTTACATAACACGTCATTTCAAGCGCCTGATACAGAAGAGGGCTTACGTTATCCTAGTATTCGGTATCAACCACACATCGGCATCGATTAACTTTCGGGAACGTGCCGCGTTCGCGCCCGAAGAAGCGGTTCAGTCGCTGCGTGATGCGCTCCGTCAGACGGCACTGCAAGAAGTCGCCTTGCTGTCGACTTGCAACCGCACTGAGCTGTATGCGTTTGGCGATGTTGAGGATTCAGAAATCGCTGACTGGCTTGCGGATAACCGAGAGCTGGATAGACAAAACTTGCAAGATTGTTATTACTGTCATCGAGGCTTGCACGCATTAAGGCATCTCATGAGGGTGGCGAGCGGCATGGATTCTTTGGTATTTGGTGAGCCGCAAATCTTTGGACAGATCAAGTCAGCTTATGCGGTCGGGCGTGAAGCTGGTACGGTTTCGTCTTGTTTAAATCAGGCCTTTCAGCATGCTTTTACCACAGCCAAGCGGATTCGCTCTGAAACCGCGATCGGACATAACCCAGTGTCTGTTGCCTATGCATCAGTCAGTTTGGCCGAGCAAATTTTTACCGATCTGACATCCGTGCATGCGTTGTTAATCGGTGCAGGCGATACCATCGAGTTGGTTGCAAGGCATCTTAAAGAGAAAAAAGTGGGTCATATTACTGTCGCTAATCGGACGTTAAGTCGTGCTCAGAGCTTAGTCAGGAATTTTGCATCTCAAGCGATACTTTTGTCAGAAATTCCCGAGCATTTACATCGCGCTGATGTGGTGATTTCCTCAACTGCCAGCCAGTTGCCGATTTTGGGCAAAGGAGCGGTCGAATCAGCACTTAAAAAACGACGTAATAAGCCTATTTTTATGGTGGATATTGCGGTGCCGAGGGACATCGAACCGCAGGTGGAAGAGTTGGCTGATGTGTATTTATACACTGTGGACGATTTGAAGAATGTGGTCGAGGACAATCTGCGTGCACGACAGTCCGCTGCGGACATTGCGCAATCAATTATTGAAGAGGAAATTAATAATTGGGCGCGACAACAACGTGCTCTGAATGCAGTTGACACGATTAAAGCGTTTCGCACCAGTGTTGAATCCATGCGTGATGCGGAGGTTGACAAAGCCCTTAATGCGCTCAAACGAGGTCAGAATTCAGAGGACGTTATTAATACGTTGGCACGTAATTTAACCAACAAACTAATGCACAAGCCCACGGCTCGTCTTAAACGTGCAGGCGAGGAGGGGCGGGATGATACGATTCATGCTACCCACGATCTTTTTGGGCTTAAATCCAAATGATTTGGATGACCGTGCGCGGTAACGTCGACAGAGACCATGAGTACGCAAGCGGTGCCGGGGCAGAATCGTTATGAAGACGTCGATCGCAACGAAATTAGAGCTGTTGAGTGAGCGCTTTGACGAAGTGTCCGCACTTCTGAGTGATGCGGAGATAATTAGTGACCAAAGCCGTTTCCGGCCACTTTCTCAGGAATACGCAGAACTTGAGCCTGTTATTGGTCAATACAGAGCTTACAGCGCAGTGCTGAAAAATATTGAAGAGGTGCGTCAGTTACTCAGCGACGCGGATCCAGATATCCGCCAGATGGCGCAAGAGGAGTTGCGTGACAGCGAAAGGGAAACAGACGAACTGGCCTTAAGTCTGCAGAAATTACTTTTACCTAAAGACCCCAACGACGATAAAAATGTCTTCTTGGAAATTCGTGCTGGAACAGGCGGTGATGAAGCGGCCATCTTTTCTGGAGATCTCTTTCGTATGTACTCTAAATATGCTGAACGCCAGCGGTGGAGTATTGAAATTATCAGCGCCCACCAAGGTGATCATGGTGGGTATAAAGAGGTGATCGCGCGTATCGTAGGGCAAGGTGTTTATTCGCAATTAAAATTTGAATCAGGAGCACATCGCGTACAACGGGTGCCTGAAACTGAATCGCAAGGGCGCGTCCACACGTCAGCCTGTACGGTTGCTGTCCTTGCTGAGGCGGACGAACAAGATGCGATTGAAATCAACAAGTCGGACCTTCGTGTTGACACCTTTCGTGCGTCGGGCGCGGGAGGCCAGCATGTGAACAAAACGGATTCAGCGATTCGCCTAACACACTTACCTTCGGGGTTGGTGGTGGAATGTCAGGATGAACGCTCACAGCATAAAAATCGCGCGAAAGCGATGGCAGTTTTGCAGGCAAAGCTGAACTCTGCCCAGAGCGAAGGGCAAGCACAAGAGCAGGCAGATCAGCGCCGGAGTCTGGTGGGCAGTGGTGATCGCTCAGAACGCATTCGAACTTACAATTTCCCTCAAGGTCGGGTAACGGACCACCGGATTAACCTGACCCTGTATAAGCTTGCTGAAATCGCTGAGGGCGCGTTGGACGAAATACTTCAAGCGCTCGTCAATGAGTTTCAAGCAGAACAACTAGCAGAATTGTCAGGGTAGCCGAGTTTGCGAAATCCGCCGATTCGAATTGCCGATGCAATATCGCGAAGTGCTCAGCTTAACGGCATCACTGATACCGCAATGCTGGATACACAGCTGATTTTGTGTTTTGTTTTACAAAAAACGCAAGCATGGTTGCGAACATGGCCCGATGCCAAGATGAGTGAAGGTCATTTAAGTCATTTCGAGGAACTTTTTCAACGCCGCCTTGCGGGAGAGCCGGTGGCTTATTTAACGCAAAGTTGCGGTTTCTGGACCCTCGATTTACAGGTGTCAGCAGCGACCCTGATCCCGCGACCCGAGACAGAGTTACTCGTAGAAAAGGCGCTGCAGTTGGATCTTCCTGAAACCGCACAGGTGCTTGATCTGGGCACGGGTAGCGGCCCCGTTATTCTGGCGTTGGCAAGCGAGCGTCCTATGTGGCAGTGCACCGCCACTGATAACAGTCAATCGGCACTGGCAATTGCAGAGCGAAATTTGGGGCGTTATGGCTTTGATTATGTGTCTTTTGTGTGTGGGGACTGGTATGAACCTATACGAGGCCAGCGCTTTCACTGTATTGTCAGCAACCCTCCTTACATTGCGCAGTCTGATCCACATCTTGGGGAGGGCGACGTGCGTTTTGAACCGACGACTGCGTTGACCTCGGGGGCTGACGGTCTCGATGATTTGAGACAGATTATCGGCGGGGCTTCACGGGCTTTGCATAAACACGGTTGGTTGATAACTGAGCATGGCTATGACCAAGGAAGTGCCGTGCGTGCTCTTTATGCCAAGTCAGGGTTTGATCAGGTGACGACGCATCGTGATCTGAACGGTCAAGAACGTATAACACTGGGTACGGCGCTGTGCCAATAAATAGAGCGCTCGGTGCGTCGTAATTTTTTTGCAGAACGTAGCAAAATGTTTTTCAGCTGAATGCATTTTGATTGCCTTTTTTTATGAGCGTGATTGGACGCGGAGAGAGCGCCCATCCGCAATTGGGTCGCGGGCAATTAAAGCCACAAAAGAACGCGTCATAACCGTACTGACGACGCCTGCAGTTACTGGTCACCTTTTTATCGAAAAATGCGATTTAAATTTTCGCTTCATAGGTACTCACTGCAAAAGAAGATGGCGTGACAAATACCTGGGTTATTGTGGCGATTTTTGAATTCTACGTTTTCTTTTTCACATAGCCGGCGTTGTCTCAATCACCAGCAATGCATCAGTCTGCTGTGAGTACGGTGTTTTGCAAGTGCCGTTTTGCACATTATTTTATGGGGTGTAGATTTGAAGAAGTGGCGTATCATTAGATTTTTTCTTGGACGCTCTTTGAGCCATTTTTGCGCTTCATTTAGCCATTATTGGCAAGCACACGTATTTTGGGTTAATCCGGAGCACGAATCTGATATACTCCGTCCTTATGAAGTTAACTGAGGCGTTTGGCATAGATTAACTATCCAACCGACTTCAATACCCTTATGTGATGACCTTGACTGAACAAGCCGAACAATTAAAAGATAGCGTGCCTGACACAAAAGCCACGCCAACGCGCCCGCGCAGGCGCAGAAGATCGCCGCCGTGGAGCCTTGAACAGTTCGTAGTTGAACCCTGCGAGGGAAAAGCCCGATTTCATGACTTTGAATTACCTTTAAAGCTGATGCGGGGAGTGGCGGCGCTCGGGTTTGAATACTGTACCCCGATTCAAGCAGCGTCATTGCCATACACATTGAATGGACATGATATTGTTGGCAAAGCGCAGACGGGCACGGGTAAGACCGCGGCCTTTTTGTTGAGTATCGTCACTGATCTTTTGAATCATCCCATTGAGGACGAACGTTTTTTAGGTGAGGCACGCTCACTGATTCTTGCTCCAACGCGCGAATTGGCGTTGCAAATAGCGGAAGATGCGGTGCAACTGACCCGTTTTACCGGCCTCAAGGTACATGCGTTAGTCGGCGGTATGGAGTATGCCAAGCAGCTTAAGCGCTTAGAAACGACGCATTGTGATATTCTTGTGGGCACGCCCGGCCGTCTTTTAGACTTCGCAAACAACCGCGATATTTACTTAGATCAAGTAGAGGCGTTGGTCATAGATGAAGCGGATCGTATGCTCGACATGGGCTTTATTCCTCAGGTCCGACGCTTAGTTCGACTGACTCCAAAAAATTGCGATCGTCAAACGATGCTTTATTCTGCTACGTTCACGCAAGACGTGCTGAGGCTCGCAGAGCAGTGGACGGAACAACCTGCGCAGATAGAAATTGGTGCCGACCGTATTGCCACAGACAGCGTAGAGCAAAAAATTTATATCACCACAGCAGACGAAAAATTTCAGTTGCTGAACCTGATTCTGAGTGGCGACAACGTTGAAAGTGTGATGGTCTTTGCGAATCGTCGAGACATTTGTCGTAATTTGCACGACAAATTGCGGAAGAAAGGACTTAAGGTGGGTTTGTTGTCTGGTGATGTTCCGCAGACTCGACGTATAAAAACCCTAGAAGGGTTTAAAAATGGGTCCACGCGGGTGATGGTAGCCACTGATGTGGCGGGTCGGGGAATACACGTTGACGGGGTGAGTCATGTGATCAACTACACGCTCCCTGAGGAACCAGAAGACTACGTGCACCGCATTGGCCGGACGGGTAGAGCCGGCCGGACGGGCATATCCATCAGTTTTGCATGCGAAGATGATGCTTTTTTACTGGAGCCTATTGAAAAACTCCTCGGTCAGAAGTTGAACTGTACGATGCCAGACGACTTATTAAGCGATATGGGTGCGCCTGGCGCTGCGGGTACGGACTCGGACAGTGATGTGTCGCAACAATCGGTCCCAGATGTCGAGGACACCTCTAATCTGACCTCAGTTGCAGACGATGCTGTATCGGTAGAGGCCAAACCAGAGGTGTTAGATGTTGGCGAGGCAGACGGCGTAATGCCGGATTCGGAAATTTCCGATGACGCACCGAAGGCTCCTGCGACACCTGTTGGCGTCGACGATATAGATACAAGTTCTAACGCGGACGACACAGATCCGACCTCTAACAGTAATTCGGCGTGATCAAGTAGAGATACACGTTAAAGTCGCGAATGTGATTGCGCGGTTAAACTGAGTGACGCATGATACGCTGTTTTTGTCTGTTCCAATCCTGCTCTTTATCATCCATGCGTTTGTCATAATGCGCCTTGCCTTTGGCGAGCGCAATCTCACATTTGACCAAGTGTCCCTTCCAATACAAGGCTGTGCAGACACAGGTAAACCCCTTCTGGTTAACACCTGCTTCTAAGGTACTCAGTTCTCGGTGGTTTAACAGTAGTTTACGGGTGCGTGTCGGGTCGGTGACATAATGGGTTGATGCCGTAGGGAGTGGTGATATGTTGGTTCCAATTAGCCATGCCTCGCCATTTTTGATATGCACGTAAGTATCGGTCAGGTTAATCCGTCCAGCTCGCAGACTTTTCACCTCCCAGCCTTTCAGAGCGAGGCCCGCTTCAAATTTTTGCTCAATAAAATAATCATGCTTCACTTTTTTGTTGAGGCCGATTGTACTTGAGGTGATTTTTGGTTTCTTTTTGATCATGGCTGAATTATACGTTGAGTGTGGGCATTGTCATTGACTATTCACGGTTATTACGCCGAGAAATTAGATGCGTTCGAGGTGTAATTGCGAATATAAGCTTGCGATATAAGCAAAATATCTCTTATGCTCTTGAGCTTTTTTTTTTGCTACTATCAATCATGAGTGATAACTTAATAACACCGCCGGTAGCACGCGAATGCTGCTAAAAATGTGTACAAACGAGGATGCATGATGGGTTTACAGGCGAAAAGTATGCATGGTGTGTGGGTGAGTCGATGGACATTTATTCTGGCCGCGACGGGATCGGCTGTCGGTCTTGGCAATATGTGGAAGTTCCCTTATGTCGCGGGTAGCTTTGGTGGTGGTGCTTTTGTCTTTGTTTACTTGTTATGCGTCTTCCTGATTGGCGTACCCGTAATGATGGCTGAGGTTTTGATAGGGCGTTCAGGGCGCCAAAGTCCAATTAATGCCATGCGCCACGCAGTGACCGTGAGTGGCGCCGCTCAACATTGGCGATGTGTCGGCTGGTTGGGGGTTACCGCCGGCTTAATTATTTTGTCGTTCTATGCGGTTATCGCGGGTTGGGCGCTTGACTATGTTGTGCAGATGGCGAGAGGTAACCTGATTGGCGCTGACGGCGAAGTAGCGGCTGGGTTGTTTGCAGAATTGACCAACAACCCGTTGCGGTTGATTGTATGGCAGACGGCTTTTTTGGCTTTGTGTATGGTCGTGGTGGTACGCGGAGTGAGGAAAGGCGTCGGTACGGCCGTTGAGATCCTAATGCCGTTATTGTTCGTTATGCTTCTCGGGATGTTGGTGTTTGCTGTTTTTAAAGGCGATTTTTCGGCTGCTTGGCAGTTTTTGTTTCGTTTTGACGCGAGTTCGTTGACATGGAGAGCCATTCTTGAGGCCATGGGTTTAGCGTTCTTTACGCTGAGTATTGGTATGGGTGCGATTATGGCCTATGGCGCCTACATGCCGGCCAACGCAAGTATTGGTCAGACTGTTTTGGTGGTGGCGTTGTTCGATAGCCTCGTTGCTATTATTTCCGGTTTAATTATTTTTTCAATTGTATTCGCAACGCCTGGGATTGAGCCAAGCGCAGGTCCAGGGCTCATGTTTATTAGTTTGCCCGTGGCTTTTGGTAACATGCCAGGCGGTCTATTGGTGGGAGCAGTATTTTTTATTTTAGTGGTAATAGCTGCTTGGAGTTCCGCGATTTCGCTTCTGGAGCCTGCTGTGGCTTGGCTTATGGAGGCGCAAAACTATAGTCGTCTGAAGGCAAATGTTGTCTTGGTCGCTGCGGTCTGGGTTCTGGGTTTGGGTACGGTGTTATCTTTCAACGTGGGTCGTGACGCGACTATTGCTGGATTCACTTTTTTTGATGCTTTAGACTTTTTAACAGCCAATATCATACTACCGCTTGGCGGTTTAGCGATCTCGTTATTTACCGGTTTTGCGATGCGCAAAGCCATTATTGAAGAACAAATTCCAGAGCTCAAAGGTGCGTGGATGACGGCATGGCGGGCGGTACTATGCTATGTGGCACCCTTTGCGATTACATGTATTTTCGTGATGGGTATATACGACAAGTTCTTTTTATAAGGTGCGGCAGTGACCCGAATACAGCGCTCAGCGATCGTTATGCACTCTAGCCAGTGTATGTATGACCTCGTCAACGATGTACGTTGTTACCCAGAGTTTCTAAATGGCTGTGTGGCGGCGGAAATTGTGGAACACAGCGACGTCCACATGTTGGCAAAAATGCATTTAAAAAAGGCGGGCATTCAGATTACGCTGGTGACCCGAAATACGTTATCTTCGCCTTCAAAGATCGTCGTCTTTCTTGAAGACGGACCTTTTAGTAGCCTATGTGGAGAGTGGGTGTTCACTAACCTTACTGATTCTGCTTGCAAGGTGTCTCTTGACCTACGTTTTGAGTTCAAAAATTCGGCACTGCGAATGGCCGCGTCTACCTTGTTTTCAGGGGTTGCCAATGACCTAGTTGACGCCGTTTGTCAGCGTGCGGATAGCGTGTATGGAGGCGCTATTGGAGACAGTTAAGCGCCTGTCTGTGGCGGTTTTTGCGCGCTAACAATCATCCAAATGCAACACACAATCTGAGTGCGACCGGTGGTGACAGTGTGGCAGGTAGTTTTGCCATTTGGCGTTGCGTAAATGTGCGTCTAGTTGAGCGTTTGCGAGTCGTCTTTTGAGATATCCTGTTGCGCATCGCTGGGTAAGTAATCGCCCGTCATTCGCGACAACTTTCCAATTGCATCAAAATAGACGATGAGTCTTTTTTCTTTTTTTCTTGAGCGGGCATCAATCAGGCTGTAAGGATAAATCCATTGGCTTTGATCAAATGTATCTACAATTAGAGGCGTGCCGAGGACAAATTGCACTTGTGCTTTAGTCATCCCAGGTTTCAACGTATCGATCATGTCTTGTTCGATGATGTTACCCTGTTGTACGGGAATCTTGTGCACGCTGGGCAACCCGAGATTGTTGCAACCGACGATCAATGTCACTATGGTAACGAAAAGAATCTTGTTGATTGACATACACAGGGCTTCCAGTTCACGTCGCGAACCGTGATAATAATCTAAGTGCTACCATTATAGAAGAACAAACAATGGCCTCTGAAGATCAAGAACTTAAAAAAGCTGGACTCAAGGTGACGTTGCCTCGGGTTAAAATTCTACAGATTCTAGAGCAGTCGGAATTGCACATGACTGCAGAGGATATTTACAGACGCTTACGTGACGCTGAGGAGGACGTTGGCATTGCGACAGTGTACCGAGTTCTTGCGCAATTCGAGGGATCCTCGCTCATTATTCGGCATAACTTTGATAGTGGTCCCGCGGTCTACGAGCTGGATCGAGGTGATCATCACGACCATATGGTGTGTTCAGAAACCGGCACAGTGATTGAATTTCACGATAAGGAAATTGAGGAGCTACAAAAGAAAATCGCCGAAAAACATGGCTATGAGTTGGTCGACCATAACTTGGTTCTTTACGTAAAGCCAAAGGTCTAGCTGTTTGGCATGTCCACCTTTCAGGGCGCTCATGTTGCCCCTTGAAACTGCAACGCAGATGCTGGCGAGTTCTTTGCTCCTCTCGTGTTAAGTGAGTACAAAGAAAGCGACCCGCGTTTACAGCAATGCTTCGATTTCTTTGATCAGTGACTCTGGCGCAGTGGTGGGCGCGTGGCGACTGACGATATGCCCCTCACGGTTAATGAGAAATTTTGTAAAGTTCCATTTGATATCGTCGCTGATTAATCCACCAGCACCACATTTAAGGTGTTCGTACAAAGGAATTTGCTGCTCGCCGTTAACGTTAGCTTTTGCCATCACGGGAAAGCTGACATTGTATCGAAGTGAGCAAAATGTCTGTATGTCAGCGTCATCGCTCGGTTCTTGGGCCGCGAATTGGTTACAGGGAATAGCAATGACGGTTAGACCACGGTCTTTGTAGGCGTCAAACAAATTTTGTAGGCCGCCGTACTGGTTTGTCAGGCCACATTGGCTAGCCGTATTTACGATTAAGAGAACGTCACCGCGATAGCGGTCTAGACAGACACTGTCGCCATTTGCGGCCTGCAGGGTGAACGCATAAATGGTCTTAGATTGTTCTATATTGGACATAAAGATAATCTCTAGTTGCGGTTGATGTTGAACGACTGGGTGACTTGCTGGGTCGTGATTCTTGCTTGAGCGTGGCCCGATGATTGTACCGCCTAAGATCTGCTGCTGTGCACATCCATCAGTGGCGGGTTAAATATGTCTTAAGAGTCAGAAAAACAGTGCTCCGGCGCTGGGAATCTGCCGTTACGAACGCTGTCTGCGTAAGCTTGTAACGCATCTAACACAGAGGTTTCTCCGTCTAAAAAGTTTCGCGAGAACTTTGGAATTCGCGCGGAGATCCCCAGCATATCGTAGAGAACCAGAATTTGCGCGTCGGTCTGCGGTCCTGCTCCGATGCCAATTACTGGGATCCTAAGGCGCTTTGCCAATTGCGCGCCCAGAGACGACGGAACGCACTCTACCACCAGAAGTTCGGCACCTGCCTCTTCCAGAATAAGCGCATCGGCGAGTATCGTCTCCGCGTCTTCGCGCTGTTTTCCCTGCACTTTGAAACCGCCCATTTTATGCACAGATTGCGGCGTCAGCCCAATATGTGCGCAGACCGGCAAGCCCCGCTCGGCCAGTTGAAAGATAGTGTCGCCCAGCCATTCGCCACCCTCAAGCTTGACCATTTGTGCGCCCGCTTGCATTAAAACGGCAGCATTGACCAGTGCGTCGTTTGACGTTGCGTAGGTCATGAAAGGCATGTCGGAGACTAAAAAAAACGCTTCTCCACCACGACTTACGGCTTCTGTGTGGTAAGCCATTTCATCGAGTGTGACAGGAATGGTTGTTTTCTTTCCTTGGATGACGTTTCCCAAAGAGTCGCCCACTAAAACCAGCTCTATGCCCGCTTGGCCTATTAATCGGGAAAAACTGGCATCGTAAGCGGTGATTGACGAGAACCTTTTGCCTTGCTGTTTCTTGGTGTGTAGGTCATGAATATACATGCGCGAGAATTACCCTAACAGAAGCTCTAGCTATTAAAGGTACTCTTTTTGTCGGGCGCTTACAAGCGGTGCTTTTGCGTTGTTTTTTTACTAAGTATCGCCACATTAACGTGCCGATTGGGGGTTGTAATAACGCCGGCCATTGTGGGTGTTTGCAATTTGGCGCACTAGATTTTGGTAATGTGTGTCGTTATCTACCAGATTGATGTTTGCTGTGTTGACAATTAAAAGCGGGGTATCTGAGTAATGATAAAAAAACGTTGTGTAGGCATCGTTGACCTTCTCTAGGTAAGCTTTGTCCATACCCCGCTCGTTAGAGCGGCCGCGTCGGTTAATCCGATCATATAAAACTTCGGTTGGGGCTTGTAGATAGACCACTAGATCAGGTTTTGGTAAGTCAATCATTACGCTGTTGTAGATCGTTTGATAAAGTTGGTATTCGTTGTCGTCTAAATTTATCTGCGCGAATAGAGGATCTTTGTCCATTAAAAAGTCACAGATCCGAACTTGCTGAAAAATATCACCTTGACGAAGTGCTTGCAGTTGCTCTATGCGCTGAAAAAGAAAATATAATTGCGTAGGTAGAGCCTGGCTTTTGCGGTCATCATAAAAGCGCTCCAGAAATGGATTTTCACTGGCCAACTCAAGCAGTGTTTCTACCTTGAACGTTTCAGCTAGGCGTCTAGCTAGCGTGGTTTTGCCTATCCCGATAGGACCTTCCACTGCTATATACGCTGGAATAGACAACGTTTTTGACGGCATGAACGGATTCGGAACAAAGGTGGTCATCACAAAACACTCTAAATTATGGCTGGTGAACCATCGATTTTTTCAACCATACCGCGGTCACTGCACTTTGCCAAGAGTTGGCGAATACTTTGTCCTTTCAATCGAAAATTAGACGGCGTCAATTCGCTTAATGGCAGCAGAACAAAGGCACGTTCATGCATACGCTCATGTGGGACGGTTAGGCGTACTGACTCGATACACTGATCGTCATAGAGCAACAGATCGAGATCCAGTGTTCGAGGTCCCCAGCGCTTTGCTCGAATGCGGCCTTGCTGGCATTCCATATCCTGAAGGATATCAAGTAAGCTTTCAGGGTTAAGGGCGGTGGTTACCTGGACTACCGCATTGCAGTAATCAGGTTGTTTGTCAGGACCTATAGCCACGCTGCGATAGAGTCCGGACGCATTGTCTAGTCGAAGATTTCTGTGCGCAGATAAGTCCGTGATTGCTTGAGAAACACGCAAGAAGGGGGAATTTAAATTACTACCCAGCGCGATGAATACGAGAGCCATTACTCGACGCTTTTGGTATCCGGTTTGCGCGCTCGGGGTCGCCTTCGGCGTGTTCGGCTACTGCGCGGCTCCTTGATTGCGGAAACCATGTTCTGTCGTTCTAGCTCGTTGCTATTTTGATAGCGAGTCCACCACTCCCCGAGACTATTAAGGTCTTCACCCGCCTCCTCTCTCAACAGAACGAAATCGTAAGCAGCTCTAAACCTTGGATGATTTACCAGACGCTCAGCACGCCCACCTGTTCGGCGCGTAAGTGATAGCTGCATATCCCATATTTCGCGCATCGGTATGCTGTAGCGCTTAGGAATAGCGGTAAGCCTCACTTGAAAAGCAATGACGTTTTCAGCGGCGTGACGTTGGGCCGACAGCGGCGGCTCTCCTTGCTCTCGATATACGAGCGCGCGTTGTTGCACGGCAGGCCACAGCAGAGCTGCATAGATAAAGGCAGGAGTTATGCGTTTGTGGGCGCGAACACGTAAATCGGTGTTGGTAAATGCTTGGTCAATCAATCGCTCGGAAAAGTCGCTCTGGCCTAGACATTCTGCAGATTGCGGTACCATATGGGCGAAAAAGTTGTAGTCTTGCAAAAGCCTAAATGTCGCGAGGCTCTGACCGCTCATAAAGAGTTTAAGGCTTTCATCGAACAATCGTGGCGATGAAACCTGTTGCAAGCTATTGGCTAAGGCACGCATGGGCTCCGCGGTCCTTGGTTCAATTTGAAAACCCAATTTGGCAGAAAAGCGCACGACGCGCAAAAGTCTCACCGGATCTTCACGGAAACGAACCTCAGGATCACCCATGATACGAATCAGACGTCTTTTAATGTCCTCGAGGCCTTCCGAGAAATCGCGCACACTGTTGTCGGAGGGGTTATAGTAAAGGGCGTTTATCGTAAGGTCCCGCCGACTTGCGTCATCGCGAAGCGTTCCAAATACGTTATCCCGCGTTAACATACCGCTTTCCGTCTGACGCCTTGTGGCGTCACTTTCAGGCTGTTTTTGGTTAGACCGAAACGTGGTGACTTCAATAATCTCCCGACCAAACTGTACATGGACAATTTGAAATCGCCTACCGATAATTCTAGCGCGGCGAAACAGGGGTTTTACTTCCTCGGGTTCGGCGTTGGTTGCGACATCAAAATCTTTAGGTTTAAAACCCAATAAAAGGTCGCGTACGCACCCGCCAACAATGTAGGCATCGAATCCAGCATTTTGCAGTGTTGACACGACTTTGCGAGCTTCCGTACTCATCAGTTCGGGTGTGAGTGAGTGTTGATCGGACAGAAATATCTGTTCCGAATCGGCAGGTCGAGTCATTCTTTTTTTGAAAAACTTATTAATGCGATCGAGCATAATGTGTCTTTTGATAGGGGGCCGCTAGGCAAGACTTTGTGTGAGTTTAGCAGAACAAGAGGCCGCATAGCATCCGGACAGTAAAAAGGGGTACACGCTTGGCTACCCCTTTCAAAGTCGGTGAGCTTTTTCCTCGAACACCTTTCGCAATCCAAAAGTTTTTTTATTATTTATTGTTATTGGCGGACCGTAATTTTCACCGCCGTTTAGAGTATAGCAAACCTACTCGTTTTTGCAATGCGAAAGTTGGTGTAAATTCCAATTGACGCGCCCTTGCAAGGTTAACTCAAGCGGGGCAGGTGGTTTTACATCGCTCACTAGGGGCGCTATTACTCCGCGCGCTCATCTCGCAAGATGCCGTATTTCTGGCGTCTCTCCCACAGGCTTTTTCGGCTGATTCCCAGTTTTTTCGCGAGTGCAGTTTCGGATAATTGACTTTGATTTTCTCGAACAAATTCCGTGAAATACTCTTTTAAGGATAGATCTTTAAACCCTTTGAAGTGGCCTATATGAGCGGGTTGGTAACGCGCGGATGGATCTTTTTTTGTGGTCTTTATTGCGCGTTCCACAGCTACCAGCATCTCATTATGTTTGAAGGGCTTACAGATGTAGTCGACAGCACCTTGCCGCATTGTGTCCACAGCTGAGCGCAAGCTTGCATAACTGGTCATAACAATGACGGGCACATGAGGCGCGAGGTCAATAAAGGCACTGCCAAAACCGCCAGGTAAACGCAAATCGGTAATAATCAGCGCAAATGTATTCACGTCAAATTTACTGCAGGCCGCTTTAACGCTTACAGCATCAGACACCCGGTAGTTGTGGCGCTCAAGGAGTTGGCGTAGAGCACAGCGAATGATTTCTTCGTCTTCTACGATCAAAATATCCTGCATACGATGTTTCACCGCTAGGTAGCCTCATAGTTTATGGTTTTTTGATGCGCCTTCGAGGGCAATTGAAGCACAGCTGTACTGCCGCTATCGCTATCTATGGCAGGGCTAGATACCGAAACATGCCCGCCCAACTCGCGGGTTAAATTGAATACCACCCAAAGACCCAGACCGGTACCTTGACCGGGTTCTTTACTGGTGACGAATGGCTCGAAAAGCCGACCACGGACTGTTTCGTTGACGCCAGTACCTTGATCACTGACCGTCACCTCTGTCTGGAGACTCGACTGGCTCGCTGTGATAGTAATACACGCGTCATCGGGGGAAGCATCGATGGCATTGTTAAGTATGTTTAAAAAAATCTGGATCAATTTTTGCGCATCACTTTCAATGAGGATCTCAGGGTTTACTTGGCATTCAAATTTGACATGTTCAGCCTCCCCATTGAGCTGTAACAGTTGTATCGCCTCGTTAATGGTCTGGAGTAGGTTGACGGGCTGCTGAATACTTAGCTCCGCATCATCGCCTCGCGACAGATTAATTAGCGATTTAACGATTCTATCGATTCTTTGTGTTTGCGACAGTATCTGTGATGTTGCTGTGTCGATGTGCGCGGGTGTTTGCTGGTAGTGTAAATTTTGGGCAACGCAGGCGATGGCGGTTATGGGGTTGCCAATCTCATGTGCCACTCCCGCTGCAAGCCGACCCACAGACGCTAAACGCTCGTTCTCCATGTAACTTTGGCGCATCCGCACCGCTTGCGTTTGTTCTTCGATAAGCAAAATTCGGTCGCCAGTATCATCATCGACAAGATCGCCAGAGCGCCGGATGTAAAACCAACGCTCGTGCCCATCGATGCTAATACGCAGATTATCTTCCCAAGGCACATGCTTCTGTAAAAATTGTATGAATAGATCTCGCCACGGTTGCGGCAACTCATTAATCGAACCGCCAGTGGCAAGTTCCGCGGGTATCAGAGTGTAGCGGGTCATGGTTACATTCCACTTAAGCACTTCGCCGCTGGGCGCCATGGCGATCAGGCCAATGGGTAAATTATCGAGAATCTCTTGGTGATGGACGCGTAATTTATTGAGCTCGCTAGCAACGCCGGTCAGCCGATTTCCATGAATCGCCAGCATGGATTCAATGAGATAGATATCATTAGGTTCTTTGTCTGTGGAGGGTGCTAGCGGCAGGGTTTGTTGCATCACGCGAGTGGCAGCCAGTACGCCTAGCCGTAAATTGAGTGAGGCGCTCAATTGGTCGCGCAACTGTCTGAGCGCCGCGGGTCTACGCTCATTCATGTCGAGATTAAGAGCGCCTAAAGCGGTGGATACATCAACTCGCGCACTGTCACCGAGCGATGCTTCTAAGCTTTTTTGGATCTCGGCAACGGATTTCTGTTTAAGGCTGACGCGCGCTGGGACGTAAACATTATCGGCCATGCACAAGCGCGCGAAAGACACTTGTTCTTCATCCATAGGTGTAAACGCAGAAAAAATCGAGCACAATAAAATATTGACAAGTAGCGCCTCTACACTCCAGATGGCCCAATTCTGCATGCCGAAACTGATACTAAAATAGCCCTCTAATCCGCGAAGCTCGCCGACGAACATAGGTAACATTAATGTACTGAACCAAATAAACATTCCGCCACACAAACCGATCAAAAAACCTCGACGGTTGATACGAGGTAAGTAAATGGCAGCCAAAATGCCGGGTGTCAGTTGCGCGAGCCCCGAAAATGCAAGCAAATAATAATCGGTAACGCTCATCCCCGTCACTGAGGGATACAGCAGCAGTGTTAGCGTAATGAGCGCCAGTGAAATAACGACCATTCTATGTGTAATCCACTTGTCTATATTGGGCTGATTCTGCAGCTTCTTTTCGGGTAAATAGAAGCTGTTAAGTATCATTTGTGCCAGCATAATACTCAGGCTTGAAATGAGCGATATTGCCAGTAATAAAATACTCGCCGCGCTTAGCGCAGCAATGACGGGGCTGTCGAGCAATAGCGGGAGTGAAAAAGGATAGTCTTGCAGCGGGACTGCGGGTTGCAGTACTTTTCCAGCCCATAAAAGGGGAAGAACGGGGATGCATAAGAGCATAATTAATAATGGATATCCGTAGGCTGTAGCGCCAAAAAGACGATCGGATATTTCGTTCTTAATGACCAGATTAAAATTCAACGGTAGCGCGATACTGGCAATCATAAAGATGCTGACGATGCTATATTCCGGGTTTGTCTGTCGGAGTTGTTCAATATGGGAGCTGTTCGCGATCCATTGGTTCATTGCGTCTAGATTACCAAACACGTTATCGATACAAAGCCATGCGGTCATGGCCATTGAGCTTAAAAGTAATAGAGATGCCGATGACATCAACCATAACAAATTACGCACCTTGTCGCTTTCTAAGGTGTGCCTATTAAAGAGCGCTGTTAGCGCGCCAATCACCCATAGGGCGGGTATCACTGCGCTTTGCGGCACTAGGGCTTCAAGTAGCGATAAGAGTGCAGAGAATTGCGCAAAAAAAAGCGGTGCCGAGCCCACGATGAAGCACAGGCAGGTTACTTTTGCGACGATTTCTTTGCGGTATCGAAAGGTTAAAAAATCGATCGGTGTTGCAAATTTCACAACGGCCACAAGACGCCTTAGAGGAAAGAATATCAGCGGCGAAACTAAAAATATTAACGTAAATGAGATCATCGCCATGATCAGTGTGTATCCATGGCGTCCAGCAATTTCCAAACTCCCCATTGCCAGCAGTACGCCAGTGCCGGCCACTAGCGCCAGGTTCAGCAGCAGTGCATTACTGGCCGGACGGTTGGCTTTAATAAGCACACCTGAAGTAGCACCTGCCAGCAGCACGAAGCCGAAGGTGTAGAAGATGATATTAAGGCTCATCCCATGTCCTTTTGCGTTGCATCATATAACAACTAAAAATCATAAATCCCCACACGAAAAAGGGCCGAAACCAGCCCCCATTGGCTTCCATAGCCCATTGGGTCGCCATCGGAAAAACAGCGGTCAAGAGCAAAATGAGTGCCGCAACTAAACGATAATTCAACATGTTGTCTGGCCTACAAGGCTCAAGTAACGGCGCATTCAATCATAATTCTTAGGTTGATAGGAGATGGATCATAGGCGTGTGGCGAAGGTATGGCAATATCGCTGATTATCCACTACAACTCGTAGTCATGGTCCTGTTGTGCAGGCCTAGCGGGTCTGTTAGACACCTGCTGCAACACCCAGTGCCTCATGGCCCACTCGAGTAGTTGCATAACCGGAGCTTTGAGCAACGTCTTTGGCGGCTTTTGGCCGAGCCAATCGAGAGCGTTCCAAAGATTAATGGGCGCTAGTCGATTCTTCAATGCTTGGGCTTTGGTTTGTTTGCTGAGTTTGTGGCCCTTTTGGTCCACAGCGATCGGGACATGGGCATACTCCAAACTCGGGTAGTTTAAGCATCGTTGCAGGTAACGTTGCCGAGGTGACGAGTTGAGGAGGTCATAACCGCGAACCACTCGAGTAATCCCTTGAAATTGGTCGTCTATCACCGACGCCAGTTGGTACGAATATAAACCATCTTTCCTGCGTAAAACAAAGTCGCCGACTTCCCGGTGCAGATTCTGCCGATAGTCGCCCATAATTAAATCGTCTACGGCTATGGTTTGCTCTGAGGATTTAGCAAGGGTGAGTCGAACAGCATGAGGCTCTGACGTGGCTGTGCGTGCTCGGCAGTGACCGTCATAAACGCCACTCATCGGTCCAAGACGTTTGCGACTGCATGTGCAGGCATAGGTCAGATGTTGGCGATGCAGTTCATCAAGTGCACGCGCATAACTAGTTGTCCGCTGACTTTGAAAGAGGATCGGACCATTCCAGTGCAGTCCATGGTGTTCGAGTTGGTTAAGAATAGTATCGACATGTTTGGGATCTTCGCGCGGAGGGTCAATATCCTCAATGCGCAGCAGCCATAGCCCGTTATTTTTTTTCGCGTCAAGAAAACTGGCCAACGCACATACTAGTGAGCCAAAATGCAAAGGTCCAGACGGCGACGGGGCAAATCGCCCAACATACTGGGTTGAATCAGCCGACATGATTAAGTATGCGGTGATTAACCGCCGGTAATTTGTTTTTCCTTGATCTCATCGAGCGTCTTACAATCAACGCAAAGATCTGCAGTGGGGCGCGCTTCGAGTCGGCGCACGCCAATATCGATCCCGCATTGATCACAAAATCCGTAGTCGTTATCTTCAACTCGAATAAGCGTCTTATCAATTTTCTTGATGAGTTTTCGCTCGCGATCACGAGTTCTAAGTTCGAGGCTAAATTCTTCTTCTTGCGTGGCACGATCGGCAGGGTCAGGAAAATTAGCAGCTTCGTCTTGCATATGATTGACCGTTCGATCCACTTCCTCCATGAGCTCTTGGCGCCATGCGCGCAAGATGGCTCTGAAGTGTTCGCGTTGCGCATCGTTCATGTAATCTTCGCCGGCCTTTTCCTCATACGGCGCAAGTCCGTGAAGACTCGGCTTGCCTCGTTGATTGGAAGACTTTTCACCTTGATCGCGGTTATTCGCTGACGTTGTGTTAGAGCTTTTTACAGGCATAGTCAAATCCGTCGATTTCAAGACTCACAAGTTTATATCGCTGGCGTTATAGAGATGTTGCGCCTAATTATCAAGAAAAATTTGTAAAAACGAACAATTTTTTTTGTTTTTCCATGTTTTTATCCGACTAAAAACCGTTATCAGTCTGTTGTTTGTTTTAATTTGGGCAGTATAACGCTACCATTTCATTAATTTTGTACGTGAATTTACCCCATTGAACTACACCGAATTACTTTCTGAAGCACTTTTTATAAGGCGCTATAACCGTTTTTTTGCGGATGTTGAAACGGCCAGTGGGGGGCTGCTGACACTGCATTGTCCCAATACAGGTTCCATGAAAAATTGTTTGGTGCCGAGAAGCCCTTGCTGGTATTCACGCTCCGATAAGCCTTCCCGAAAGCTCCCGGGTACGTTGGAACAGGTGACGACTACCTTTGGAAATCGAGCGGGCATCAATACGGCATTACCCAACAAGATTGTGCGCGAGGCACTGTCTGAAAATCTGATCCCAGCGCTTTCGGATTATCCGTTGATCCGCTCGGAAGTCCCTTACGGAGACGAAAACAGTCGCATCGATTTATTGCTGACGGGGAGCCAACGTGATTGCTACGTTGAGGTCAAAAGTGTCACCCTCGATATGGGTTCAGGGCTTGCACTGTTTCCCGATGCCGTCACTTCAAGGGGTTGCAAACATCTCCGTGAGCTGATGGCGATGGCCGCTGCGGGTCAACGAGCCGTGCTCTTTTATTGCGTGCAATTGAGCGATGTTGATCGGGTCAGTATTGCCTCAGATATAGACCCTGAATACGCGCAGACATTGACCAAAGCGGTGGCCTTGGGTGTGGAGGTTATGGCTTGGCAATGCCTTCTGACCCCCAGTGGCGTTTCTCTGCTTCGCCCACTGGAGTTGATTGTCTAGGGTTTGTAACCTTAAACTGTGGCTTATGATCTTTGGCAGCGCAGACCTTTCACCGCGACATACCTTGCACTGCCCAGGCTTAGTAAGGTCACATGAATACGCTCTTTATGTGTTGTCGTTAAAGGAACTCAGAGCATGAGAGTAGATGTTGACATAGCCACGGGTACCACGGATCGCCATGTGGTGCGCTGGATTAACGAGGGCTTAGACGAGCCGCATAAGCATTTTTTGATTCACAGCGGCTTGGTGGAACCCTTCCGGCAACTCCGTGATCGAGCGGCTTCAAAGGGCTACGATCTTTGCGTGTGCAGTGGATTTCGGTCGTTCCAACGTCAGACCGAAATATGGAATGCCAAAGTGTCTGGACACCGGCCTACGCTAGATCACGAGAGCCGACCCATGAGCCTCGATGGACTGACAGATTGGCAAAAAGCTGAGGCGGTCTTACGCTGGTCTGCGTTCCCTGGCGCGTCGCGCCATCATTGGGGTACGGATCTGGACGTTTATGACGCAGCCGCGATGCCGAGAGGCTACCAGCTCCGATTGACGCCTGAGGAAACCGACAGGGGAGGCATGTTTGCGCCCATGCACGACTGGTTGGATACTCAGATGGACATCAACAACGGCTTTTTTCGCCCATATCACTCGGACACAGGTGGAATCGCCCCAGAGCGTTGGCACTTGAGCTACGCACCGTTAGCGCGTCACTGCGAAGCAGTCCTGACACCGCAGTTGCTGGCGGAAAGATTGCACGACCAAAAGATCTGCCTCAGTGATACGCTGATCGGGCACTTGCCGGTAATTTATGAGCGATTTATCCGGCGTCGTTGATCGCCGCAGGAGTGTATTAAATGCATGACCCGGAGTATTTGTGGAATATTATTTGTGACGAAGCGCGAGAGTTGAGTCAGCAGGAGCCCCTCTTGCATGCGTTCTTTGAGGCCTCGGTACTCAGTCATCAGAATCTGGCAAGTGCCGTGATTCATCGTTTGGCGACAGCGCTTGATCAGTCCGTGTTGCAAGTTCCTGCGTTTCCAACTATCTGCGCGACAGCCGTCAGTGACGACGCGGATATTTTGCGCAATTTTTGCCGTGATTTGGAAGCGTACGTCGCACGGGATGCTGCATGTGATCGTTATATTTTGCCGTTGCTTTATTTCAAGGGATATCCGGCACTTCAATTGCAACGTATTTGTCATTGGTTATGGGGGCGAAAACAACGCATTTTGGCGCTTTTCCTCCACAGTAAAATGACAGAAAATTTTGCTGTTGATATTCATCCCGGGGCAAAAATTGGCGGTGGCATCATGCTCGATCATGCCACAGGCCTAGTGATTGGCGAGACTGCTGTGGTCGGCGATAATGTGTCGATATTACACTCGGTGTCACTCGGCGGAAGTGGCGTGCAACGCGGCGACAGACATCCCAAAATAGGTCATGGCGTATTAATTGCTGCAGGCGCAAAAATACTTGGCAATGTCACTGTGGGGGACGGCGTTAAGGTGGGCGCGGGCAGCCTTGTCCTCGAATCAGTGCCGCCGCATGTGACGGTGGCAGGTGTCCCGGCTAGAGTGGTGGGTGTGCCGCAAGAGACCCTGCCCGCGCTAGAAATGGATCAGTATCTGGATAGCAACGACGCGTAACCCGTCGCTCAGCGTCCATGCCTCTATGGTGCGAGTTACACGGTAAGTAGCGCCTTTGGTGTGTTGTGGTAAAGACAAATAGACGCTAAGTGTTGGATTTGTTTTTCTAACAGCATTTGCCGCTCTTCAGAAAAGGCCTGTAACAGATAGCAGTTGCTGTCAAATCTCACGAAGTGAGCAATGGTCGAGAGTTGATCGCTGTCGTACTCATCGCTGCGCACAACAATCATGCCATCCTGTAATTTTTCTGAAATTCCAAGCGATAGCTTTTTTAACTCACTAATTTTTTCGTGGTACCTGAAAACGGGCACCATGACAACATTTCCGCTACAAACAGTCCACACCATTTCCAAATCAATACTCATTTGGTGTGCTAGGCGCTCGAGCAGTTGCTGTAATGAGTAAACGGCCATCAGACACACGAGTATGTGTTGTTTGGAATATTGCGTAGAGCGAATATAAAAATTAATGATGCCGTCTGCGCCCTCGATTCGCTGTCCGCCGTAGAGTTCTAGTGTTCTCAGAGTGCAGTAGTCTATTTTTTCGAAGAGAAGATCCATATTTTCGCGATTGAGTTGTGCTGTTAGACGTTGCCGGTTCAAAAAGGTAACACTCAGCAGAGAGCAATAATACCCATGGGCGCTTTCTATTTCAGTGTCATTTGACAGTGCGAGTAAGGGCTCTAATCGCTGCTCAAGGGCAATTATCTCGTCCTCAATACTGCTCTCTTTACCGGGGAGTCGGTGCGTCAGCTTTTTTATACGCAAAGAAAGCCTGGCGCTCCACCGATAGCAAAAATACGTTATCACGCCACTGAACAGTGACCAAAGCAGCAGCCAGTCAATCACGATCCGTGAGTAGGTTGCGTTGATCTGACCTTGATCGAGCTCAATTTGAATCTGCCCGGCAAGTACATTTTGTATTTCGATGGGCTGCGTGAATACTGTACTTTTCGACGCCGGCTTTTCGCTATGATCGCTTTGGGCCTTTAAAATGCCGTTTTTATCAAAGTAGCTAGCGCGGTGCACAAGTGGATCACGAGTCGCGTTCTGCAAAGCTACCTGAATACTGATGGAGTCCTCATTGAGAACGGCAGGCGGAACGCGGTCCAGCAGTCTTTGCATGATTGCGGTGCGCTTGGCGTCAGTCGCCTGTTGAGTGAAATCTTGGCTGTGACCATGAAGAAGAAGCCACCCAAGAACGCCAAACAAAAAGCTGGTTAGCAGTGCGAAGGCAGGCAACTTTTTTGCCATTGACGAATGACGCATCATCTACTTTACTCAGAATTAACTATTTTCGAGAATATTCTATCCTATTCTCAGGTCTTTTATATAATGCAGGCCTAGTATTTGTAATAGGCTGAGTCCGTGAAAGATATTATCCTCATCAATGTGTTTGGTTCTGACCAACTGGGTATTACCAGCACGGTGACGCGCGTTTTGGCAGACTTTGACGTGAGTGTGCTGGATATTGGTCAGGCGGTTATCCACGACCAATTAAATTTAGGAATTCTGGCGGCCGTTCCCGATGCTGAAAGAACCAAGGCTGTCATCGAGGCGGTCCTGGAGAGCATTCAATCTTTTCATATACGTGCAAAATTCTTCCCGATTTCTGAGCAGCGTTATCAAAGTTGGGTGGACCAGCAAGGCAAAGAGCGTCACATTATCACGCTTTTGGCGCGTAAAATAGAAGCGCAACACCTCGCCGCGATGACAAAAATAACGGCTGAGTCGGGACTGAATATAGATAAAATAGTGCGTTTATCGGGCCGTATTCCATTGCGTGACAGTGAACGGCTCGGGCGTGCATGTGTAGAGTTTTCAGCGCGCGGCCAACCGCATGATGCGGACCAATTGCGCAGCTCATTGCTAGAATTGGCGGGGCTATGGAATATTGATATCGCCTATCAGCAGGACACTATTTATCGGCGTAGCAGACAACTCGTTGTGTTCGATATGGACTCTACGTTGGTGGATGCAGAGGTCATTGACGAATTGGCCTGGGAGGCAGGGGTCGGCGAGCAAGTGGCCCTTATTACTCAGGCTGCAATGCGCGGAGAATTAGATTTTGAGCAGAGTTTTCGGCAACGTGTTGCGTTATTGGCAGGTTTAGAGGAAGCGGTTTTTCAGAAAGTCGCAGACCGACTGAACTTAAATGAAGGGGCAGAGTATTTAGTGACTCGATTGAAGCAATTGGGTTTTAAAACAGCGATTGTGTCTGGAGGCTTTCTTTTCTTTGCGCGTCACCTCCAGACACTTCTCGGCGTAGATTATGTTTATGCGAACGAGCTGGATGTGCACAATGGACGTGTTACCGGGCGTGTCACCGGCGATATCATTGACGGTGATCGCAAGGCGCAGTTACTGCGCGAATTGGCGCATCAAGAAGGTCTAAGGTTAGAGCAAGTGATTGCGGTGGGCGATGGTGCCAATGACCTGCCAATGTTGCGAATAGCGGGACTGGGTATCGCCTTTCGTGCCAAGCCTTTAGTGATAGCCTCTGCCAAGCAGTCGATCTCAAATTTGGGTCTTGATGGCATTCTTTATCTCCTCGGCTTTAGTGACCGCGATACGCAACTACTTGAGCGCTAAGACGACTTAATACGCCCATGTGCGATTGTTTGCGGAGGTATTAAAACTCGCCAATTGCTTGGCCAACTCGGGTACTATGCATGTTTTGAATACTATCGATGGTTGGCTTATGGCTAGTTACTCTACCAGTGAGTTCCGTTCTGGACTCAAAGTGATGCACGAGCGAGAACCGTGCTCTATTCTCGAAAATGAATTTGTAAAGCCTGGCAAGGGCCAAGCGTTTAGCCGTGTGAAATTGCGCAATTTAAAAACCGGTCGCATTTTAGAAAAGACGTTCAAGTCGGGCGAGTCATTAGAGGCCGCCGATGTCATGGATGTCGACATGCAGTACCTTTATAACGATGGCGATTTTTGGTACTTCATGGAGCCGCAAACTTTTGAGCAGCATCAAGCCGATACAAAAGCCGTGGCGAGTGCCCACAACTGGTTGCGAGAACAGGACGTTTGCGTGGTGACGTTATACAACGGTGCTCCGCTGTCGGTGACGCCTCCAAATCATGTTGACTTAGAAATTGTAGAGACAGACCCCGGTTTGCGTGGAGATACTGCGACGGGCGGCACCAAACCCGCAGTTTTAGCAACGGGAGCAGTCGTCAAGGTTCCTCTTTTTTTGGAGCAAGGAGAAATTGTCCGCGTCGATACGCGTACCGGAGATTATCTTGGCCGGGCAAAAGATTAATGGCAACGGGCGCCCTTTTAATTGTGCGAGCGTAGTGTGAATTCTGATTTGGAATGGCAATCGGCGCTTGATTTGGATGGGCTTACTCATCGGAGTCACGTTTTTGCTGCAGTGCGAAATTTTTTAAGTGATCGCGGTGCGCTCGAGGTAGATGTCCCCGCGCTTGGGCGATACACCGTGACAGATCCCTACATAGATAGCATAGTCACCATGGGCGTGCATGCGAACGGATTTTTGCAAAGCTCCCCAGAATTCTTTATGAAAAGACTGTTGGCATCAGGAAGCGGCGATATCTTCACTTTGGGCAAAGCGTTCCGTGCCGGAGAGAACGGCGCGAACCACAACCCCGAATTTACCTTGCTGGAGTGGTACCGCGTTGGTTGGGATGAACATCAATTGATGGCAGAGGTGGCTGAATTAGTCACATTCTTGCAACCTTCGTTGGGCAGTTTGACGATAAGTTATCGAGAAGCTTTCTTACGCTATGTGGGTATTGACCCGCACGCTGCAACGCTGTCTGAATTACAAGAATTGTGCATTGAAAAGGCAGCTGATCAATGGGCAGGTGAATCACGAACTCATTGTCTCGATTTGTTATTTAATCGATGTGTGGAACCCCGACTGCCAGACGGGCTGGTCTTTCTTTTTGATTATCCCTCATGCCAAGCCGCCTTGTCTCAATTACATCGAAATCGTGAGGGGCAGCAGGTGAGCCGTAGATTTGAGGTTTACTTAAATAAGTTAGAGCTTGCCAATGGTTATTTCGAGTTAACGGACGCACAAGAGCAGCGTCGCCGTTTTCAAGCGAACCGCGTTGATCGTGAGGCGGCAGCAAAAATGATGCCTGATGAAGACGTCAAATTTTTGGCGGCTATGGATGCAGGTCTACCCAGCTGCGCTGGAGTAGCTCTCGGAGTCGATCGGTTAGTCATGCAACTACAGGGGGAGTCCAGCATGGCCAAAGTAATGCCTTTTAACTGGTCGCGTTGCTGAGAAAAAAGATGTCAGACGCCGTTGTACTTAAAAAAGTGATTCATCGCGTCAGCCGGAGTATCAGTTTGTGTGTCGCCAACAATGCGAGCTGGAACACCAGCAACAATAGCATGTTGCGGGACGGTTTTGAGGACCACGCTGGAAGCTGCGATCATAGCGCCGCGGCCCACGGAAATATTCCCAAGTATTTTGGCTCCCGGCCCAATCAGAACGCCAAAGCCTATTTTTGGGTGCCGATCGCCATTTTCTTTGCCAGTGCCGCCTAGCGTAACGGACTGCATAATTGACACCGCATCTGCGATCCTAGCTGTTTCACCAATCACAATACCCGTGGCGTGGTCTAGCATAATTCCACGGCCTATTGTCGCCGCGGGATGAATATCTACACTAAAGCGCGTTGATGTTTGCGATTGTAGCAACAGCGCGAAGGCATGACGTTGTTCACCCCAAAGTGCATGTGCTAATCGGTATGCTTGCAGTGCAATGAAGCCTTTATAAAAGAGAAAGACCTCAAGACTCCCTCTGCAAGCCGAATCTCGCTCTAGCGTAGCCGTAATGTCGGCACTTGCGGCGGCGCCCAATTCACCCGAGATGTTTACAGTCGTTAGTGTCTCGCGCAAAAGTGTTTCGCTGAGTCCATCACCGCCAAAAGCTTTGACCAAGCGATGTGCCAGCGCTTCATCGAGCGTACCGTGATTGAGAATCGAGTTGTCGAGGTATTCCGCTAAGACAGGTTCACTCATCCTCACCACTCGGGCTTGGTCCAAAATGTTCTGCCATATATCTGCGCTATGGGCTGGGAGGTGACTTTTCATAACGTAGTTTGCGTCACTGCTGAGTATTATGCCAGTCCGTTCGCGCAATGCACCAGACATCGACATTGGCTGCGCCGGCATTTAAGAGCGCGCGCGTAAGCGCCGTGGCGGTTGCGCCGGTAGTAACTCCGTCGTCAACAATCGCGATTCTGCGGCCACTAACAGGTGTTGAGCATGTGAAGGCATTCTCGATGCTGCTAAAACGACGTCGACGGGATTGCGAATGCTGCGTTGGCGCTTTTTTAAGCCGTTTGCAAAGGTCACCTCGGATTTCAATTTTGGGGAACGACATTTGGATGTAATGCGCCAGGTTGTCGGACTGATTAAAGCCTCGTTGCAGTGTTCTAGTCCAGTGTAGAGGGACTGGAATAATCATATCAGGCCATGTTTTATTGTAGGTTGCTTCGCAGATCATGGCGAGTTGCCTACCTAATTGGTGTGTTTCGGGTGCGTGCACATGCGTTTTGATATGGGCGATGAGGTCATTGACTGGTGGTTCATAGCAAAGCGCTGCAATGCACCGATTGTAGAGCGGGGGCGATTTTTGGCATGTTCCACAAACCGAAGATAGGGCCGGCAAGTCCAGTGGCATTGCGCAGTGACTACAAGGGTGATGCAGCCACGGTAAGGCATCGCTACATGCATAGCAGAAAGCATGGTTTTCGAATTCAAGAATACCGCGACACAATCTACAAACGCCGAGGAGTGAAGCGCTCAGAGGTTTTTTTTCGATAGCAATCTTTGCAAACATTCCTCGTTCTCAATTACAAACTGGGAAGTCGCTGCGTCCCAAATTGGCGGTCTTGGGATACCTAATCTCTGGTCCTGGCACCCCCTCGGCGGGTCGAATTACTGCGATGCATATGAAGGATGGCCATGACGAGAGGTATCTGCCGACGGTGTCTTTTCTGCGATATGTACGTCGTGTTGCGGAGGCGAATCAGCAAGATCAGACGTGCCTGCGGGGTCTAGTCCATAATTTTCGCTAAGCACCCCGCCCGGCACTTTTGGTGCATAGTCTCGAGGTGCTTGTAGGGTATCAATAGTCGCTAGCGAGTCATTTTCGTGCTGCCCAAGCGTTAGATCGATCCCCGACTCCTGAATAATTTGTCGGCTCACCTCTGGGCTGGCCAGCCTTAATGCGCTAGAAGCGAGATGCTCCTGAATATCTCGGTAGGCCTGTGAAACCCCCGATGTGTGGTGGGATAAGGTGATAAAGTGTTGCGTCACTGCCTGTTGGTACTCTTTTAATTGTGCGTCACTGTTGGCTAGTTGTTTTTCAATAACGCGAGGCAAAACTTGGTTGGCTGCGCTATTTCGACTGATTAGGTATCCGATTAACGTCCCCAAAAAAAATGCGACAGTGGTCACTAAAATAAGCATGACTGGATCTTGCATAGTTTTTTCCGAATAATTACTCGGATATAGTGTCCGTCAAACACGTCTATGAGCGCAATACTTTTTTGACAGTCTTGCTCCAATACCCGCTCAACCCTGATCTTTGGCAATGAAAATTTGCGTTGTCGTTTGTCGCTGGTAATTAACATTTTAGGGTTGTCACGTTGCGATCGGGTGGTTACAGTTTATACCCGTTCCAGACTGCGCCTAATAGACCGCTATGCTGACTCCAAGACAGCGTTATGATCACGATTTGATGCGCGATGATTTCGTGGCTGACGACTCGCAAGCGAGAGCTGTCGACACGTTAAATGATCTTCATCAGCGATTAATCTTAAAAAGCCATCGCCGTAAGGAAACGCGTTTACGATCACTTCTGTCGTCGCTTATGGTTCCCGCAACAGTTGAGGTAGAGCGGGGGGTGTATTTTTGGGGAGGTGTGGGGCGCGGCAAGACCTACCTGATGGATAATTTCTATGCCTGCCTGCCATTCGATAACAAGTTGCGCGTGCATTTTCATCGGTTCATGCGCCGCGTTCATGCAGAGTTAAAATATTTCAAAGGCGAGGTCAATCCATTAGAAAAGGTGGCGGATTTAATCGCGAAAGAAACCTGCATTATTTGTTTTGATGAATTTTTTGTGAGTGATATTACGGATGCAATGATTTTAAGTTTACTAATGCAGGGGCTATTTTCGAGAGGAGTATGCCTTGTGGCAACGTCCAATATTCGGCCCGATCAACTCTACCGCAATGGGTTACAACGGCAACGCTTTCTGCCGGCAATTGCGTTGATCGAACGTCATTGTGAGGTCATAAATATTGATGGAGGTATAGATTACCGGTTGCGTTCGCTGGAGCAAGCAGACCTATTTTATTGGCCTTTGGGGGAGGACGCGGCAGACGCTCTCGAGGCCACTTTTGTGCACTTAACACGATTAGACCAAGGAGTAAAAACGTGGGTTGAGGTCGATATTGAAGATCGCGCTATTTTAGCGTTAAAAAAGGCCGATGGCGTGGTCTGGTTTGATTTTAGTGCACTGTGTGAAGGGCCGCGCAGTCAAAACGACTACATCGAGATTGCGCGCGAGTTTCATGCGGTTCTCGTTTCATGTGTACCCAAAATGGGTTCAATTAACGAGGACGCAGCTAGACGATTTATTAATTTGGTAGACGAGTTTTACGACCGCGGTGTTAAGCTCGTACTGTCTGCTGAATTTCCGATCGATCAACTTTATGGGGAAGGTCGCTTGAACTTTGAATTCCAGCGCACACAGAGTCGTCTGCTGGAGATGCAAAGCCGTGAGTATCTAGCTCGCGCGCACTGCCCTTAAATGTGTGGGCAGGAAGTTCGAAAAGTTTTTGTTATTCAGGCACGCAAAGACTTGTAAAACTCACTCTGCATCTTTACAATTCGCCCCCTTTTTTGATCGACACGAGTTAGGCGTATCCTTATGAAAACCTATACTGCAAAGGCTGAGACGGTCGTACGCGATTGGTTTCTGGTAGACGCGAAAGATAAGACGCTCGGACGACTGGCATCAGCCGTTGCCACGCGACTGCGCGGTAAACACAAGCCCGAATACACTCCGCACGTGGATACCGGTGATTACATCGTGATCATCAATGCCGATAAAGTGACGGTTACGGGTAACAAAGCGAAAGGGAAAATTTATTATTCGCATACGGGATATCCTGGCGGAATTAAAGACATTAACTTTGAAGATCTGTTAGCCAAAGCCCCCGAGCGTGTGATTCAATCAGCGGTGAAGGGCATGTTGCCGCGTGGCCCACTGGGACGCGAGATGTTCAGAAAGTTGAAAGTTTATGCTGGCACGGAGCATCCTCATGCGGCGCAACAACCACAAACTTTAGATTTATAGCGGACAGCGATTATGGCAGAAGCACAATATTATGGAACTGGGCGGCGCAAGACATCAGCTGCGCGAGTGTTCTTGAAAGCAGGATCGGGCGCGATAAAAATTAACGACCGGACCATTGAGAATTATTTCGGTCGCGAAGTGGCAAGAATGATCGTGAGGCAGGCGTTTGATGTTGTTGAAATGCCGGAAAAATTCGATGCCAATATTACGGTTAACGGTGGTGGCAGTTTTGGTCAGGCCGGGGCGATACGTCACGGCATAGCGCGAGCACTTGTGCAGTATGACGAAAACTTACGGCCGTCCTTGCGCAAAGCGGGATTTCTGACTCGCGACGCACGGCAGGTGGAACGTAAAAAGATTGGTTTGCACAAGGCACGAAAGCGTCCTCAGTACTCGAAACGCTAACGCGATGTTGTAATGACTGAGCCCGATTATCTCGGGCTTTTTTGTTGCAAAAGAAACGATTAGTTTTTTTCCTGAATTTTCAGTAATTGCGCCAAAAAGCGCGAGCTATTAAGATATAATTCCCCGTGTTTCACCCCCTGACTCAAGGGGGTCGTCCATCAGTAATACTTTATTAGGAGTGTCTTCGTGGATACCAGCGATGTAGATACCACTCGACGTAAATTTTTGACCGGCGCAACTACCGTGATTGGTGGTGTCGGTGTTGCAGGTGCAGCAATTCCGTTTTTGGCTTCTTGGAAACCAAGTGCCAAGGCAAAGGCCGCCGGTGCGCCCGTTAAAGTGAATATTGGCAAATTAGAACCGGGCGGACGCATTGTGGTTGAGTGGCGCGGAAAGCCCGTTTACATCGTGCGCCGAACCGCCGATTCGTTGGCAGCGATTGAAAATCTGACGACGGCTACTTTGAGGGATGTCGATTCAAAAGATGCTTTACAGCCTGATTACGTCAGCGGAACTGCTCGGACTCTATCAGGTAGAGAAGAAATTCTTGTGTTGGTGGGCTTGTGTACGCACTTAGGGTGCGCGCCCATCTATCGACCGGATGTCGGTGCGGCGGACCTGAGTGACGGAGACGGCGATTGGATCGGCGGTTTTTTCTGTCCTTGTCATGGGTCTAAATTTGATCTCTCTGGGCGCGTATTTGCTGGAGTACCGGCTCCTACCAATCTAGAAGTTCCTCCGCACTCGTATGAATCGAGTTCAGTAATTGTAATTGGTATAGATGCGGAGACCGCATGATGGAAAAACAGCAAGATTTTGCAACGTGGCTTGATGCGCGTCTGCCGACGCTCAAGCGAGAATGGAATCGCCACATGGCGGAGTACTACGCGCCCAAAAACTTTAACTGGTGGTACTATTTCGGCGTCTTATCGATGGTCGTTCTGGTTATTCAGCTGGTGACCGGTATCTGGTTACTAATGAGCTATCAAGGGTCAGCGGAGCAGGCTTTTGCGTCGGTAGAATATATTATGCGCGATGTCGAGTTGGGGTGGATTATTCGCTATGCGCACTCTACTGGAGCGTCTGCCTTCTTCATCGTTGTCTATATGCACATGTTTCGAGGCTTAATTTACGGCTCCTACAAGGCGCCCAGAGAACTGGTTTGGGTCTTTGGGATGACCATATATGTCGCGCTCATGGCAGAAGCCTTTCTGGGCTATGTTCTGCCTTGGGGCCAGATGTCTTATTGGGGCGCTCAGGTCATTATTTCGCTTTTCGGGGCTATACCGGTGGTCGGTGAAGACATCGTACAGTGGATCAGGGGTGATTATCTGATTTCCGGTATTACCCTTAATCGGTTTATGTCGCTTCACGTCGTTGCAATGCCAATTATCCTGATCGCTCTCGTCGTGATGCATATCATTGCGCTCCATGATGTTGGCTCTAACAACCCTGATGGCGTCTCGATTAAAAAATACAAAGATGGGGAAGGAAAGCCAATTGACGGTATCCCGTTCTATCCTTATTTTGTGATTCATGATTTGGTGCCCATCACGGTCTTTCTATTTGCTTTTTGTGCAGTACTGTTTTTCATGCCCGAGATGGGAGGCTATTTTCTCGAGCATGCGAACTTTGAAAAGGCAAATTCTCTAAAGACACCAGAACATATTGCCCCTGTTTGGTATTTCACGCCCTATTATTCAATGCTGAGAGCGGTGCCGGACAAGTTAGGGGGTTTTATTACCATGGCTGCGGCGATAGCCGTCTTATTTGTACTGCCTTGGTTGGATCGAAGTCCCGTTCGGTCGATGCGGTACAAAGGGAATATCAGTCGGGCAATGATATTGATATTTGCGGCGAGCTTTATCATTCTAGGATACCTCGGGATTAAAGCTCCAACGCCTGAGCGGACGTTCTTGGCGCAAGTTTGTACCGGTATTTACTTCTCCTACTTCGCGGGTATTTATTTTTGGACGCGATACGAGCGTACTCGTCCGGAGCCCGACAGGATCACGATGGATGGCGGCATAGGGCCGTTCAAAACCATGTGCGGATTCGCGCTAGTCGGGCTTTTAGTGGTTTTGCCGTTGAAGGCTGTTGGCGCAGAGGGTAAATCGTGTGGCGCGATTGAATGCGACGCATTTGAAGCGCAACTTGACAATAATGCGTCGCTCCAAACAGGGGCTAAACTGGCGGTTAATTACTGCATGGGGTGCCACTCATTTCAGTATTCGCGTTGGGAGCGCGTCGCTGATGACTTGGCTATTCCACATCAGCTGATGATGCAGAATATGGTCTTCACGGGTCAAAGAATTGGCGACCTTATGACGATCGGAATGACGCCGGAGAAATCTAAGCAGTGGTTTGGTGCTGTTCCGCCCGATTTGACGCTCGTAGCGCGCGCCCGATCGCCAGAGTGGGTATACACCTACCTGAGAAATTTCTATGTCGATGACAACAGACCTCTGGGGGTCAATAATCGCGTGTACAAAGATGTGGGTATGCCGCATGCATTGCTTGATCTGCAGGGTTTAGCCGAGTGCTCGCCTGGGCCGGTCAGGGCGTCTAACGGTGGTATTAAACGCGACTTGATGACCGGCGAAGATATCTTGGATGATCCCTGTGGGCGCTTTACATTGGTATCTGATGGCACCTTGTCAGCGGCAGAGTACGATGAGGCGGTATTTGACTTAGTTAACTTTTTAACCTACGTTGCCGAGCCGATGGCGGAGCAACGCAAGCACATTGGGCGCTTGGTTTTGATGTTTTTAGCCATTCTATTAGTTTTCGTATCGTTGCTAAACCGCGAGTACTGGAAAGGTATTCACTAGCCGCTGAGACGTTTGTCATGTCACGGCGCTGGCGCATAACAAATTAGCGAGGCAAAGACCTACGCGCGCTGTCATTGTGGTACGATATCGTTTTTTTAATAAGAGGTGTTTGTGCGTCGATCTTCGATGACTTTATTTTCTGATCCGTCTTGCCAATATAGCCACCGCGTCCGAATTGTTTTGGCCGAAAAAGGGGTGACTGTTGATATTGAAGACGTGGAATCAACGGCGGTTACGGAAGAAATTCTTGAGGCCAACCCCTATGGCACGCTACCGACGTTGGTAGACAGAGATTTGGCGTTATATGAGTCTAAAGTTGTGATGGAGTACTTGGATGAGCGATTTCCGCATCCGCCTTTATTGCCTGTTTACCCTGTGGCGCGCGCTCAGAGCCGTCTTTGGATATTTCGAATTGAGCGCGACTGGTGTAGGCTGTCGGACCGCATTATTTTAGATCCCAACGGTAGCGATGGGGCTTCGGCACGACAGGAACTCCGTGAATCGTTGATTGGCGTATCGTCTATATTTACTGACTTGCCCTTTTTTATGAGCGAAGACTACACTCTAGTCGATTGCTGTCTTGCGCCGCTCCTTTGGCGATTACCGCAGCTGGGCATTGACATTCCAACGGGGGCGCAAACAAAACCGCTCTTGGGTTATATGAAAAGAGTCTTTGAACGCGCTGCATTCGAGGAAAGTCTAACTGATTTGGAACGCGAATTGCGTGGCTGACCGGGACCCTGTGCATGCTGTCTAATCGTCCTTATCTCATCCGTGCTTTTTACGACTGGATTGTGGACAATGAATGCACACCTTACGTTGTCGTTGATGCGCACTGTGATGGCGTCGAGATTCCGCAAAACTTTGTCACAAATGGCCAAATAATTTTAAATATCGCTCCGCGTGCTGTGACAAACTTCGAAATGAACAACCACTTTATCCGTTTGTCGACGCGGTTTGGCGGTGTTCCTATAGACATTTACTGCCCGATTGGGTCGATACTGGGTATTTATGCGCAGGAGAACGGTCAGGGTATGATGTTTGAGTCCGATCCTCTGGAAGATCCCCCTCCGCCTCAAGGCCCCAAAGTTGTGCCGCCGCAGCCTCCGCAGCCGCCGCAACCGAAGCCGCAACGGCGCGACGGACTGAAGGCGAAACCCTCGCTTCGCGTCATTAAATAGTTACCATGGTCACAAGGACGTAAATATGCAAAGCCCCGTTGCTATCTTATCTGCGCGTAGAACCCCCATCGGTGGACTCGTGGGAAGTCTTTCATCGGTCCCCGTCACTGCACTTGGGTCTGCCGTGATTCGCTCAGCTGTTGACGATTCGGGACTTACTAACGACGCGATTGACGAACTGTTGATGGGATGTGTTCTGACAGCTGGTGTAGGTCAAGCGCCAGCTCGACAGGCTGCTTTGGCGGCGAATTTGAGTGACAATACCAGTTGTTCGACGATTCAAAAAGTGTGCGGGTCGGGAATGAAAGCGGTGATGTTAGCCTGTAATAGCTTGCGCTCTGGTCAGGTTCAAAGTGCGGTGGCTGGCGGTATGGAAAGTATGAGCCGAGCGCCTCATTTGTTGCCAGACGCACGACGAGGATACCGGTTCGGTGCGGCGACTATGACCGACCATATGCAGTTCGATGGTCTTCAAGATGCATATCAGTCAGTCCCCATGGGGAATTTTGCAGAACATTGCGCGCAACGTTATGCGTTCACGCGAGAACAGCAAGACCGCTATGCGCTTGAATCGTTGTGTAGAGCCAATGTGGCTATTTCTGAAGGTTTGTTCGTTGGCGAGACCACACCCGTGATGGTGTCGTCGCGGTCGGGCGAAATTTGTGTTGACCAAGACGAGCAACCAGGACGCGCCAAAGCGGAAAAAATCCCACATTTGAAACCCGCTTTTCGCAAAGATGGTACGGTGACAGCGGCGAATGCGAGTTCGATATCAGACGGCGCTGCTGCACTAACACTCATGATGGCGGATCGAGCAGAGCAACAAGGCTTACGCCCTATCGCTCTTATTCATGCCTATGATGATGCGGCACACGAGCCCGAATGGTTTACGACGGCCCCCGTTAGCGCTATCTCCAAGACCTTGAAAAAAGTAGGTTGGTCCGTTCAAGATGTGGACCTGTGGGAGATTAATGAGGCTTTTGCGGTCGTTGCGATGGCGGCGATGCAGGAGTTACAAATAGATCATCAACGCCTTAATATACATGGCGGTGCATGTGCCTTGGGCCATCCTATTGGTGCCAGCGGAGCGCGCATACTTGTTACGTTGCTGCACGCTCTGAAAACCCGCAAGTTAAAGCGTGGAATAGCAAGTGTCTGTATTGGTGGGGGCGAGGCAACCGCAATCGCAGTCGAGTTGGTGTAACGATCGTGATACTTAATTGCGGTTGTGCGAGACGCTTCGAGTTTCGCTAATCGGTGTATTCAAAGACTTTGACGACATTGCGAACGCCGCTACTTTCACGGGCTCGGTTGGACGCTTTTTCACCCATCTCGCGCGAAATTTCTCCCATAAGATAGACGGTACTGTCCTCGGTGATGACTTTGACCTTATTGGCTGTGACCTCCTCATCGAAAATAAGTTTAGCCTTGACTCTACCGGTGATTAACGAGTCATTGCCGCGGGTAATTAAAGAGGCATTGTTCCTGACCTGTAGTTCATTGTGGACAATTCGCACGCGTTTATGTGCTCGGGCTGTGTCTCCGGCTAATTTCTTTAATGCGGCGCTTCCAGCTTCGCCGGTCAACAGTACGACAGCGTTATAGACGTTGACATTGATGTGTGAAGTTTCCAGAAGGGGGTCAGCCTTTTTAATGTTGACCCCAATGCTGGTTTCCATGGACACGTCGTTAATGTAAGTGCCGGGACCCGTGGTGCCAGAATCGCTGTTCATCGGCTCTTCGGTCATGTGATGTACCACAGATGTACATCCGCTAATGAGTGCCACAGACAGGAGCACCATGATAAATTTATGCACTAGCTTCCTCCAAGTATAATATGATCTATCAGTGAACATAGACACTCGACAGCCTGAAACTGTAGGGTACTGAGTAGTGATTCGTCAAATTGACTCATATCAATACACAAATCCCCATAGCCCAATGATTCCATAAGAATAGTATCACTTTTGTGCGCAAATAATATCATGCTCATGCCGAGGTCCATAGCGACCTCGGCACTTCTCACAAGGTCATCATCGCTTCCGCCTCTACTGATGATTACAAGAAGGTCGGATTGGTGCGCATGGGTAAGCAGCATCGGTGCGAAGCGACGTTCTGTCGAGTGATTTTGAGTTAACTGATTTAAGTTAATGGAAGGAAAACCCGGTCGTTCAATGCGCGTTCCAAGCGCCAAATTATCGCTTAAGATCTGACTGATTAGCCCAGCATTACTTTGACCGCAAGTGTAGATCGTCTTCCCTGCAATGAGTGCATTGGCGAGCATCGTTGCTGCCTGTTCAATTTGAGGGGCCAAGCGGTCGCCAACGAGCATGGTGTCTTCAACGAGCTGTACATAAAACTTGGTTACCTGTGGGTTGAGCATATTCGTCTCACCTGATTGGATTGATGCTAGTGGAAAATATTCTTGATCCAATTGTAGCTGTAACCTGCGTTGGCATCGATAGGTTGAGACATCGCAACGGCGTCAAAACGCGCCATGGCGTTTGGACAACGGGTTTCTTGCAGGTATCGGGCTGCGGTTATTTTAAGGCGCTGCTCCTTGACCGCTGTAATGGCTTCCTCTGGACCCCCGAAACGGTTGCTGTGGCGATATTTAACTTCAATAAAGACGAGGTCCTGCGAGTCTCTCATTATCAGGTCAATTTCCCCTCGATGCGAACGGTAATTGCGCCTTATTAATACAAGTCCACGTGCCTCCAGATACCGACACGCTAAGCTTTCTGCATCTTTTCCAGACAGTCTTGGTGATCTGGACAGAACCATTTCGTCATCCCCAAGGGGCTATAAAAATGTCATTCGACATCGAGTGGTACGACTCGGCCGCCCTCAAATTTCGCCCATTGGGTACGGCGCGTGATTTGACCTTTGTCGAGTGACAGTAGGCCGGTAGCGCCGAATACAGGCGGGCTAGCATGACCTTGCTGTAAATGGTTGAGTTCTCTGTAGACCAAAAATGCGTCATGACCCAGTGCGAAAAAACGTTTCAGTGCAGCATGCAAACGCGGTTCCGGCGTTAATGGTGTGGCGAGGTGCCCTTGGAGGCTCCAAGGCATTGCACAAAACTCAATGCCAGCCAGGTCGCGATCCTTGGACACTTGTGGCGATCCGCTGTAGATGTGGGAGGTTGCATACACTGGGAGATCTGCGGCATACAAATATTCTAATGAGGGTTTAATGCGGCGCGCGACTTCTGGGTAGCCCAACAGCAACACCAAGTCTACGTCTTCACGGCGTCGCGCGCTGGTCTTTAGACGGCTATTGACGAATCGCCGTAGTTGTAGGCCGCGCGCCTCACTGGCGTCGATATGCAAAGGAGCTTTTAGAAGTGGGCTGAAATCTTTCACATTTTTTGGGTAGTGTACGGTGCCAACGATACGTCCCCCTCGTTTCGCCCATTGTTGCTGAAAATAATCGCTGGAACGACGTCCCCAGCCTTGCTCTGGGGCAATCACCAGCACACGACGCTGCTCAAGTCGCCATGCGCGCTCCATAATCTGATCAATTTCGTCCAAAGGCGATAACCCAAATTGCACCAGATTCGCAGGCCCCGTCAATTCTGGTACATCGGTACGATTCAGACTCAGTGTGGGTACGGGTAAATTATCGAGCCCGACAAGGCTATGAACACTGTTACTTCGCACCGGACCGATAATCATTTTGGCCCCTTCCGCAACAGCGTCTGAATAAACGTTTTGCAGTGGACGCTTGCCTGTATCGTAGATCTTCAGGCGCGGTTTTTCTGCAGCGGTTTCCAAAAATTTGTAGTAAGCCACCATAAAGCCATCGAGTAGTGTCTGACTGGCGGCACGATAGTCGTCTTGCAGGGGTAATAAAAGAGCGATAGAGGTCACGGGTGGTTCAGCAGCGTATTCTGCGCGCAGTGCATCGGGCGGCAGAGTTGCTACGGGATGTTCTTTTTTTTCATTTCGCCAGTCAAAGAACAGGCGAGATTGCGTGTTTTGGTCTCCGCGCATCGGTCGCAGAAGCTCAGCGAGCTGTAACCAACCGATCAAGTGCGGTTGATCAGTTTCTGTCTGCAGTGATGCCAAACGGTGAGACGGGAGTCGATTCAATAAGTCCCAGATCTGATTATGTAGGCGTCCTTTTTGGGCTGTTGGCAACTTGGCTGCGAGAGTGACAGACGGCAGTAGACTCTTTTCAATCGCGCCCAGTTGAATATTTAGATCTGTTTCTATAGCAACCCATCGGTATTGTTGCCCGAGAGTCAGTTGGGTGCTTATCTGGGCCAGGCGAGTCGTCTCTAGCCAGTCTTGCAGGACCTGCCAAGCGGCGTTGTCCCGAAGTATTTCAGCATACAGCAATACATAGTCGGCATAGTCAGCATCCGTGAGTAGCGCGCTATCGATTTGATTCAGGATCTCTTGACTGCGGTTTGTCTGAGCTTGCTGGTGGAATGCAAGGGCACTGTCGAGTAATAGTTGTTGCCGGCTTGGCGAGTTCGAGTCTGTCTTAAGGGCACGTTGGAGAAGTCTTTCGGCATCTTGAAACGTCACATCGTCGAAAGTGTCTTCGATTACGACGGGGTCAGCGGATAGTGGTGATTTTTGCAGGTTTTCGGGTGGCGCACACCCCGCTATAAAGGCTACTATAAGGCTGTAACGCAACCCTTCATTTAGACTGATTTTAACCATGACTCTTCATCCATGCGGAATTCTCTATATCGTCGCAACACCGATTGGCAATCTTGGTGATCTGTCATTACGTGCCATCGAGACACTGCAAAGCGCAGACATCATTGCCTGTGAGGATACGCGACACAGCAAAAAATTGCTCGAGCATTATCACATAAAATCGCCTACGGTGAGTTACCATGAGTACAGTGACCGAAGTAGCGTAGATAAAATTCTCAGTCACCTTGAGCGCAATCAAAGCGTAGCACTGATCTCAGATGCAGGGACACCATTGATTTCTGACCCCGGTTATCGATTGGTCGTCGAGGCGCGAGAAAGAGGTATTGATGTTGTTCCGATTCCCGGAAGTTGCGCTCTGGTTGCGGCTTTAAGCGTGTCGGGTCTGGCGACGGATCGGTTTAGCTTTCAGGGTTTTTTGCCCGCAAAGAAACAGCAGCGGACAGTCACGCTCAAGGCTTTGCGGGGGTCCGTCAGCACCCTAATATTTTACGAAGCGCCACATCGTCTTCTTGCGACCCTCGACGATGCAGTCGCCGTTATGGGGATCGCGCGTAACGCCTTTATGGCGCGCGAGATCACTAAAAAATACGAGACATTCAACCGTGGTACCCTTGGCGAGTTGCGTGAGGTTGTGGCGTTAGATAGTCAGCAACAACGGGGTGAGATTGTTTTGATCATCGCAGGCGCGGTGGATGAACACGATGCCAAATACTTAGATGCGGAGCGCATTCTGGCGGTGTTATTAAACGAATTACCACCGAGTAAAGCCGCGTCGCTGGCGTCTAAAATTACGGGCTTAAGCAAGCAGGAGCTATATACCAAAGCGTTGTCACTAGCCGACTAAAAGTGCGCTTAAAAAAACGCGTTTGTGCGAGAAATGGCGCGGACTTCTGTCGCTAATCCACGTGCAACGCGACGACTTAACGGATCGATTTTGCGAAAGACCTCACGTTTCCGAAAAGCCTCTAACTACGACTTTTTTTGGGGTTTGCGCAGACAAGATCAACGGGTCGGGTGTTCGCACACGCGGTGAGTATTTTGAACGCATAAACGTTGGTTCGTTGCTGTGCCGTGCTGCCATAACAGAGCGAGGCATTAAATACTGGGTGGGTATTTACGATTGCGGCTCAGAGTCATCTTCAGGCGAGGCTGGCGGCTCACACCAGCCCCCAAGATCGCGCCAGCGATTTACAATAGTGCAAAATAACTCCGCCGTCCGCAGTGCATCGTATAGTGCGCTGTGCGCTTCTTTATTGTTGAACTCGATACCCGCTGCCTGACACGCTTTAGCCAACACGGTTTGGCCAAAGGCTAAGCCAGCCAGAGTAGAGGTGTCGAAACATGAAAAGGGATGAAACGGGTTGCGTTTGATCTGCGAACGATGCATGGCTGCGTTAATAAAGCCCAAGTCAAAGTGCGCGTTGTGTCCTACCATAACGGCTCGAGTACAGCCTGTTTTACTCACTTCGCGACGAATCGGTTGAAATAACTGACGCAGTGCATCGCCTTCTTCTTCGGAGAGACGTTCAGGATCGAAGAGATCAATGCCCGTAAACTCAAGAGCAGACTTTTCTACAATAGCGCCGGGAAATGGGTCGATATTTTTACTCATACTCTCTTTGATGAATAATTTTCCTGATTCATCCATGGCCAATATCACGACGGCCACTTCTAGTAGTGCATCCGTGCGTGCATTAAAACCGCCACTTTCAATATCCACGACCACAGGTAAAAAGCCTCTAAATCGGCCTGATATGAGGGGTGGGGAAGGCACGCTATAAGTTTCCATTAGGACTCCAATGTCCAGTGAAGTGTTTCTCCCGCTGCTAGCGGGACAATTTCTGTACCTCGATAGTGAATTTTCTCGGGAACCTGCCAGCTTTTACGTGTTAGATGAATCTGACGCGGATTACGTGATAGTCCGTAAAAATCCGCGCCATGATGGCTCGCAAATCCTTCGAGTTGATGGAGCGACTCGGCCCGATCAAAGGCCTCTGCATAGAGCTCAATGGCAGCATGGTGGCTGTAGCACCCAGCACAACCACAACACGATTCTTTGTCTTCACGCGCGTGTGGTGCTGAATCGGTTCCGAGGAAGAACTTATGACTACCACTGGTTGCGGCGTCAATGAGTGCCTCTTGATGCCGATTACGTTTTAAAATCGGTAAACAATATAGGTGCGGTCGTATACCACCGACCAGCATGTCATTGCGATTATATAGCAAGTGTTGTGGTGTGATAGTGGCGGCGACCTTGCTGTGGCTATGGCGAACAAAGTCAACGCCCTGATGCGTTGTTATATGTTCTAAAACGATTTTCAGAGCAGGAAATCGCTCGGTGATCCGCGTGAGGTGTCGATCAATGAAAACCGCCTCTCGGTCAAAAATGTCGATGTCTGGATCGGTGACCTCGCCGTGCATTTGTAAAACCATACCGAGTTCTTGCAGGGTGGCGAACACGCTGTCCAATCTTTCTAGGTTAGTTACACCCGCTGCCGAATGGGTTGTAGCGCCCGCTGGGTAATATTTTACAGCCTGAATTAAGCCCGTTGCATGGGCAGCACGAATTTCTGCCGCCGATGTGTTATCTGTAAGATACAGCACCATGAGGGGTTGCCAGTCGCTATTGACGGGTTGGTGGCGAAGGATGCGTTGTCGATAATTAAGTGCCAAGGCTACAGAGGTCACCGGCGGCACTAAATTGGGCATAATAATGCAGCGTCCAAAACAACGCGTCGCAGCTGGCACTGTCGTGGCAAGCGCATCCGCATCTCTTAGGTGCGTATGCCAATCGTCCGGCAGTGTCATTGTTAGTCGGTTCATTCTTTGACTTATTGTCGATTGGAGGGTGCAACGCGCACTCACCAGCTTATTATCATAACGGCGCAGTTGGGCAACTGCATTATATTTTTCTGAAGCGCGATGTCGAAATCCTCGCGTGATCATATTCCATGTCGAATTTAGCTGGGTTTAGTCGATTTAGCGGCGGTATCCGCTCAGTCTATTTTATCCGTCGTACGCGCGAGGTTGTTTTCGGCAGTCGCTGTGGGTGGGTTATAACTGGAGTTTTTTAGGGTTCGCGTATCTAACGTGTTTTTGAGTGCGATAAGTAACCCGATGACGATAAAACCACCGGGCGGCAAGGCAAACAGAGGCATCTCGAAACTTGTTCCAAATGGATGGCACAGCCAAGATGTTGCAGGTTCACCAAACAAGAGTTCCATGCCTGCAAATAAAGTACCTCGCCCAAGGATTTCTCGAACCGCGCCGACCAACAAGAGAAGACTGATAAATCCTGTTCCAGTCACTAATCCATCATATGCTGCAAGTGATACTGATGAACGATTGGCGAACGTCTCTGCGCGATCCCATACAATACAATTGGTCGCGATGAGGGGAATGAAGATGCCCAGTAAGTGGTAAAGAGAGTAAGCAAACGCCTGCATTAGAAGCTCTGTGCAGGTCACCAGTGTGGCGATAATGACCAAAAGTGCGGGCACGTGGAGTGCGCGAGTCAAGCGGGTACGCAGAATTGCAATGCTGATATTGGTGCCCATGATCACCGCAAATGACGCGAGTCCCAACCCAAGAGCTTGGACGACTGTCGTGGTAATAGCCAGTAAAGGAGAAAGCCCCAATAAACGAACGAGTGAAGGATTACTGTGCCAAAGTCCATTGCGTGCGAGGCTGATAAGCGACGATGAGTTCACAAGACAGTTCCCTCTGGGTGGTCGCGGTGAGATCTTTCCAGTGTTTCTTTATGTTGTTCCGTGAAGTACTCAAGGGTCACCAAGACTTGATTGACAACGGCCCGAGGCGTAATGGTCGCTCCGGTAAAGTGGTCATAGATCCCCCCGTCGAGTTTTAGCGCCCAACGAGAAGGTTTGGGATCAGTTAACGACCGCCCTATAAAACTCTCGACCCATAGGCTCTGGGTTATATCGATCGCATCGCCGAGGCCCATTGTCTCGCGGTGTTCTGTAACTCGAACCCCTGTTATCTTGCCCGCAAGATCGATGCCTACTAATAAATGGATATTTCCTCCATAACCCGCGGCTGTGACGGTGGGAATTACCACACCAATGGGCAGTTGATGCTGGTGGGCGATGTGAACATCACCACCATCAGACAGACCCAGAATCTGCCAATAACGGGGATCCACAGGTAGTGGCGTAAACTCGATAGTGTCTCCGTGAAGGCCTTCCGGGAGCACCTGCAGTAGGTATTTTTGGTTGGCTCTGTCCTCAGAGGCGACGATGAACTGTCGTGCAAAAATCTCTGTAGTCGCAATCAGAACAAGACATAAAAAAATGAGGAGCCCAAGCTTTAGCACAGTCATGATGGAAGATGACATCAGCACTCCTCCTTGGAGGTGTTTGGCTCAGACGTGTCCGCGCGACCGAACGGTTGGCGCATGCTAAAGCGGTCTATGGTGGGTGCAACGCAATTAGCTAACAATACTGCAAACGCTAGTGCATCGGGGTAGTCACCCCAGCTACGAATTGCAAAGACTAGTGTGCCGATCAGCACACCGTATATGATTCGTCCTCGGCGGCTTGTCGCCGAGGATACTGGATCCGTTACAATAAAAAACGCACCCATCATCGTAGCGCCACTGAATAAATGAAAGATGGGCGACCCAAGGCTTGCTGAACTGCCTGAATCCCAAAAAAACAATGACATGGCCGTGAGAGAGCCCAACATTGCTATGGGGGCGTGCCACGTAAAAATGCGTGCGTAAAGCAAAAAGATTCCGCCAGTAAGAAAACCTAAATTTACCCACTCCCAACCGACACCCGCCCAATGCCCGCGATTAAACACTGAGTTGCTGTCATATAGCTGATTTATCATAAGACCGCTGTTTTGCCGCACTATGTCTAGCGGCGTAGCACCAGTGATGCCATCCACGCCCTCGTAGCCAGTTAGAACAGTCATTAACGCGTCCCAAAGTCCGGGGTGGGCCGTGCCCTCGTAGAGAAGGTCACTAGGAAAAATCCAGCGGCTCATGTGCTCTGGAAAACACACGATCAGAGCGGCATAGCCAACCATCCCCGGGTTAAAGGGGTTATTTCCCAATCCACCATACAGTTGTTTTCCGAAGATAATGGCAAAGACGCAGCCGGTGAGGACAATCCACCAGGGTAATAGTGGGGGTAATGCCAGCCCCAAAAGCACGGCGGTGAGGAGCGCGCTACCGTCGCGTAAATGTAAACTGACCGGTCGATTACGTAGGCGGAGGGCCGCAGCCTCACAGCAAAGGGCACAGATGGCGCATAAACACACATTAATAAAAATACCCCAGCCAAAGTGCCAAAATAGCGCTACCGCACCTGGCGAGCAGGCTAGTAACACCTTTAGCATAATCGTCTGGTTGCTTCTGGGCTCTGCGGGATTCATGACGGTTGGGCGTGTCATGACTCCGTGTTCTCGGTAAGCGGAGATTTCGCGCGGACGAGTTTCTGACGCGCTTCTTCAACGCTCGCGTTCAGACTTTTTGGTCGCTTGAGACTGTCATTGTCAGTAGCGGCTGATTGCTCTTTAATTCGGCTCCGATGCCATTGCAGTCCATCCGCAGAGCGGGTTAGCTTTTGTATACGCTGAACGGACGACAAAGCCTTCTGTTCAATAAGCGCCTTTGCGGTCGCAGTCATATCGTCGCTAGGCAGGGATGTGCGCGAATGCGTAGTGAGTGAAACAGCGTCTTTGCGGGTAGCACGTTGCTGGATTACGTCTTCTTCATCGCGCATTAAATACGTGGTAAGCACCGCGAAATACTGTGGCGGTTGGGACGATTTTCGTTGTTCAATACGCATCTCAGTGGCACTGACGCGACCTACTATTGGTAGATTTACAGCAGAGCGTAAGAACATGCTGCAGTGGCTGATGAAACTTTCTTGACAACCTTTCCGACCGACGTCGATAGCAGGCTCTTTAAACCATGAGACCAGCCGCACGACAAAAACCTTTGGAATACTAGGACGCCCTTGGGGCAGAAAGACGGGCGGCTGTTTGTTGGTCTTGGGGACGTCAGCATCAGCGAATGCCCGTAACCGGTTCATGCGCCGTCTCTCTCAATGCAGCGCAGCCGACGAGTATCTAAAGCGGTATTTCGCAGGCGCGCTAATTGCGCGTGATCGTGATATGCCTTAACAGCAAGACCGCATTGCCAAGAAAAGGCCATTAAGCTGCCGCTAAATCGCATCGCACGTAGCAGGCTTGAGTTGAATAAGTTTTCAATCATGTCATACCAACCCGCTCAGTCCCATGAAGGCGATGGACATTAAACCCGCCGTGAGCATTGCAACGGCGCCTCCTTTAAAGGGCTGTGGAATGTCTGCAGCGTCGAGTCTTTCGCGCATAAAGGTAAAACATATTAGAACGATGGCATAGCTTGCTCCGGCACCGAATCCAGAAAGGAGCGCCTGCAGTAGCGAGGTATCACTGCGCGCATTATAAAGAGCAACACTCAGGACAACGCAGTTGCCCGCAAGTAGCGGTAAAAAAACATGTAGATTACTGCTGTGAACCGGCGCGAAGTGTTTGACCCATAGCTTGATCGCTTGCACGGTACAGGCGATTACGCAGATAAAAGTAAAGGTGCGTAGATACATTAGATCAAAAGGCAGCAGGACGGTCTGGTCTAGGCAGTAAGCAATGATGGCCGTCAACGTGGACGTGGCAACGGTCGCAGCAGCAATACTACCCACCGCCCAAGAATTATTGGAAACTCGCATGAGCGAGGAGCCGCCGAGGGTTTGCACCAACACATAATTATTCACTAAAACGCTGCTGAATAAAATCACGACAAAATCAAGCATAGAGTGCACGTCGTTTACATTGAAGCCAGTATTATCGAGGAATCAAACGTTAACATACAACCATCATGCGTCGGCTGTTTAGGTTACGCGTAATCCCGCTTTTGCTCCAGTGTCGGGTTCCAGTAAATAGATGCCATCCTCAGAGCTGGCAGCCAGCACCATGCCCTCAGACAATCCAAAGCGCATCTTCCTTGGTTCTAGATTAGCGACCATCAGCGTTAATCGGCCCTTTAAACTCTCGGGGTCATAAGAAGATTTTATGCCAGAGAAGACAGTGCGTTCATCACACCCCAAATCAAGTGTTAGTCGCAGTAACTTGTCAGCGCCCTGTACCGCTTCAGCTTGAATTATTTTAGCCACTCTCAAATCGATCTTCGTAAAATCATTAAAGGTAATCGGTGGTTCAAAAGGCAATACTTTTCCTGCTTCAGAGGCGATGGCGGCGACCTTGTCAGGGATCTCATGAGCACTTGCGGTGAGCATTGCATCAATGCTGGATTGCTCAACGCGTTTGAGTAGCGGTTGAAAGGGTTCAATGCGGTGGTTGAGAAGCGGGTTTTGGGCGCTCGCCCAATCAAAACGATCATTTAAAAAAGTTTCACTGGCCGCAGCCATGACAGGCAGAATCGGTTTAAGGTAAATCATCAGCAGTCGAAACAGATTGATCCCGAGGGAGCAGATATCGACAACATCTTGCTGTCTGCTCGGGTCTTTGTTGAGCTTCCACGGTTCCGACACGGCAATGTACTCATTGGCGGCGTCCGCCAGACCCATGACTTCGCGGATGGCTCGACTAAAGTTACGCTGTTCATAATGCGCGGCGATACCTTCGGATGCGCCGCTAAGGCGATCCCAGAGGGCTTGATTAGGAAGCGTTGCTGCGAGGACGCCGGCATTACCTTGAGCCACAAAGTTTGCGCAACGACTGGCTATGTTTACGACTTTACCAACGAGGTCACTGTTTACTTTAGTCAGAAAATCTTCGAGATTAAGATCAATATCGTCAACGGAGCGTGACAATTTAGAGGCGTAGTAATAGCGTAAATACTCAGGGTTGAGATGGTTTAGGTAACAGCGCGCGTTGATAAACGTGCCTCTTGATTTAGACATTTTTTTCCCATTGACCGTAACAAAACCATGCACAGCCACCTGCGTAGGTGTTCGAAATCCGGCGCTTTTGAGCATCGCTGGCCAGAACAAGGCATGAAAATTGATAATATCCTTACCAATAAAATGGTGTAATTCAGCTCGGCTTTGCGCTCCCCAAAAGTCATCGAAGTTGATGTTCTCCCGCTCGCATAAATATTTAAAACTCGCCATATAGCCAATCGGCGCATCCAGCCATACGTAAAAATATTTGCCGGGGGCATTTGGGATTTCAAATCCAAAGTAGGGTGCGTCGCGGCTGATATCCCATTCTTTAAGCCCGTCGTCCAGCCATTCTGCCAATTTATTCGCCACTTCGTCTTGCAGGTGGCCTTCGCGTGTCCAATTGCGAAGAAATTCGGTGAACTCTGGTAATTTGAAAAAATAGTGGAGAGATTCTTTCTCCACAGGCTTGACCCCTGTGAGCGTAGAGATCGCGTCGATGAGTTCATTGGCTTGGTAGGTGGCACCACAGGCCTCACAATTATCGCCGTATTGGTCTGGAGCTTGGCATTTTGGGCATGCTCCGCGCACGTACCGGTCTGCAAGAAAAATATTTTTTTGAGGGTCGTAGGACTGCACAACATTGCGCTGCGCAATGTGATTATTGGCAGTGAGTCGCTCATAGATGAGTTCAGAAAAGATTCGGTTTTCCTCAGAATGCGTTGAATGGTAATGATCCACTCCAATTGAGAAATCGGCAAAATCTGCCTCATGAATTATTCGCATTTTCGCAATGTGCTCTTCAGGCGAAATACCTTGCTCGTCAGCCTTCAGCATGATTGCAGTTCCGTGCGCATCGTCGGCGCAAACGTAGTAACATTCGTGTCCACGCATTTTTTGGAAGCGCACCCAAATGTCAGTTTGCGTATACTCGAGAATATGCCCTAGATGAAGAGCTGCATTGGCATAGGGAAGAGCACTAGTGACTAGGATTCGACGGACACTTGACATGGGCTAAGCTTCTTTTTTGTAATTCGAGTTTTAACGGCAACAACTATAGCTAGTTTACGGCAAATTTTCATGCGTTATTCGTCGGTTTGCTCGGGCAAATAGCAGCGCGGATGCTACCGTAGGAGGAGAGGGTTTTGATCAGTCAGGTCCAATACATTGTAGCAGTTGCATCGGGTAAAGGCGGTGTGGGTAAGTCTACGGTTGCAGTTAATCTGGCGCTTAGCATGCTTGCGCAAGGGCTGCGAGTGGGGCTTTTGGACGCGGACATATATGGTCCAAGTATCGCCATGATGTTGGGTGTGGCCGAAGGTCAACGACCTCAATCTGATGACGGCAAGCGGCTTCTGCCATTACAGGCACAGGGATTAAGTACCATGTCCATGGCCTATTTGGTGACCCGAGATACGCCGATGGCATGGCGTGGACCCATGGCCTCGGGGGCGTTGCAACAGATGCTTAATCATACCGCGTGGGGCCCCCTCGACGTGCTGTTAGTCGATATGCCGCCAGGAACCGGGGACATTCAATTGACATTGGCACAACAGGTTAAATTGTCGGGCGCAGTCATCGTAACAACACCCCAAGATATCGCCCTTTTGGATGCCGAAAAAGGGATACAGATGTTTGCCAAGGTCAGCGTGCCCATTTTGGGAGTTGTGGAAAATATGTCCATGCACCAGTGTGTGGCTTGCGGTCACAAAGAGGCGGTATTTGGTGCTGGAGGCGGTTTGGCGATTGCGCAGTCCCATGAGGTTGCGCTGCTTGGCCAACTGCCTCTTGACTCGCGTGTTCGTCATCAAGGAGATGCCGGCGTTCCAGTCGTTGTAGCTGCGCCAGATAGTAAGGTCGCCCAATCCTACACGGTTATCGCTCTCGCTGTAATCGGTGCGTTGAGATGTGCGGATACCCCCGAGGAGCCGGAGATTGTTTTCGAGTAATTAGCGGCGCTTTGAAAAATTTCGGGGAAAAGTAAAGAGGAAGATACACGTAAATGTACCCGACCCAATAGCATGTTGCGCTAGAGCAATATCGACAAATTAATCGTTTTTATGTAATGGAGTTTTATCAATGAGTATTAAGTCAGACCGTTGGATACGAAAAATGGCCGAAGAACAGGGTATGATTGAGCCATATGAGGCGTCACAGGTTCGATATTCGGGCTCCGAACGCGTGATTTCTTATGGCGTATCCAGTTATGGTTACGATGTCCGTTGTGCGGATGAGTTTAAAATCTTTACCAACATCCACTCCAAGACGGTTGATCCAAAGAACTTTGATAATGACGCCTTTGTTGATATTGTTGGTAAGCACTGTGTTATCCCGCCAAATTCGTTTGCTCTAGCTCGTACGGTTGAGTATTTTCGGATTCCACGTTCGGTGCTGACGATTTGCTTAGGTAAGTCGACCTATGCCCGCTGTGGCATCATTGTCAATGTAACGCCTCTCGAACCTGAGTGGGAGGGACACGTGACCCTTGAATTTTCGAACACCACAAACCTCCCCGCAAAGATATATGCGAACGAGGGTGTTGCACAAATGCTGTTTTTCGAGTCGGACCAAGTTTGCGAGACTTCGTATGCAGATCGCGGCGGTAAATATCAGGGTCAAACAGGTGTTACTTTGCCGAAAACCTAAGGGAACGCAAAGCGTCTTTTACGGGTTAAGCAAGGCCGTTTTCAGTGCCAATGCCTGTTGCTGGAGTTTTTGGGTATTCTCAGGGCCGGTGCGTAAAATCTGTTTTTGTAGTGGCAACAATCCTTCTAGATCTGGATCTGCGTATTGGTAGAGAACAGATTCTCGGGTCAATTCGATTGGCTCGACAATAATGGGGGTGGCGAGCACTCGGTCAATTGACCGTAATATGATGCCCTCCATCTGTCGAGGTTGATAGCCCATCTCTGCGAAAGACGCCTCTAGCAAGGGGCGCAGTAAGTGAAACATCTGCGCCAACACCTCCATATCGAACGACAGCAGCGTGTTGACCGTGGCATCATAACGCTCGTAATTTCCGGCATTCATCCAGATAGACTGGGCATCTCTGTGCGTTGTGAACGTAGGATCAGGTGCCGTTAATGGAAAGATCTTTGACAGTATAACTCCTCTGGATAGACCATCTAAGTAGCTGGCAGCGCGTCGCAACACGTCATCGGTGGTTATCCAGCGTAAAAAGTGGGTATTTGAGGAAATGAACTTTACACGATCACGAACGAAAACATCGCTATCATTTAGTTCAGGAAGAACTAACGGCTTCGGTTTTGGGGAGTCTGCCTCGACAACGGCTTCGGGATCTTCAATCACGGGGATGTCCGCCTCTGGAACTGAGGGTTTTTCTACGATGACTTCAACCACTTCGGGAATCGATCCAAGGGCCTCGGGGTCACTTATGCCGTTATTTTGTAAGCGGTAGAAAACCCCCGCGCCTACCAAGGCTATGGCTAATGCGCCAATGGAAATAATGATGACGTTGGTGTTCGATTTTTTATCCGTCGACTTCATAAAGAGTCCTTTGTGGCAGAGCGCTTGGGGGTGACTGCTTGCCCAGCAATGACAGCCTCCTCCAGCTGCATAGTATAGTGATCTTTTTCCTCAGTTTGTTCCAGTTTTACCAATAAATAACCCCAATTTGATGCTAACCACAGTTTGGTTTGTCTTTTCTGGTCATCGCGCTCGAGAACGAACATGTCAGTTTCTAATTCGCCGACAGACGTATTAACGTGTTCTTTGCCGAGCCAGCGGTATGCGTAGGTTCGTCGCTGTCCTCGGCGAATGAGTTCATACTCGAACTTTTTTCGACCCGCATGCAAGTCCCGTCTGAGCTGTAAGTAGTGTGTAGGAAGGTCGAGGACTCCAAGCTCTATGCCGGTTGTAACGGGGCTACCTTTCTTCATGTAGATAGCCTGCTTCTTGGCCCAGTCAAAGGTTTGTGTTTCGCTGCGCTTGATGCCTAGAAGGGTACGTTTATTGAGGTAGGTTAGAGGGACCAGTTGTCCTGTCTCGTCGAGCGTAAAACGTGCTATTTGCTGGATTTTTCCGAGCAGACTTGATGCGTCTAACCGATCTTCATATTCATTGTCGGCGTTTTTTGAGAGGGTCTTGATCGCATCGATTTTCATGCCGTTGTATTTCGTTGAATATTTTGCACGAAGTTCTACGGTCGCCCAGTCCACGGAAGCCGCCGAGATACACGCTTGGAAAACGAAACAGCCTGCGATCATTAGTTGTCTTATCTTCATGCGCAACTCCATTGCTTGCGTTAAACGCTTGATGGGATCTGTGAGTTGTGATGGCTCGTTGTTTTGCTACTGCGAAACACGTAGCCTTGAATCGGCAATGGCGTTCCGTCCAATTCCGCAGCGCCGGCTCGTAAGTTCAAACGTCCCTCAATGAACCAGTGCGCTGCGAGAGGAACAATTTTATGTTCCACCACTAAAACGCGGCTGGCGATATCTTCGACTCGGTCGTGGGTTTCTATAGGTACGGCGGCTTGCACAATCGCCGGGCCGCCATCAAGTTCTGTGGTTACAAAATGTACTGTTGCACCGGCTTCGTTATCGCCGGCGTCTAGCGCACGTTGATGCGTGTTGAGTCCTGGGTACTTAGGCAATAGTGAAGGATGTACGTTGAGCAGACGCGATGCGAACTGATCGACAAAATCAGCACTCAAGATACGCATAAAACCGGCTAAAACAACGAGGGTCGGCGAGTAGTCAGCGATCGAACGCGCCAGTTCTTTATCAAAATCGGCGCGCTTAATAAAATCTTGGTGATCAATCACCTGCGTTTTGATGCCGGCGCGTTCGGCACGTGCGAGACCCCTTGCTTGGGGTCGGTTGCTTATGACTAATGCAATGTGGGCGTTGAGATGTCCGGTTTCACAAGCATTTATTAACGCTTGCAAATTAGATCCGCTACCGGAAATTAGCACCACTATTTTTGCCTTTTTCAGCGTTTCGATCACGCTAACAACCCTAATAGTTCGACGTGCGCATCTTGCGAGTCACCAGCATCTGCAACGGCGCCTACGACGACCGCATGCTCACCTGCTTCTCGCAAACAGCGCAGTGCACGCTCTACATAATTAGGCGGCACGCAGACGATCATGCCGATACCGCAATTGAGTGTCCTGTACATTTCACGTTCGGCAATATTTCCGGTGGCCTGCAGCCAATCAAAAACGTGCGGACGCTGCCATGCTGCAAGGTCAATTATTGCTTTGGTATGATTGGGCAATACGCGGGGTATATTTTCCAGCAAGCCCCCTCCGGTGATATGTGCGATCGCACTCACTGGCACTTCCGAGCGCAATGACTGCAAGGATTTGACATAAATTCTTGTCGGCGCCATGAGCAGGTCTATGAGGTGTTCATCACCGAGCTTGAATTCGGTAGGGTCAGTTGCACTGCGTTCCAGTACTTTACGGATGAGCGAGTATCCGTTCGAATGTGGACCGGATGACGCGAGTCCGATTAATTGGTCGCCCACTGCAACTGCTTTACCTTCGAGCATATCAGCCTTTTCGACCACGCCGACACAAAAGCCGGCTAAATCATAGTCTTCGTCTGCATACATGCCCGGCATTTCTGCAGTTTCGCCTCCAATGAGCGCACAACCCGCTAACTCGCAACCATCAGCGATACCATCAATGACCGCGGCTGCCACCTCTAAATCGAGTTTGCCTGTAGCGTAGTAATCAAGGAAAAAGAGCGGCTCTGCCCCACAGACAATCAGGTCGTTCACGCACATGGCAACCAAGTCGATACCGACACTGTTGTGCCTCTCATAATCAAGCGCTAAGCGCAATTTCGTTCCGACGCCATCCGTTCCCGAAACGAGCACAGGTTGTTTGTACCCCGGGGGCAGTTCAAACAGTGCGCCGAAACCACCGAGTCCAGATAACACCCCAGGCCGTCGTGTCCGTTTTGCAGCACCCTTAATGTTGTGAATGAGTTGATTGCCAGCATCGATATCAACACCGGCGTCTTTGTAACTCAGCGGTGGCGTTTGCGTTTTCATAATACAGGTTGCCTTGATAAAGAGTGTATTTTAAAGTGCTTGGCGCAAATTTTCATTAAGCACTGCTATAATGGACAGCCTAAATCAGGAGTTGTTCATTGAAAATAGCTGCGCATGTTGGGTTGGCCGTATTATTAGCGTTGTTTAATGCGCCGTTGCAGGGTGAACAGGTTGCCCATTTGTACCAGGGGCACGCGCTAGTCCCCAACCAGAGCTTGATCGCGCAGCGACAAGGCGTGCGCGAGGCTTTGCAACAGGTACTTGTAAAGTTAACAGGCAACAGCAAAATCGCCAAATCTCCTGCGCTTGAAACACTGCTTTTGAGCAGTGACGATCTCGTCGTTGCGCAAGGTTACACTATTTCTGACTCCTTGCACGCAACGCAGCAGCCAGGCATCGGTCTGGAAGTCAATTTTTCGCGCACCGCGCTGGATAAATTACTGCGTGAAAACGCACTGCCCGTTTTGCCGTCTAATCGCCCTTCATTACTTATTTGGACGATTAAAGATGACCCCATCACTGGGCGACAATTTGTTAACGCAATACGTGCACCAGATATCACTAAGCAGATCGACCTGAAATTGCAACAGCGAGGCATTCCTTTAGTTATGCCAGAATATGATCTAGAAGATCGTATCACGTTGACCCCGACGGCTGCTTGGCGCATGGATGCGAGTGCAATCGCCGAGGCATCGCAGCGTTATCAGAGTGATATCTGGGTGCTATTGCGGTTTTACACCACTTCGTCAGGACAGGTCCGCGGCTCATGGCTTTATCAGGCGTCTGGTCAGCGAAAGCTTGGCGATGGCCGTGCACCCTCGGTTGAGCAATTCATCAATAAGAGCCTCGATCGTATTGTCGACGAAATTGCACCTTTCTATGCGTATGTCCCTCAGAAGGAGCGGCATCGGTTGAGTTTAAACGTTGCTGGTATCAACTCGTTCAGTGGCTACCGAGGGGTGTTGGAACAAATATCTCGACTTGAGTTGGTAGAGAATTTGCAGGTTACGCGTGTTGAGGGAACCGATTTGGCCTTGTCGGTTTCGATTGGGGGGGATATTCGACGTTTTTATCAGTCTTTACTGCGCAGTGGCTACTTCCGTCCAGCGACAATAAGTCAGGCGTTTGAGCGCGATACTTTAGATCTGAGTTGGGTGGCTCCGTGACGCAAATGGCTCTCGCGGTGGCGCTCGATGATCAAGCGACGTTTGATAATTTCTATGCGCCTACAGGGACATTGCAGTATTTGGCATTAAGTTGCTTGCGCGAGAGTAAGCAATCCTATTTTTATCTATCAGGTGAGGCGGGAACCGGTATTTCGCACTTATTGCAAGCCGCATGTCAAAATCGCCCGGGCTCTGTGTATATGGCGCTAGATGAGGTGTCAGAATATCCTGCTGAAAACGTTCTGCAAGGATTAGAGGAGCGCACTTTAGTTTGCCTCGACGACCTACAAACTGTGGCCAACCAGCCGGCGTGGCAGGATCCTTTATTTCATTTTTTCAATCGTTGTGTCGATAGCGGAACGCCTTTAGTGTGTGCTGCGCATTGTCCAGCGGACGCGCTGGGCGTTACGCTGGCCGATCTACTGTCACGACTAAAATCCGGTATTTCGCTGCACTTATCTGATTATCGTGATGAGGATCTTCGACGCCTGATGCAATATCGCGCAAATCGAAGAGGACTGTATTTGCCGGATGAGGTGGCACGCTATCTTTTGAGCCGCACAACTCGAAGCACTCGCACGCTGATGAGCGCGTTAGATGCAATTGATGCGGCTTCGTTGGCATCGCAACGCCGTATCACGCTACCGCTCGTTAAGAGCATATTCAATTTGTAACTGTGCATCCACGAAAAGAAGCCGCTCCATCGCTGTTACATGGGGCATTCGCTACAGTGTAAGTAGATTTTTCGAGGGTCATTAAATTGGTCAACCCAGCGCAGCGGTTGGATTGTGTCTTGAAAAGTTTGTAAGAGCGATTTTGGGATCCAGTCGGGCGCCATATTGGCCTGCATCAAAGAGTGAACTCGAACGTCTAATTGACTCACAGCTTGCTCTAGAAAGGTCATCGGTATTTGCCGATAGTCTATGCTGTAGTCGTCTACTTCTGCGAGTTCTGCGGCGACTTTTATCGCATCTTCAAGGTCACCCAGTTGATCGATTAAACCTAACTCTAATGCTTTTACACCACTGTAGACACGGCCTTCTGCCAGTGTAGCAACGCGATCTTGAGGGAGATTACGGCCGGTCGATACTAGCTTAACAAAGCGTTGATAGATATTATCTACGCTCAATTGGAAGATATTCTCGGCCTGCTGTGTCATAGGTCTATCGAGCTGCATGATTGATGACATACTTGTGCTCTCTACACCGTCGGAGTATATCCCTAGGGCGCTCAAACTACGCTCAAATGTTGGAATGACACTGTACACACCTATTGAGCCTGTTAGGGTGGTTGGCATGGCCACTAAGTGGTCCGCTTCTGCGGCTATCCAATATCCCCCAGACGCGGCATAGCTGCCCATCGACACCACAACTGGAATTTGTTTGGCGCGAATACTGGTGATGGAGTCGCGAATAACTTCAGCGGCGTAGACGCTTCCTCCGGGACTGTCAATACGGAGCACAACTGCTGCCAGACCCTCCTCGTCTTTCACGCCTTTGAGAATTTCAGCGAGGGTCTCGCCCCCCGTGTTGCCTGCGGGTTGATAGCCATCAATCATATTGCCAACCGCCGTGACGACAGCAATTTTATGCGCATTCGGCCCACCTTTTTTCAGTTCACCGTTGATATGCTGCAAGTACCCGTAAAGATCGATGTGCTCTAACTGGCCGTTCTTATCGGGTACCAACGCATTAAGGTAGTCGTTGACTTCTTCGCGGGTTGCAATTTGGTCGACAAGGCCAAAACCTAATGCGAGTTGAGCGGCGTCTCCCTGATAGTCTCGTAAATGGGTATCTAGTTGGTTTGAATACTCATCTATGCTGCCTTCCGGCAATTCCCGAAGTGACTCCACACGCTGCCCATAGAAATCCCACAAAGAGCGCACTAGCTCGCTTGTTTGTTTGCGCGAGGCGCTTGACATGCTGTTGTCCAAAAAAGGTTCTACAGCGCTTTTGTGAGTGCCAGCACGGAAAACATGAACATTGACTTTGAGTTTATCAAGCGCGTCTTTAAAGTAATTGTTGTAAGCCCCATAACCAAATAGGGTGACCGACCCAAGCGAATTTAGAAAAACTTTGTCTGCATGTGCGGCTAAAAAGTACTGTTGTTGGCCATAGTTGTCGGCGTAGGCAATGATCGGTTTGTCGGATTGTTTGAAGCGCTGCAACGCATTACCAATTTCTGCAAGTTTACTAATGCCGGCACCAGATAGCTGATCAAGCCCCATGACTAAGTGGCTGATTCGCGCATCTGTTGCGGCACTATCGATGGCCCTTACGACGTCACTAACCAGCGTTTCGGAGGTGGTTCCGGCACCCTCGTTAAATACCTGTGCGAGTGGATCAACCGCTGTTTTTTGATCGACTAGTGTTCCCTGGGGAACCACAAAAAGGGCGCCTGTATCGGCAATATAGGGCGGTTGGTTCGGGAAAAGGCTGCCGACAACGCCAACGAATACTAAAATAATAATCAGACTAATAACTGTACGCACTGCTGATACGGCGCTACCGATGAAGCTCAGCAAGCGTTTAAAAGTTGATTTTTTCTCAGTCATTTAAGGCTCCTGTTGCGAAGATTCTAACATCTCCATTTTCTGTTTACAGCGGGCCCAAATCATGGCAGCGATAAACAGAACTATGCTTAAAACTAATTCAGAATAATCTAGCGATGTCGGATTTGGGCCCGCTAGATTATCCACAGCTATATAAAAATATAAGAGAACCACAAAACATAACCATATAAGGGTCCGCGTTCTCTCTTTCAGCAGCCCCGGAATAAAAATTATGAGTGGCAGTGGCCACAAGTAAAATACCCATGGAGCGCCTTGCGCGAGCGCATTCATTAACAGAACTGCTAAAAGACCAAAGTAGCTCATTTGGGTGATTCGGCGGGACAGATTTAAAACACGTTCTATGGTCATTGGTAACCGCTTAGCATAATTTTTGCGCTAGCCGTGCAAGGCGCTTACCCTGCGATCGGCAAATTTGAATTTCTTCGGCGCACAGATCTTCTGACTCAACATGTGACGCGCCATATGGCGTGCCGCCGTGTCGTGTGGTACTGAGTGCGCCTTCTGCATAGGGCACGCCCGAGATCAACATGCCCTGATGTAATAAAGGAATCATCATTGATAGCAACGTCGATTCTTGCCCACCATGAAGACTTGATGTCGAGGTGAATACACCAGCGGGCTTTCCTATTAATGACCCATTCAGCCACAGATTTGCGGTGCTATCGACAAAATATTTGAGCGGCGCTGCCATATTTCCGAATCGTGTCGGACTACCGAGAAGTAAACCTGCACAATTCGCGAGGTCGGCCTCTTCACAGTATAGATCGCCATGCTCAGGAATGTCGCTCGCAACAGCCTCGCAATTTGCCGAAATTGGCGGCACGGTACGCAGTCGCGCGACCATACCCGCGGACTCAACGCCCGTTGCAAGCTGTTCCGCCAGCTTTTTGACGTGTCCATGTCGGCTGTAGTAAAGAATTAAGATATAGGGATTATTCATCAAAGTAGGTCGAGCGCTTTTTCTGGGGGTCTTGCGATCACCGCACGCTCGTTCCGTTCGATGATAGGCCGCTCTATTAGTTGCGGATGATTTATCATGCTGTCGATCATATCGGCATCTTGCAGTGAAGGACTGCTCAGATCAAGTTCTTTGTATAACGGCTCTGAGCGCCTCAACAATGCGGAAGCGGGAATCCCCAGTTTCGAGATGAGGCGTCGCAATCGGTCGTAGCCGATGGATTTCTGAGTGTACAAAATAATGTTCGGTTCACAGCCATGGTCACGCAGAAGTTGTAGCACCCGCCTAGATTTCGAACATCTTGGATTATGGTAAATATTGAGCATTAGCATGATTTCCATGTTACTTTTATTCAGCAAATACAGTGCTGTTGAGCGGCAGAAGAACGCAGTGCAATTACATAACCCTACCTACAATCGGCTAATTTACAGATATTAGATACCCAAAGAGATACTGTGAAAAATCAAGGTCGATCTTGCCCATGCCTACACCGGGAAGGGGCTCCTCACAAGTGGCCAGTTTAGTCTTTGCAGCAAAGCTTTTGACCTCGGCCCATTTACGCGGCAGTGCAAGACGTTGAAGTATACGCATGGGGTGCTGGGTCTGGTTTTTCCAAAATATATGTCTAATGCCTCCGGAACGGTATTTGACAAGCTTCAGGCCGAGGAAGATGCTGAAAAATAAACAGCAGAGCTTATTTGTTGGGTGCCCAAGAAGGCATGTTCGGGTTGTCTGCACGCCAATGCAAAATAGCCCACAATCAAAAAACGGGTCGACAACACGATACTGGCTAATAAAAAATCTAATACCGGTCTTAAAATCATTCTGATGACCCAGTATTCACCTGAAGCCTTCAATAAAGTCCCGTTGGGTGAATTGGCAGATATTATTAGCACTAGCGCCATAAATTAGGAAATCGATAAATCCAAGGCTATTGTAGACTCCGCTAGTTCTCTTTATCTAGGATTGATTAGCTCTCTTTTATGGGGGTTGCTCTATTTTCAGGGGGAGGGCTAGCTATGGCACTTCGCAGAAAGTGGCCTTGTTGCAGTCGTCAAGGCGCGGACAGCGCGCAACTCTTTGATGGTGCGCGTTGTTTACTGACTCAAAAATTATCGAAGTCGATTATTTTTATACAAAACTTCCTTTGATTATATCGGTCTTATCCGTAAATTTTTTATTCGATCACTGGTATGGCGTCGCAAGATTAATTTTAACGGGGGTAATGGTGGTATTCTCTGAGGGGTACCAGCTTATAACGTCTAAATTTTTCCCGTTAAAACGTATGGAAAATAACTTAGCGTTTAAATAAGCGAGGCTGAAAGATGCGGGTATGGGTTTGATAAGGCTCTGTTAATGATCCTTACTGTGGATTGGGCGGCCTGTTTGTTGAGACGCGTAAATTTCTGTCGGATTTTTTTATTTAGGAGATGTTGTCTATTGGTTTCACTCGCACGAACGCTTAAAGAAGTGAGAGCCTGTGAGATTTGTGCAGGCGATTTGCCACTCGGGCCTCGGCCTGTGGTGATTGCCCAGTCTTCCGCCCGCATTCTTGTCATTGGCCAGGCGCCCGGCACTAAGGTGCATGTATCGGGTATTCCATGGGATGATCCATTAGGTGATCGTTTGAGAGACTGGATGCAAGTCAGCAAAAACATTTTTTAAGACCATAGCAAGATTGCGATCATGCCGATGGAGTTTTGTTATACTGGCAAAATCGATAAAGGCGGCGACAAACCGCCCCGTCCCGGATGTGCTCCCGCGTGGCACGATAAAATTTTAGCAGGGCTTCCACATATAGAACTGACCCTTTTGGCTGGCATGTATGCGCAGAGATATTACCTCGCCGCTGGAAATAAAAAAACGCTGACCGAGACGGTTCGAAACTGGCGAGATTATGGACCTACAATTATATCAACCCCGCACCCCTCATGGCGAACGACGGGGTGGCTCAAAAATAATGTTTGGTTTGAGGCCGAGCAATTGCCGAATCTGAGAGCTAAAGTTAAAGCTTTACTCGAGCTGTATTAACGTCATTGGGCGACGCAATGTTCAAGCCTCCGCTCAGCAACGGGCTATCTCGAATTATGTTTTCCGTCTTCCAATGAGACGGCCAAAATTGACGACACGACACTGCAATATAGTGTTGCCCCCATGTTTTTTTATTGGGGGTTATGTGGCTTCAAGAACGGTAAAATAATACAAGCGATGAACACTCATGCGTTTTAGGGTTGTTACGTATCCGCCACTCTTCTATCCAACAAATAGCATTAAAAAGGCAGCCAAGTGAGTGTGCAAGTGATGTGGCGGTATGGTAAGTGATACGGCCAGTCTTTGTGGTAGCACTTGGGGCAAAGTCTTGTGTGAATCGTTGTGTGGCGCATGCCATGAGCAATAGCGTAGCGCGATGTCGTTGATAATCCGAGTGCTTGAGTAACGCACGTAGGGCGCGTCTGTGGTATTGGTGAATGGTTGTCGAAGCACTGGTGGGAGCTAGTCGTTACCGCGCAAAGAATCTGTTAAGCTCAAGGTTAGCGTGATATGAGGGTCGGCACCTGCGTCGTTTTGTAGGTAAGATGTAAGTAGACAAGGTAATGCAATCTTTACGTACTGCCTGCGAGAGATGTGCATTGAGTGCTGCGGTATGCGCCAGATGCTCTAAGACAACTTTAAATATAGGTGTGGTATGAGATTCGGAATTTTGCTTGCTATGGTGTTGTTGGCAGGTTGCCAGCAAGAGGTCAGCTATCCATTGCATGGTGGGGGTGCAGTAACCATGGAAAATACAGACGGTCGCTGGCTGATCATTAACTACTGGGCGGTTTGGTGTGCCCCGTGTCGCAAAGAAATTCCTGAATTAAACGAATTTGCAGAAACCTATGCCGATCAGATTAGGTTGGTCGGCGTTAATTATGACGGTGTAACAGGGCCAGAACTTAGCGCACAAATGGCGCGCCTAGATGTCCAATTTTCGACGTTGTTGGAGGATCCGCGGGCGCTTTGGAGTTTGGCCGCAACAGATGTGTTACCAGAGACCTTAATTATTGATGAACATGGCGATTTGCGTCATCGCTTAGTAGGTCCACAAACGCTCGAGACTCTCCGTCAGCTGCTACCGGAGCAATTGTAGATCGGTTATCTCGTCTTTGGCGCGCACCCACCGGTTGCATCCGATGACGTTTTTACAGCAGATCAATGTGTAAGCCAGAGATCGTGTGTGCATGAACACGCAGCATGGCTGCAGTAAACATAAATACAATCGGAGATCGTATGGAGTACAAGGTGGTTATCTACCAAGAGGGGATGCTGGGGTCCTTACTGCTCGGAAGCTCTAAGGTTGATCCACTTAGATTCAGTGAGTTTTTAAATCAAAACGCCTTAGAGGGATGGAGGGTTCAAACTATGGAAAAAGATATTCGCCGTATGTTGCTGTTTTTTAAACGAGAAGCTTACGTTGTCATCTTGGAGAGAGAGCGATGAAAGTCGCAACGATTGCGTGTTTGATCATGTTAGGCTTAGCGGCTTTTTTGTCTATCCTGCAGATGTGGGTTCCGTTGTTTGAATGGCATATCTACTTAAAAGTCATCGCCACTTTGGGATTAATGTCACTGGTGATTCTAGGTATTGCCCTAGCCCGGCGTGATTATTTGCAGGATGCAAAACTCCGTGACGATGGTTATATTGATTAGCCCGTTGGTGCACGTGAGCTTGCTTTTAAAATAGGTGTTGTTGGATTTCAAAACGTCTATTGCACACGGCCACTGAGCGCGCTTGCACAGACTTTTTGGATGGAAAAATATTATATCTGCGTACAGTTTGTTACACTTGCCCGCGTTAATTGACCGACCGCAATAGAGCCTACAGGACGCGTCTCTTTGGGAATATTCCTTGTTTCGGCCACGAAAGACGGTGCTTATGCTACGTGCTCAGCGTTTCTTTTTAGCGCTCGCGATGGGCGGCTGTGGAGATATATTTTTAATGTGTAAGGGGAAGAAGGCAGCATGGCCGCATTGATGACAGAGACAGTCACCAGCGTTCACCACTGGAACGACACACTATTTAGCTTTAGGACTACTCGCGACCACTCTTTTAGATTTAGGAACGGTCATTTTACGATGATCGGTCTGCCTTCAGACGGACGACCGCTTTTAAGAGCCTACAGCATTGCGAGCGCGAATCACGAGACAGAATTGGAATTTTTTAGCATCAAGGTGCCAGATGGACCCTTGACGGCGAAATTGCAATTGTTGCAAATTGGCGATGAGGTTCTTATCGGTAAGAAATCTACTGGGACACTCGTGCCAGACAACATGCTGCCTGGCGGGACTCTCTACCTGATTAGTACGGGGACGGGTTTGGCGCCGTTTATGAGCATTATCAAAGATCCTGACATCTATGATCAGTACCAAAAAATCATACTTACGCATGGTGTTAGAGAAGTTTCGGAATTGGCTTATGCCGATTACATTGAATCGCAGTTGCCACAAGACGAGTTCATGGGGGAAATGGTGAGAGAGAAGCTTGTCTACTACCCAACAGTAACGCGGGAGTCGTATAAAAACCAAGGGCGCCTGACCGACTTAGTCCGTTCCGGCAAACTTTTTCTGGATTTAAAGTTGCCGTTTCCAACGCTCAAAAACGACCGGTTCATGTTGTGCGGTGGTCCAAGCATGCTCAAAGAATTTTGCGGTGTGTTAGATTCAAAAGGCTTTATCGAGGCCCGTAGCGGGCGCCAAGGGCACTACGTCATCGAGCGCGCTTTTGTTGAATCATAGCGCGCTTTTGCCTATCGTTAGCGGCGCAAGTTACGGCTCATAAACGCCCATTGCGCCGGGACTGCGCAGCATTTTGTTGACTTCATCCAGGTGCAATGTTTCTTCAGTAATCATCTCGCGCGCGTACTCTTCTAGCAAAATTGAGCTGGTGGACTCTGCAAGTTTTAAGAGTTGGTGGTACATGTCCAGGACACTGCGTTCATGTTCCAAGCTTTCACGTAAGATGTCGCCGATGTCATGTCTTTCGGTCTCTAACAGCGCGCCAATTTTCAGCGATGGATGACCGCCCATGAGGGTGACCAGTTCACCTGCTCGGTGGGCATGTAACAAACCTTCATTCGCATTGCTTTTCATCCAATCTACAATTGGGATGCGGTTATAACCGTAGACCATTAATGCATAGTGCGAGTACCGCACGACCCCAGCGAGTTCTGCCTCCATGATCTCATTTAAAATATCGATTGCCGCTTGATTATCTGCTTCGCTCACTATCGCACTCCCATTAAACCGTCGTATGTTGTCACTCGCTTATTTATCCCATAATCCTATCGTTTGTGCCGGCGGCTGTCCAATATCATTGTGATCTAAGCCGCCTTGGTGGGCTTTGCGCCCATCGCCAACCTGCTGTTAAGATGCAAGGTATACACCTTAATTTAACCTCTCAATTTTGCACTGTGAGGTAATATGTACGCGGTTAGGGTGCTGACAGATTGGTGAGCATTTCGGGCGCGCACGTGGGTGAAGATTCGATGATTCAGACCACAGTTATTTAAGGAGGTACGGTGGCCGACAGCGTTAGTGAGTCAAAGATAAGTGACGATGTATGTCGTGGGAGGGGTTGGCTCCGGTGTCTGGTTCCGCTATGTCTGCTCGGGTTGGGCGTTGACACAAGCGCCACGGAGCGTCCTACGGAGGTCTATTTTGGTGATACGCATTTGCATACGTCTTATTCTTTTGATGCCTACCTCAATAATAACCACAGCGCTGATCCTGATACGGCATTTCGCTGGGCTAAGGGATTACCGGTCATTCACCCTTACAACGGGGTTCGAACTCAGATTGGTGAACCGCTTGATTTTTTGGTTGTTGCAGATCATGCGGAAATGCTCGGGTTGATTCCCTCGCTGCATGGGGGTTCGGCTGTGAATGGCGACGAACTTTTTTTGCAAGACTTGGGTTTTATCGGGAACATTAAACGCTGGGTGTCGATACGCCTGATGAATCGAGCGATTGACAACGATGCTGGGTTAAATTTTTTTGGGCGTTTTTTGCCGCCGTCAGCGGCTTTGTCTGAAGAACGCGATCCAATTTCTGACCCGAACAACAATATTCGTGATGTGGATATTTTTGGAGACACGAGTCGCATTCAACAACTTGCATGGCACTCTATCATCGCCGCAGCTGATCGCCACAACCAACCGGGTACCTTCACAAGTTTGCTTGGATGGGAGTGGAGTTCGGTGCCAACGGGCGCCAACTTGCACCGCGTTGTTGTCTCACCCGATGGCGGTGACATCGCTCGTCAGTATTTGCCCTATGGGTCTGATCAGAGTCAATATCCAGAAGATCTCTGGCATTGGCTAGAGGCAACGGGGGAGCGAACAGGCGCGCGTTTTATTGCGATTCCACATAACTCGAACATATCCAAAGGTTATATGTTCGCTGAGACCACAGTGGGCGGTGAGGCAATTGATGCAGATTATGCACGCCGCCGCATGCGTTGGGAACCGGTGGTTGAAGTGACGCAAATCAAGGGCGACAGCGAGACGCGCAGCGTCTTTTCGCCCAATGACCCGTTCGCGGAGTTTGAAACTTTTGCACATTATATTCAAACGGACCAAAAGAACTTTGCCGATTATCCGGCTGATTATGTGCGGCCTGCGCTTAAAACTGGCTTGGCTATCGGGAAAAAAACGGGTGTTAATCCTTACAAGTTTGGATTAATAGGCTCTAGCGATGCGCACTCTGGGCTTGCCGCCGTAGAAGAAAATAATTTTTGGGGGAAAATGGCCACGGACTCAACGCCCATGACTAAATCACGCGCTGCCGATAGTCCGGTGACTTTTGATGGTTGGGATATGTCTGCATCAGGTCTGGCCGCAGTGTGGGCTGAAGAGAACACGCGCGAGGCATTATTCGCCGCATTTAAGCGAAAAGAGGTGTACGCCACGACGGGGCCGCGCATTCGCGTACAGATGTTTGCCGGTTGGTCTTTTCCTGAGACTGCGGTTGAGTCAGTGCTTTTTGCTGATATCGGCTATCGCTTGGGGGTGCCGATGGGGGGCGACTTAATTGCATCTGAAGAGACCATTGATGCGCCGCAATTATTAGTTCGCGCGGTCAAAGATCCGCACGGAGCAAATCTTGACCGCATACAGATTGTAAAGGGCTGGCTAGATTCGGCGGGTAACACGCACGAACACGTTTTTGACGTGGCGTGGTCTGACGGGCGGCGGTTAGATGCGCAGGGCGTGCTGCCCGCGGTCGGCAATACGGTAGATCTGACCAGCGCTCGTTATACGAATACAATCGGTGCGCCAGAATTGTCGATTTTGTGGAGGGACCCAGACTTTAATCCTGCGCAACAGGCTTTCTACTATGCACGTGTGATGCAGATTCCAACACCTCGGAACGGGCTTTTTGATGCGCTTGCTTTGGGCCTTGATGCACCTCCGAAAGGTCCTAAGGTATTACAGGAACGCGCTTACACCTCACCCATTTGGTATCAACCCTGAGTTTTGCAGCCGGGTTGTTATCTGCAAGGATAACCGATGAAGAAGTTACTGGCGGAACCCTTAGTTCAGTTCTTGCTCATCGGGGGCTTAATGAATATTGCCGCGCATTGGGTAATGCCGCCCGATGTCCTAGACGACCGCTATGCAATCGTTGTCGACGACGCCACGTTAGCCACCTTTTTACAGACGCAGGCCGTTACTTTTCAGCCACAGCAAGCGAAAGCGTCTCTGCGGGCTCTGGACGAGCCAGCACGTCAGCGTTTAATCGAAGAATATGTGCGCTCCGAGGTTCTGTTTCGCGAAGCTATGGCCCTACAATTAGATCGCGGTGATGAGATTATTCGTCGCCGTCTTATCCAGAAAATGGATTACATCGCAGAAGGTTTTTATAACGAGGTAGCGCCGCTCGATGAAGTTGCACTGCTTGCATACTTCGAAGCCCATCGAGATGACTATTGGGTCCCTGCAAAGGTGACTTTTGCGCACATATTTTTTTCTTTTGACGGGCGTAGCGAAAGAGTGGCCGAGCAGTTGGCCCTGAAAACATTAGCGGATCTGCAGCGCGATGTGGTATCTACTGCAGACGCAGCGGGTTATGGAGAGCGCTTTTTGTATCATCGCAATTATGCTGGGCGCAGTGACAATGAGATCGCCAGTCACTTTGGTCGTGGATTTCAGAGCGAGCTATTCAGTCTCAACCCATCTAAATATTGGCAAGGCCCGATACGCTCTATCTACGGCCTACATCTGATCTCTTTGAGAAAGCGAACCGATGGCAGGATTCCCAAGTTTAGCGATGTCGTGGGGGCTGTGCTCGCCGATGCGCAACGTCAACAGCAGCGCGATATTAAACGCGACAGTATCGAGCGTTTGATGAGTCAATACCGTGTGATTGACCAGGGACCTGGGTGAGGGCGCTTTGCTTGCTGTTTTGCTTGTGGGCTGTTGACAGTCATGGGCACGAGGGGCGCCCTGTATACGTCGAGGTGACTGAAGAGGCCACCGGCGAATACGGCGTAAAATGGAAGATTCCACCCGTTATGTCATCGGGGCAAGAGCCGCGGATTCGTTTAAACGGTAGCCGTTGTCAACCGGTTAGGCCTTTATCTCGAACGTCTGCGGCCTTAACTGGTTACGAGCGCTACCGTTGCCGAGACGACCTCGCTGACTTACGTGTGGAGATTGATTATCCCTTTAGTAACCCTGCGCTAAGTTCTCTGGTGATTTTTGAGCGATTGGAAAGTCCTACGAAACAGTTTTTTTCGAGTCCAGAGCAGACATCGGTGGCGCTTTTAACACAGACAGATGGCTGGGAGGTCTTCTCGCAGTACACACAGGCGGGCATAGCGCACATTTTAAAAGGTTATGATCATCTCGCGTTCGTGCTATGTTTGATGATGATGGCGGGCACTGGCAGGCGGCTGGTTTGGACAGTAACTGGTTTCACATTGGCGCATTCGGTCACTTTGAGTGCGGCGACACTGGATTTGGTGCGTCTACCGACGCCACTGGTGGAAAGTCTCATTGCCCTGAGCATTCTGCTCCTAACCGTTGAGCTGCAGAGGCATTTCAAGAACGAACGTGTGCGTTCCTTGGAATCTGTGCCGCTGAGTTTGACTTGGCGGTATCCTTCTCTATGTGCTGCGCTGTTTGGGTTGCTGCATGGCTTTGGTTTTGCCTCAGTACTCCAAGATCTGGGGTTACCTGATGATCTAAAGTTACCCGCGTTACTTTTTTTCAATGTTGGAGTGGAGTTGGGTCAGCTGCTCTTTATAGGAGCGGCTCTGGCGGTGATTGGCATCGCTTTAAACGCGAGTAGCTGGGTGCGACGGCATTTTAAAGCGGCACAACGGTGGCTGACTTTTGGTCTGGGTTGCACCAGTGCATTTTGGCTAGTCGAACGTCTAATGTCTTGGTAAATAGAAAAGTCGCAATTGTTACAGCATTACAGTTTATTGAAGGTGCCCCAGATGTTTACTAATAATTTTTAGACTGGGTTTAAACAATTTGGGCGTACAAGCAAGTATATGGCCATTGTCTAAGAAGTGTTCGGCACCTTGAAAATCACTCACCATCCCACCCGCCTCACGGACTAATAGCGCGCCTGCAGCTATGTCCCAAGGTTTTAGATGCATTTCCCAGAACGCATCCATTCTGCCAGCTGCAACATAGGCGAGGTCGAGTGATGCGACACCTAAACGTCGTATTCCCGCGGAGTGATTAGCAAATTCGCGCATCGATTTCAGGTAGCCGCTCATATGCTCAAACGCTGGCGAGGTGAACGGAATACCCGTTGCGTAGAGGGCCCCCTCGGATGACAAACGGCCCGAAACACGAATACGACGCCCGTTAAGCATCGATCCATAGCCGCGGCTGGCGGTAAATTCTTCTCGTTTAAACGGCTCGAGAACTACGGCGTGCTCCAGTCGACCACTGACACAGCATGCAATAGACACGGCGACATGGGGAATTCCACGGACAAAATTAGTGGTGCCATCAAGGGGGTCGATGATCCACTCCACGTCGCTTTCCTGATTACCACTGTAACCGCTTTCTTCACCTCGAAATTTGTGGTCGGGGTGAGCTTTGCTAAGGTGGTAAATAATTGATTGTTCGGACGCGCGATCAACCTCGGTCACAAAATCATTGCGACCTTTTTCATCAATTTTTACGAGATCAAGGTTGTCTGCGGCTTTGACGATCATCTCGCCTGAAATTCTAGCGGCACGCAGGGCAATGGTGCACATCGGTTGCATAGCGTTTGTCCACAAAGGGTCGGGCGGGCATTGTACCAGAGAACCTCCATTCTGCTACACTACGCGCCGCGTCTATCGGCGCTTATCCGCGCAATCTTTTCAATGAGGCTAAAAGTGGCTACCAACAATCGTCACGACAATATCCGTATCGTGCTAGTCAATACTAGTCATCCCGGGAACATCGGCGGAGCGGCAAGAGCCATGAAAAATATGGCTCTGAGCGAGCTTTATTTAGTGCAGCCCAGGGAGTACCCAGCGCCACGAGCGGTATGGCGCGCGGCAGGCGCGAGAGAGCTATTGTCAAGCGCACGCGTTGTCGACAGTGTCGATGCCGCGATTGAAGGCTGTGGTTTGGTGATTGGCACCAGCGCGCGGGAGCGCCGTATACCCTGGCCGTTGATAGATCCTCGGGAGTGCGGGCGCCGAATTTGGCACGAGGCTAGCGAACATCCAACGGCGTTATTATTTGGGCGTGAAGATCGAGGTCTGACCAACGATGAGTTGCAGAAATGTCACTACCACGTACACATACCTGCAAATTCAGATTACAGTTCGTTGAACCTTGCGTGCGCGGTACAGGTTCTGGCGTATGAAATTCGAATGGCTGCGATCCACGAGACTGACGAGCTCTCGCAAGCCTTCAGTGAGTGGGATCAACCATTGGCGACGGCAGACAACCTCGAACGTTTTCATTGTCACCTTAAAGAGACGATGACAGAAATAGGATTTCTTGATCCAGATAACCCAAAACAGTTGACGACTCGCATGAGGCGCTTATTCAACCGAGTCAGAATGGATGAAATGGAAGTCTCGATCTTGAGGGGGCTGTTGTCTTCGGTGCAACGACTCAGGCGGTGACTGGAACTGGTCTGCTGGCGGCGCTTTACTTGACTAAAATGCTAGTTTATTGCACACTTGAATTACGGCAACTTGTTGTGCTGTGAGTATCTAGAAGGCGCTCGGAGATGCCGTCATGAAGTTCACAACAATAGTGCGTCATGCTGCCACCTCAATGCTTGATCTGGCGGTTCAATCTAGTCACAAGCCAATGCTTTTCGCCAAGATTCCTGAGGGTGAGTGGTGTGCGCGAGCGCTTAAAGAGTTAGAGGCATTGCGCGCGGGGTTGCTACGGCCGTTATTGGGTACGCCAGTCGTATAGGGCCATAACGGCAACTGGTGTGTGGTCCCGGTTGATGAGCCTATTGGCTCCGAGCATTCTAAGGGTTAGAGCGATTGCACGGCGGCGACGTGTTTTCAGTGCATAAGGTTTGGAAATGGATGTGCGGATGAAATGTACGTTTTTTTGAGCCGCATATCGCTAACCGATGCGCTCGCTCAAAAAACGGGCAATCTATTTCTTAGCGTCACATCGTATACAGGCATAGATGAATTATAACGCGCAGACGAGCGCCCTCTAAATTGGAGATATTTATGAACCTGCCCATTTACCTTGACTATGCGTCTACGACGCCCGTCGACCCAGCTGTGGCCGACAGCATGATGGAATGTCTGACGTCGACAGGTAACTTTGGTAACCCCGCATCGCGTTCCCATGTTTTTGGATGGGAAGCGGAATCAGCGGTCGAAGATGCACGAGTGGAAGTAGCCAATCTGGTAGGAGCGGACCCACGGGAAATTGTTTGGACCTCTGGTGCAACGGAAGGAAATAATCTCGCAATCAAAGGGTGTGCACAATTCAATGTACGCAAAGGTAAACACGTGATTACCTCGCGCATTGAGCATAAAGCAGTTCTAGACACCTGCCGCCAATTAGAGCGAGAAGGGTTTGAAGTCACTTATATCGATCCCGATGAACAGGGGTTGGTTCAGCCCGAAATGGTGGCGGCCGCAATGCGAGAGGACACTACCGTCGTGTCGATTATGCATGTAAACAATGAGCTGGGCACGGTCAACGATATCGCAGCGATCGGCAAGTTATGCCGCGATAGAAAGATATTTTTTCATGTGGATGCAGCACAAAGCGCGGGCAAGACCGCAATTGATGTCGAGGCCATGATGGTCGATATGATGTCGTTCTCAGCACATAAACTTTATGGGCCAAAAGGCATCGGAGCTTTGTATGTGCGACGTAAGCCGCGCGTACGTATTGAGGCGCAGATCCATGGCGGTGGTCACGAACGGGGGATGCGCTCTGGCACCCTGCCTACGCACCAGATTGTCGGCATGGGCGAGGCATTCCGTATTGGCCGAGAAGTCCTCGCATCTGAAAGCGACCGCATCAAAGTCTTGCGCCAACGTTTGTGGGACGGCGTTGCTGATATGGAAGAGGTGCACCTAAATGGCTCGCCTAATCAGCATGTCCCCGGAATTGTCAATATCAGCTTCGCCTTTGTTGAGGGGGAGTCTTTAATTATGGCGCTTCGTGACTTGGCGGTTTCATCGGGTTCTGCTTGTACGTCTGCGAGCCTCGAGCCGTCTTATGTTCTCAGAGCGTTGGGGCTTAACGATGAAATGGCACACAGCTCCATTCGCTTCAGTATTGGACGCTACACAACTGAAGAGCAGATCGACACTGCCATCGCCAAGGTGCGCCTGGCCGTTGACAAGTTAAGAGAATTATCGCCGCTTTGGGACATGTTTAAAGACGGTGTTGATCTAAATCAGGTAGAATGGTCAGCCCATTAGTTTAAACTTTGAATTTGTGTGACTGGCTAGCATGCCAGAGCTCTGTTCAAGGACACGCGTAGAGTCTTAAATGAAGATTCGTCAGCGCATAAAGTGATAGAGGAGTAATTGACGTGGCTTACAGTGAAAAGGTTATTGACCATTACGAAAATCCACGAAACGTGGGTAAACTGGACGACACATCCAAGTTCGTAGGCACAGGTATGGTGGGTGCACCAGCCTGTGGTGACGTTATGCGGTTGCAGATTCAAGTGAATGCAGACGGTATCATAGAAGATGCGAAGTTTAAGACGTATGGGTGCGGTTCAGCTATTGCGTCAAGCTCATTGCTGACTGAATGGGTCAAAGGCAAAAATATCGACGATGCTGAGCAAATCAAAAACACCGAAATAGCGCATGAGTTGGCATTACCTCCCGTAAAAATCCATTGCTCAGTGCTTGCTGAAGACGCGATAAAAGCCGCGGTTCGGGACGTAAGAGAAAAGCAGGCCGTCTAGCCTAGCATGGCTATCACCATGACAGCTGCGGCGGAACGGCATGTCGCAAAGCACCTCGAAAACCGCGCTGCAGGCTTGGGAATCCGACTCGGGGTGCGCACTACGGGGTGCTCCGGCTTGTCTTATATACTTGAATTTGTTGACGAAACTGATGACGCCGATGAAATATTTGAGTGTGGCGACGTCAAGCTGGTTATCGACCCCAAAAGTTTGCTGTATCTTGATGGCACTGAACTGGATTATGTTAAAGAGGGTTTGAATGAAGGTTTTGAGTTCAATAACCCCAATATGAAGAACGAATGTGGTTGCGGAGAGAGCTTCCACGTCTAGACCGCCTATGCGATGGCTTACGTGATAACGTCCAATTCATACTATGAAATTTTCTCGCTGCCGGTCGACTGGAATGTGGATCGTTTGGTCTTAGATCGTCGCTATCATCAGTTACAACAAGAATTCCATCCCGATCGTTTTGCTGCAAGGAGTGATGTTGATAAACGCCTCGCCGTGCAGACGGCGTCGTTCATTAACGACGCATATGACACTTTGATCACGCCGATCAAGCGAGCGCAATACTTGTTGCAACTTGATGGAGTCGAGTCTGACCAAGAACGCCATATCACGACCGATACAAGTTTCTTGATGCAACAGATCGAGTTGCGTGAGGAACTGGACGATCTTCAGCAGAAGGATAAAGCTTCACAGGCTGCCCTGAGTGCGCTTGAAGCTTTGAAGGAGCGCGCACACGCTACGTACAATGATCTACAAACCCAATTTAATACATTTTATGCTGCGCGACAGCAATCCTCGGCATCTGAGGCGATCGCTAAAATGCAGTTTTTCGCTAAGTTTTTGGAGCAGATCGAGTTGCTCGAAGAACAGTTAGACGGATAACGAAAAACCGAAGGGGCATCGATTGGCATTATTACAGATTTCAGAACCCGGAGCATCGCCGCAGCCGCATCAGCGGAAACAAGCTGTGGGTATTGATCTAGGTACGACCAACTCGCTTGTGGCGCTGGTTCGCAGCGGTAGCGCAGAAGTCCTGCTCGACGAAGATGGAAGGGCGATGTTGCCATCGGTGGTGCACTACGGAAAAGACGGCAGCCGTCTGGTGGGTGCCTTAGCGAGTCATTTGGCTGTGAGTGACCCGCTGAATACGTTAAGTTCTGCGAAGCGCTTGTTGGGGCGGGGTATGGCTGATATTCATTCCTTAGGCGCACGACTGCCCTATGATTTTGATCATGATGACGGCGGAATGCCGAAGTTTCGTACCTGCCAAGGCGCTGTGAGTCCGATACAAGTGTCTGCGGAAATCTTACGCACCCTGTCAGAGCGCGCAGAAAAAGCTCTAGGCGTCATGCTCGATGGCGCGGTCATTACCGTTCCAGCCTACTTCGATGATGCGCAACGCCAAGCTACAAAAGACGCTGCAACATTGGCCGGAATAAAGGTTTTACGTTTGCTGAATGAACCTACAGCAGCCGCTATTGCTTACGGACTGGATCGCGCGGACGAAGGCATTATTGCGGTATACGATTTGGGTGGAGGGACCTTCGATATTTCGGTCTTGAAGCTAACAAAGGGCGTTTTTCAAGTCCTTGCAACGGGTGGAGACTCGGCACTTGGGGGCGATGATTTTGATCGGGCCATTGCCGACTGGATTGGTGAGCAGATGGGCCTTGACCTCGTCATTGATCCCGCGCAGCAACGTCAATTGCTGGTAAGCGCACGAGCGGCCAAAGAATCACTAACGACGTCCGAAAGCACGTTGATAAACGTTGAGGATTGGCAAGGGCAATTGACTCGAGAGCAGTTAGCCCTTTTGATTGAGCCGATGATCGAGCAAACGTTACGTGCATGCAAACGCGCTTTGCGTGACGCCCGAGTCGACATTCAATCGGTTAACGATATAGTTTTAGTTGGCGGGTCAACGCGAACGCCGTTGGTAAATACTCGTGTTAGTGAATTCTTTGGGCGAGCTGCGCGCGTCGATTTAGATCCCGATTCTGTGGTAGCGTTTGGTGCTGCTCTGCAGGCTGAAGTGTTGATCGGCAATCAATCGGGCAAAGAGCGTTTGCTACTGGACGTTATTCCACTATCGCTCGGTATAGAGACGATGGGTGGGTTGATTGAAAAAATTATCCATCGAAACACCACAATTCCTGTGTCGAAAGCTCAAGAATTTACGACGTTCAAAAATGGACAGACTGTGATGGCGATTCATGTGCTGCAGGGAGAGCGGGAGCTAGCGGGCGATTGTCGTTCACTGGCGCGGTTTGAATTGCGCGACATACCGCCTATGGTAGCTGGCGGAGCAAAGATTCGTGTAACTTACCAAGTCGATGCTGATGGACTTCTTAGTGTGAGTGCGCGGGAGGTGGTGAGCAAAGTAGAGTCGCGTATCGAGGTAAAGCCCTCTTATGGGTTGGGCGAGAATGAGATTACACAAATGTTAAAAGATTCATTCAGTCATGCACGTGACGATATGGCAGCTCGTGCATTGCGTGAGCAACAGGTAGAGGCCGATCGTTTAGCGGAAGACCTCAGTGCGGCGCTCGACCATGATCAACATCTACTCGAGTTGAGTGAGGCACAGTGTTTGCGAATGGCCGTCGCAGAACTGGTGGAGCTTCGCGGACACTGCAGTGATCACAACACCTTGGCGCAACAAGTAAAAGCGCTAAGCAAAGCCAGTGAAGGATTTGCCGCTAAACGCATGGATAGCAACATTAAATCCGCCCTTGCCGGGCACACACTCGACGAAATAGATCAGGATTAAACATGCCGCGCATTGTATTTTTACCGCATCCAGAAATATGCCCCGAGGGCGCAGTTGTCGACGCACAGAAGGGAGAATCGTTGTGCGAAGCAGCACTGCGCAATGGTATCGACATTGAACATGCCTGTGAAATGTCTTGTGCATGTACGACGTGTCATGTGCATATTCGCGAGGGATACGCGGATCTCCCAGAGGCCGATGAATTTGAAGACGATTATCTCGACAAAGCGTGGGGTGTGGACCCAGACTCGCGCTTGAGTTGTCAGGTGGTTATGGACGAAAAAGATCTCGTTGTAGAAATTCCTAAGTACACGATTAATATGGTGTCTGAACGCCACTGATTGGAGTAAAGAAGACATGCACTGGAGCGATATTACTGACATCGCCATTGAGCTTTGCGAGGCTCATCCGGATGTTGACCCGCAATATGTCAACTTCGTCGAGTTACGGGCGTGGATTATTGCATTGGATAACTTTGAAGACGATCCTGAACGGTGTGGCGAAAAGATTCTCGAAGCCATTCAGATGGCTTGGATGGATGAACGCGATTAATCGCTTACCTGCTCTTTGATGTGCCATCCGTTTGAAAATCGCATCATCTATGTCAATTCAGGTACGTTAAAACGCCATTAAAATCTGTGTATAGATGAATTTGCACGATTATATAAGATCCGCTGAACCCATAAAAACACGCAATCGTTTGCACCAAATAGTCACCGAGTTGACCACTTTACCTGGCGGTATTGGATAAAAACTTGCGTTTCTGGTGTTCTGTAACCTCCCCAATTCCATTTGCTTTTCAAGTTCGAATGCGTCCGTGTGGTCGACGCGGAGGGCAGCGGATGCGTAAACATACAAATCGGGCGCTTCTCCGGCATTAAAATCGCCTCCCAGTTGTAGGAAGGTGATACCGTCTGCCGACTTGATTAGCTGCACGCTCCCTTTAGTCCAATGCGCTGCGTCTACGCCACGGTCGTGCTCGCGGAATTCACCGGCTCGCAACACGATCCCTTCGACAAATTCGGATTTGGCACTTTCTCTGGCATAACCATGCGAACCTTTATGAACACTCGCATCAGCGATGTGCGACCCTATACCCGCAGCAACACGAGCTGCTGCGAAAGACATAAATAGGGCTGTATAGATCATTCTTTTCATACATGTCATCCTTGACTGTGAGTCCATTTTAATTGAATTTATCGTCTAATCGGGCGCGGCTAATCGCGACTCAATATGAAGCACGTTCACGTAATGGTTGGGTTTGCCTCGAACACAAAGTGCCTATTCTCTGTTAGCGAGCAACAAAGCGATAACTAAGATCGCCCACACACGCAACGCTTTGATCCTTGCTACCAACGTGCCCACGTGAACACGACGTTCATTGACATCCTTGTTTTCTAGGTCATGTCAGGGTTAAGCCGCGACGCGCTCCCAAGAGCCTACTTCACTCGACTCGGCATTGCATCTGCAAATCTCTCTGGCACTCAGCAATGCCTGCAAACCAAGCTTTCCAAGCCGAACTCTGCATGAAGGATAGTCTAAGATGAACTCATTTGCAGAAACACCGAGTTTTTTGATCGATAACAAATTGATCGTCGTGCACCGGTTCTTTATGAAAGAACGTTGATTATAACGTCAGCCTTTAAAAGCCGTAGCATCCAAATGTGGAGACGCGTTTTTGCGTCAAGGATGCTGATTTTGGTGACACATTAAGTTGAGAGAATCATAAAAAAGTGGCGCCAGCCTCCCCCTGTAGTCAGTATTGAAACGCGCGATTTTAGCGGAATTGACGAGCCGCAGGGTATTGTCAACTATAACGTCTTGGCGCCCACCGTAATGTTCTCTGTGGGTTGTCCCTCAAAGTAATTCTGATAAGCCTGCTGGTACCCATTTTCAAGGTGTCGGGTAAATAGTTCTGTGTCGAACAACGGCGCAGAGAGACGATTCGCCGCAAACTTTTGACGTATGGCCGCCAAACGAAGCGGGTCTGTCGCCAACGCGAGTATCAGCGCCTCGTAATCGTCCGCCTTTTCTGTAATCAATTCAGGCAAACCAACAGCACTCAACAAACTCGCTGCAACGCGCGTAGCAAAGCCTTGCCCAACTTTCGTTACTAAGGGCAGTCCCGCCCATAAAGCCTCAGTCGCTGTGGTGTGTGCATTAAACGCAAATGTGTCAAGAAAGAGATCCGCCAGCGTGTGTCGCGCTAAGTGCTCGTCCATGGGTATTCTGTCTGCAAAAATGAGGCGCGCAGGATCAATATGTCTTTTTTCGGCCTCTGCAATCAAATTAGCTTCAAACCAGTGATTAGCTTTTCGAAGCCAAAGAACACTGCCGCTAATTTGCCTTAGCAAACGCATCCAGATGCCAAACTCCATTTCTTTAATTTTGTAGCTATCGTTAAAACAACAAAAAACGAAAGCATCCTCTGGAAGACCCATGTCGGCGCGGGTCAATGCACGGCTAGAAATCTTGCGCGTATTGTCTGTAGGCATATAAGCATGGGGCATACAGAGAATATTTTCTGAATAGTGGTGACGAAGTCTATCGGGAATCAGATTCTTATCCGCAATTATGTAGTCCATAAAGTCAGCGCCCATTGTGCCGGGATAACCTAAGAAATTGATTTGTATGGCCGCCGCGCGACAGGCAAAAATGCCAGTGCGGTTATTTTGCGTATAACCTGTTAAATCTATGGCGATATCAATTTCGTCGCTTCGGGCGAGTAAGGCAACCTCTTTGTCGGTCATTGCGCGAACGTCTGCAAATGTATCGACGGCTTCGATGAGTCGAGACCGCATCGCATCAGCTTTATTAGCACCAAAAGAATAAGCATAAATCGCGAATTGGTCACGATCATGTAACTCGAGTATTTTCGCCATTAAGTAGGCGACTGGGTGCTCGTGAAAATCTGCTGAAAAGTAGCCAATACGCAAACGCTCAGGCTTTTTCGACGGCCTAGGTGCATCAATTAACGGATTTTGAGAAAACTTTTTTTGCGCATACGTTGCCGCACGCAAACGATGGCGCTCGGGCGCGTCTTCGAGAGATAGTAAAATAAAGGGTTCAACTTCACTGTCTCGAAGACCCAACGACATTAGTGCTTGCTGGTCTTCGGCGATGCCGGGCCAGTCACACATAAGCGCTTGCTGATATAATTTTTGGGAATGGATACTCGCATTTTCGGGTTGGACCTTGACCCCCCTCCTAAAGTGATCAAAAGCGGCTTTAAGATCGCCGACTTTATTTAGAGTTACGCCCAAATTATAAAGCACGTCGGGCGTATCCGGCTGAATTGCGAGCGCTTTTCGATAGAGGTTAATGGCGGACTGTAATTGGTCTTGATCCGCCAGGGTAAGGCCCATATTGTTGTAAGCGTCTGCACAATCTGGGTTCAAGCGAAGTGCTTGAAGGTAACAATCTGTGGCACCTGTTTGATCTCCGACTTCGGCTTTGACGCGACCCATATTGTTGTAAGCGTCGACATAATCGGGCGCTCGTGTAATGGCGTGCTGGTAATAGATGATAGCCTCGCTAAAGTCGCCTGACCGCGCAAGGGCATTGCCTAGATTGTAATGCGTTTCGACGTGCTCAAAATTATGAGCGAGCCCCTGTTTGTAGGCATTTATCGCCTGTTGAAACTGATCCAGTTCGGACAGCGCATTGCCTAGATTATAATGGGCATCGCAATAATCTGGTTTCAGATGGACAGCCGTTTGATAACAGTCGAGTGCGGCCTCTACGTTGCCTATACCCGCCCAAGCAATGCCCATGTTGTTGTGTGCTTCGGGATACTGGGGATTGAGGCTAACGATATTTTTGAAAAGATCTAATGCCGATGCAAAATCCTTTTTTGAAGGTAAAGCGCACCCATAAAATTGAGTAGCGAAAATGATCGCGGAAATGCCTTCAGCAGACGTTGCGCTGAGGACAGGGCACGCTCAAATTGGCCCGCGGTGTAAAGGTGAAGGAGCGCGTTTGTTTCTTCTTGCGGGGGTTCGCTGAGAACCGATGGTGGCTTGTTGACGCGATCTAGAGCTCGGTTGTAGCCTTTGATGGCACTTGTATTGTTGGGGAAGTCATCCAGGATTGCTCTATAAATTGCCGCAGCAGATTGCCACTCAAATTTTTTTTCGTGTTTTAGCGCTTTGGATAACGCGCTATCAACTGACAAGGCCATAGGCTTTAATTCCAAGTAGCGAGGGCAAGGCACGTACGCTGTGATGAAAGACACACTATTTATGGCAATCCACCATACGCTAGTTTAGCGGAGTTGGCGTTTTTGACAACCTAAGGTGGTCTTCCTCCAATCATTTACCACAAGCCGCATTTGTATGGGGATGCGGTGACGCTGACCGAAAAATGGTGGTTAGCCGCTATCAGTGGGTGATTTTTCACGGTTCACTCACAACGATTCGAGCGAGTGTGCCGTCGACGGGTTGCTTTCACTACGTATGTGGGTCGGGAAAATTTTCACCGCTGGCACAGGCGCAAATGCGGCTTAAACGCGTCAGTGAATAGCCTGTTTGAGACCGCCATTGGTTAAAGCGCGCCTGTATTTTCATGAGGTCTGATTTACTGGTTGGATTGTCTGCTATCTCAAGACCGCTCGCTTTTAGGCACGTGATCACGTCACTGCTGAGGTTAAAGCTGTCTTTACCTAAATAGCGTAACATGCGGGGGCCACTGCGGCCTCCGAGTCGGCACCCATGTTTTTTTAGATGTTGGCAAAGTCCAATAAAATCGTCGTCTGGCCATTGATCAATAAAAGTTGCAAAACTGCCGTACTCAGCCGTCATATCCAGAATGTAAGCGGCGTTTTGTGGCACACTCATGACCTTTTGGCGGTTGCGGACTATACGCACATCGCAGGCGATCACATCTAATTGGTCGGGGCTCAGTAGTGATATGACGTAGGGCTCAAAGCCAAAAAAGACCGTTTCAAAGTCGGGCCACTTATTGCGTATCACCCGCCATACAAAACCTGCTTGAAAGACGCATTGTGTCATTGTCGCCAAAAATCGATGGTTGGGGGTTTCTAAAAATTCGGCACGTGGGAGCGGCTCGCGGATCCATTGTTCTAAGTTACGTTCACCCCCTTTACGAAACAGGGCGTGCGAAAGAATAGATGAGAAATCAGACATCGAAAATCCGTTGATAGATGGCGCCAAAAAAATCTGGCCTAGACGTAGTTTAGCGAGATCCGTGAGCGAACGGAAGATCACTAACCGTCTCTGCTTAAAGTACTTATCGAAGATGGTATCAATATCGCTGAGTGAGTTCGCGCCGTGAATGCGGATTTACGGAGCCAACGTCAGTGTTGAGAGCCAGAAGACCAAATTGTCGGACGCGCCACGGCTTTTTTGGTCTCTCTCGATCTATTCGCGTTCAGGTGCTAGTCTATTCGCTTGCGCAGCTCTAGGTCTTGCATTTTTCTTTAAGGAACTTAGAGTTCGATGTCTTTATGAAGGGTTAATGCATGGCAACTCGACAGTTCACCGCGGTCTTGCTGACACTACTGATGTGTGGTCCCGTCGGGGCATCGACCTATCAGCCGATACCCTATGCCGATATGGGCGCGCTAACGATGCACTACGGAGTACCTCGCATTACCGATGCGACCGTGCTCAATGACGGCGAATGGCAGTGGCAGTGGAGCAGTGAGGTCGGCAATACGGTGCATATTCAGGGTGCTGACGAAGATGCCCATCGATTGCTTATTGATGTAGAAACTCAACGTCATACCGCGATTGTCGAATATGCGTTGCATGATGACTGGAACTTAGTCGTAGAAGTGCCTCATGTGCGGCACAGTCGCGGTTCGCTAGACGGTTTTATCGATCAATTTCACGACGCTTTGGGATTTCCGGCTGGACCAAGAGCACGTTCAGAAAGAGACGCGTTCGCGATCGATTACGTGCATGATGGTGCGACTTTAATCGCACTTGAACGACCGCAGGCAGGTCTGGGCGATCTCTCATTGTCCTTTTTACACGCTGGGTCGAGTCATTGGGGAAGTGGTGTTCGTGGGGGTATTAAGTTGAAGTTACCCACCGGTGATGCCGACAAGCTGACCGGTTCTGGAACCTATGATGTGTCTTTGTGGGGAGCGGCATCAAAACCGCTTTTTGGCAACGTTTCGCATCATCTATCCCTGGCTGCAGTGGCGATTGAAAGTGCGGGGGGGCTGTTGCCGGAACAGCGTAATAATCTGCTTGGCGCCGCTGCTTACGGCGTCGCGTGGCGATACAGTGACCGCCTCGAGTTTAAGCTGCAGTTGAATGCGCGCACGGCTGTGTATCGCAGTAACAATATCCGTGCTCTGGGACACGCGACGGCGGTGATTATGGGCGGCACAATCCATTTGTCGAGGGGGTTCGCAGTGGACGTTGCCGTCATCGAAGATATTGATGTTGGCACTTCACCAGACGTGGTTTTTCAGCTGGCTTTGCGTCATCGTCCCGATTAATGCGGCCCTTCAGAGCAGGCATTATGGGCGCACAGATGGGTATTGACTCAAGCGCCACAAAGCGGTTGTGGGGAGGGCGATAGATCGGTAAACTCCGCGACTTTCGAAACCCCCAATAAATTGCTGAGAGCACGCCCCCCGTGCGACCGATACAGGAGATTATGGCATGGCGACTGAACAAACCCTTTCGATTATTAAACCCGATGCGGTGGCGAAAAACGCCATTGGTCAGATTTTAGGCCGCTTCGAAGCCGCCGGGCTGCAAATTGTGGCATGTAAACTGCTGCGTTTGAGCACAGCGCAAGCGGAGGGTTTTTATGCTGAACACAAGGAACGGCCCTTTTTCAAAGACTTGGTTACCTTTATGACCTCGGGGCCTGTGACTGTGCAGGTTTTAGCTGGAGAAAATGCTATTATTACCAATCGCGATTTGATGGGTGCTACAAATCCTCAAGACGCAGCGCCGGGCACGATTAGGGCAGATTTTGCAGAGTCGATCGACGCCAATGCGGTGCATGGTTCTGATTCACCCACGTCGGCAACTCGAGAAATTGCTTATTTTTTTAACGACGACGAGATATGCATTCGTTAACAACAGAGACAGTGGCGGTCTATGTCTGATGAGTCAACGGTCAGCTTAGAGACTGGGCAGGTGGCGAAAGTCAATCTGTTGGGATTGTCTGGCTCGCGTTTGGGCGATCTGTTCGAAGAATTGGGCGAAAAGCGCTTTCGCGGTACACAGATTCTCAAATGGATCCATCAGATGGGAACCTGCGATCTGGACGACATGTCTAATCTGTCCAAGCCATTGCGTACGCGTTTGGCCACCATTGGTGAAGTTCGTCTACCTGAGGTGGTGAGCTGTCAGGATTCAGTGGATGGCACGCGTAAGTGGTTGATCCGCGTGGAGGGTGGCAGTTGCATTGAGATGGTCTATATTCCCGAACGCGATCGCGGGACCTTATGTGTATCGTCGCAGATTGGCTGTGCTTTGGATTGCGCTTTCTGCGCGACGGGTAAACAAGGCTTCAACCGTGATCTAACGACCGCCGAAATTATCGGTCAGGTGTGGATTGCCGCAAATTCATTTGGTCAGTTCGTTCCTGGAGCTCCGCGACGCGTAACTAATGTGGTCATGATGGGAATGGGCGAGCCGTTGATGAATTTTGACCATGTCGTCGATGCCATGAACCTGATGCTCGACGACAACGCTTATGGGTTGTCGAAACGGCGGGTCACGCTGAGTACCGCGGGGGTTGTTCCTGCGCTGGATAAACTCGGTGATGTTTCAGACGTGTCGCTAGCGATCTCTTTGCATGCGCCTAACGATGCGCTTCGAAATCAGTTAGTGCCCATTAATCGAAAGTACCCCTTGCGAGAATTTATTGACAGTGCGCGCAGGTATTTAGACAAGATGCCGGATAATCGGCGCAAAGTTACTGTTGAATATACGCTGATGGATCGTGTCAACGACCGTAGCGAACACGCGCGTGAGTTGGCTGAATTGTTGCGTGAATTGCCCTGTAAAATTAACCTCATTCCCTTTAATCCTTTCCCCGGAGCTGACTTTAAACGTGTTACGAATACGGCATTAAACCGTTTTAGGGACATTCTTCATGATGAGGGTTACACTGTGACTGTGCGCACGACCCGAGGGGACGATATCGCGGCGGCATGCGGGCAACTTGCAGGTGAAGTCAACGATAAGACACGCCGTCAGGCTCGGTACAAGCGACGTTTAGAGAAGCAACAAGTGATCAAGATGATTGAGGCGTGATAGTGGCGATAAAGAGGATCTCGGAGATCGGCTGGGCCGGCTGTCACAGAGAGATCCTTGAGGGAAGAAATGTTTAGTGAAACCCCCATTGTGCGGCGTAAGTCGCGTCAGATCATGGTAGGCGATGTAGCCATTGGGGGCGATGCGCCTATTTCAGTTCAGAGTATGACCAATACCAGCACCTCTGATGTGGATGCAACAGTCGCGCAGATCGAGGCTATTCAGAAAGCGGGCGCCGATATAGTGCGCGTGTCTGTGCCATCGCTCGCGGAGGCGGAGGCGTTTGGTGAAATACGTAAGCGGGTGAGTCTGCCGCTTGTGGCAGATATCCACTTTGACCACACGATAGCGCTCCGCGTCGCTGATTTAGGGGTCGATTGTTTACGGATTAATCCCGGGAACATCACCCGTAAAGATCGGCTGCGGGAGGTGATAGCCAAAGCTCGCGATCTGCAGATTCCGATCCGTATTGGGGTGAATGCAGGCTCTCTGGGCAAAGACCTTTTACGCAAATACAGCGAACCGACAGCGGCGGCTATGGTGGAGTCTGCTATGCGAAATGTCGACCTGTTGGATAAATACGATTTTCAAAATTTTAAAGTGAGCGTCAAAGCGTCGGATATTTTCATGGCGGTCGAGGCATACCGTTCCCTCGCACTAAAAATAGAACAACCGCTACATTTGGGGATTACCGAGGCAGGCGGTTTGCGCTCTGGCACCGTCAAATCTGCGGTCGGTTTGGGAGCTCTGTTATTGGATGGTATCGGTGATACTGTGCGTATCTCGTTGGCCGCGGATCCCGCCGAAGAAGTGCGCGTTGCATGGGATTTATTGCGCAGCCTGAGACTTCGCAGTAAAGGTATACACTTTATTGCGTGTCCTAGCTGTTCTCGGCAAAATTTCGATGTGATCAAGACCGTCAATCAATTGGAAGCGCGGTTGGAAGACATTACGGTTCCGATGGACGTTTCAATTATTGGCTGTATTGTCAATGGGCCAGGAGAGGCAAAGGAATCTGACTTTGGTTTGACAGGGGGGTCTCCTGCAAATCTCGTGTATATCGATGGCCAACCCGATCATAAACTGGGACAAGAAAACTTGGTCGACCAACTAGAGCGAGAAATCCGCGCCAAGGCAGCCGCCAAACAACGACAAATGGCGATTGATGCCAGCAATATTATTCTCAAGGTATAACCTCTAGGCTTTTGTAATGAAAACGGACGGATTTCTCGACAAAAACTGCATGAGTTATTTTAAGACCTATTTGTGCTGCTGGGGTATTTAGATGAAGCTTCAGTCGATTAGAGGGATGAGCGATACGTTGCCGGAAGACGCGGCGGTGTGGCAATACCTTGAGAAGACCGTTTCGCAGGTGCTGGCGACTTATGCGTATCGAGAGATTCGCTTTCCCATTGTTGAACAGACTGAACTCTTTAAGCGCTCCATTGGCGATGTGACAGATATCGTTGAGAAAGAGATGTACACTTTTGAGGATCGTAACGGCGATAGCCTCAGCCTACGTCCGGAAGGGACTGCCGGATGCGTGCGAGCCTGTATTCAGCAAGGCCTGTTGTATAACCAAACACAACGTCTGTGGTATCAAGGCCCTATGTTTCGGCATGAGCGACCTCAAAAAGGTCGATTGCGTCAGTTTCATCAGGTAGGGGTCGAGGCGTTTGGATTTGAGGGCCCAGATATCGATGCAGAATTACTAATTTTGACAGCGCGCCTATGGCGTCAACTTGGCATTGAAGACGCGCTGACGTTACAGATTAACTCGATTGGCGAGGCGGTAGATCGCACGCGCTATCGCGTCGCGCTGGTTGAGTACCTTGGCGAGCATCGTGAACGCCTCGATGCAGATAGTCAGCGTCGGCTGCAGACAAATCCGCTGCGAATTCTTGACAGCAAAAGCCCAGATACCCAAGCGGTGCTTGTGGATGCGCCACAGTTACCGGATTTTATCGATCCGGCGTCGCGAGAGCATTTTAAGCAATTCTGCGCTCTGCTCGATGCTGCGGAGGTACGGTATGAGATCAATCCTCGTCTTGTGCGCGGTTTAGACTACTACGGTAAGACGGTCTTTGAATGGGTCACAGATTCTCTGGGTGCGCAGGGCACAGTTTGCGCAGGCGGACGTTATGACGGACTCGTCGAGCAGATTGGTGGCAAGCCTTGTGTTGCTGCGGGCTTTGCTCTTGGCTTAGAAAGGATATTGTTGCTGCTTGACGCGCTCGATGTCGTCCCCGATAGGGTAGGCCGTTCGGTTGATATCTACATGGTGGCAGTTGGGAATGTGGCGGCGAAAGCCAGTGCGCTGGCAGAAGCATTGCGATCGTCTGTCAGTGGTATACGCCTTGAACAACACTGCGGCGTGGGTGGCTTCAAAGCACAGTTAAAAAAAGCGCATAAGAGCGGTGCGAAGATAGCGCTGATACTGGGAGAGGCCGAGTGTGCCAAAAGCCAACTGCAAGTGAAATATTTACGCGAAGATCGCGATCAAGACACAGTCGATTTCGATCGATTAGTTGAATTCATAACGAATGTTTTTATCTGACTGAGGAGTCCCTGTGGCCGAGCATTTAACAGAAGAAGAGCGAATCGAAGCGTTGAAGAGTTGGTGGTCTGATTACGGTAAGCAAGTCTTGGCGGCTCTGGCTGTCGTCGGTCTTAGTTACTTTGGTTGGACCTATGTGGATCAACAGCAGGTGGAGGCATCTGCAGCAGCCTCTGAAAAGTATATTGCGATGCTGGCATTGTTAGATGAGCATCCTGTCGGTTCGTCGATGGACGAAGCGTTAGCTCAGCAAGTAGTAGAGGCTGCAGATCAGATCAAAACTGACTACGTGGACTCCGGATACGGGCAGTTCAGTGTGCTGGCTAAGGCTCGCGTAGCGGTTGAGCAGGGCGATTTGGATACCGCAGCGGTTGAGCTGGCAGGGTTGCTTGATAAGCGTTTAGGAATTGCTGAAGAACGTTTCATACGATTACGTCTGGCGCGTGTGGAGGCTGCTCGGGGTAATTTGGATGAAGCGCTAGCGGTCTTGCAGGCGGTTGATTCGGGCTCCTATCAGTCCATGTTTGCTGAAGCGAGGGGCGATTTTTATCAACTCAAAGGTAACGCTCCTGCCGCCTATACGGCCTATCAAGAAGCGCTGGAGGCTGACGATTCCGGTGATAATGTCATTGCGACTGTTCTCCAAATGAAGCTCGCACAAGTGACGGCAGCCGGACGCTCTGTGCCGGAAAAGGCGCTTGAACCCAGCGTAGAAACGGGTGCCGACGTTATGCAGGTACAACCATGACGGGGCTCGTACGCGCATTAAAGGGTCTTTTGATGGTGGGTTTGGTGTCCGGCTGTAGTTGGTTGGGCAGTGATGACGACAGTGAGATTCAGCCCGCGGAACTGACCACGTTTGAGGAAGAGATTCGGGTCGAGCGTGTTTGGTCCACCTCGCTCGACGGCTCGGCTAACAAGTTTTGGCAAACACTCCGCCCTAGTGCCAGTGATACCGTAGTTTTTGCAGCCAGTCACGACGGGCAGGTGAATGCATTGGCCGTAGCTGATGGTTCGGTGTTGTGGCGTTATGACATTGGTAGTGAGCTGTCTGGCGGCGTTGGTTTCGGTGGCGGATCTGTGATCGTCGGGACTGCAGAGGGTGAAGTTTACGCGTTGAATGCAGACGATGGGAGTCGACAGTGGTTTCATCAGATCGGTACTGAAATATTAGCGAGTCCGCAAAGCAATGGCGATGTCGTGGTGGTACGAACGATTGACGATAAGATTTATGCGTTGGATGCAACAAGTGGTGAAGAGCGTTGGCGGCATGACGGCGACGCACCTATTTTGTCGGTACGTGGAACCAGCAGTGCTTTGGTGACAGACACTATGGTTTTGGCGGGTTTTGATTCGGGCAAACTTATTTCGTTTAATCCGGAAAATGGCTCGATCATCTGGGAGTCACGTCTTGCGCTGCCGAAGGGGCGGACGGAGTTGGAGCGTATGGTGGATATTGATGGCGATCCGCTACTGGTGGGTGATGTGTTGTATGCGGTCAGTTATCAAGGCCGTGTGGGAGCGATTACTCGAGGGACGGGCCGCAGCCTTTGGCTGGGTGATAGCTCATCACACCGCACACCTGCCCACGGTCAAGATCAAGTCTACGTGACTGAATCTGACGACACTGTGCGCGCATTTCAGGCGGGAAGCGGACGTCCTGCTTGGGAAAATGATAGTCTTTTTTTACGCCGCCTAACGTCGCCTACGGTAATCGGCGGCGCGGTAGCAGTAGCCGATGCTGACGGTTATTTGCATCTCTTAGATGCGCTTGATGGTCGTTTCGTGGGGCGCACCAAAGTCAGCGGTGGCGGTGTTCAATCTTCCATGTTACGTCGGGGCGAATATTTGATTGTGCAAAGTGTTAAAGGCACCGTGAGTGCATATCGTATTGAGACGCGCTAACCCTGAGTAATTAGAGTAGACTACTGCGGGTATCGACTGCGGTTTATCGTTCTTATGGTTCCTATTATTGCCCTTGTCGGCAAACCGAATGTGGGCAAATCTACCCTCTTCAATCGACTAACTCGAAGTCGCGACGCGCTGGTGGCCAACTACGCGGGGCTGACTCGTGATCGCAAATATGGCGATGGCGAGATACTTGATCGCCGTTTTATGGTGATTGACACGGGGGGGATTAGCGGCGAGGAAGCAGGTATTGACGCTGAAATGGCAGAACAGTCTTTGCTGGCAATGGATGAGGCAGACGTGGTGTTGTTTATTGTTGACTGCCGTTCGGGTCTTACCTCTGCAGATTACCTGATTGCCGAAAAGTTAAGACGCAAAAATCGCCGAGTCTATCTTGTAGCAAATAAAATAGACGGTCTTGATCCTGCTGCTGCGCTTGCGGACTTTTATCAACTTGGATTTTCTGGGATGTTTGCGACAACCGCAACCCATGGTCGTGGCGTGAAGTCGATGATGGAAGCGGTTCTTGAGCCTTATCCGCCCCTCGTTACAGAATCGCAAGATACCGCGGGCGGGATTAAAATCGGTGTGGTAGGTCGACCCAACGTGGGTAAGTCAACGCTTGTCAATCGGTTACTCGGTGAAGATCGAGTCGTCGTTTTCGATGAGCCCGGTACCACGCGAGATAGCGTTTATATTGATTATGAACGACGCGGTCAGCGCTTTACGTTGATCGACACCGCGGGTGTGCGCAAGCGTAAGAATATCAAATTAGCGATTGAAAAATTTTCAATTGTAAAAACATTGCAAGCGATAGAAGACGCCAATGTTGTCATTCTTATGGTGGACGCACAAGAGGGATTGGTCGAACAAGATTTACATTTGATGGGCTCGGTGATTGACGCAGGACGCGGTTTGGTTATTGGTATTAACAAATGGGATGGTTTGGATCCAACGCAGCGTGACACTATTAAGGCGGAGATTAAACGGCGTTTGCAGTTTGCCGACTTTGCGACAGTTCACTTTATCTCTGCTTTACATGGCACCGGCGTCGGACATCTTTACGACTCGATCTGTGCGTCCTATGCAGCCGCTACTGACACGCTGAGCGCTTCGCGACTGACCCGAGTCTTAGAAGGCGCGGTTGAGGACCATCAACCGCCTATGGTTTATGGACGGCGTGTTAAATTGCGTTTCGCCCACGCGGGTGGCCGTAATCCACCCGTGATCATTATTCACGGTAACCAGACCGATGCAGTGCCAGCCCAATACACCCGTTATCTTGAAAAGGTATTCCGACGCGAGTTGGGCTTACAAGGGACGCCGGTTCGCGTGGAGTATCGAACGGGTAACAATCCCTATAAAACGAAAGCGCTCAACGCGCGCGCGCGGCAAGCGAGCAAACTTAAAAAGATTGTTAAATACAGCAAGCGCAACGATTGAGCGCGCAAGCGACTTAGTCAGGTACCATGGCTGCCTGAGTACGTGTTACTAGGCGCATAGGCAGAAATTAGGTCGCTTGGGGGGTCTTAGTCCCCGGCGATATGACGCTGTTAGCCCGTTTTTCCGTTGCTGTAAGCCTGATTTCACCGTCGAGAACCTGCGCTTTTACACATTCGCCGTCATGAATTTCGGCAATGGATCTAATGACTGCTCCATCATCGTTGCGCAAAACCGAATAACCGCGCTCGAGGGTTTTTAACGGGCTTACGGTGTCTAGCAAATGAAGATTTTGGACCAAACGCTGGCGTTTGCGTTGCACATGTTGAGTGGTCGCACGTGATAACTGTGTCAGGGCGCGGTTGAGTGTGCCGCGATGTATGGTAATTACATATCGTGGGTGCTGTGTTTGATGACGATTACTGAGCGCGGACAAGGATATCTTGCGCCGTTGCAGTTGGCTTGTTATTGCATTAATTAACCGTGTTCTCAGGTGCGTTAAATGTTGCGTTTGCTCAGCTAGACGCTGTCCGGGGTGGCGCAACCGCTGGCTTAAAAAATCATTATGTTGCTCCAGATTGCGCAGACGACCGCGAATGGCATGAATTAACTGTATTTTCATTCCTTGCAATTGACTCAATAACTTGGCGCTGTCGGGACTGAGTAATTCAGCGGCAGCTGAAGGTGTGGCGGCGCGGTGATCGGCTACGAAGTCGGCGATGGTAAAGTCGATTTCGTGCCCAACGGCACTGACGACGGGTAGTTGGCTGGCAAAGATTGCTCGAGCGAGTGCTTCGTCATTAAAGCACCATAGGTCCTCAAGTGATCCACCGCCACGACTGAGTAAGAGCACATCGCAGCGGGCATCGCGATTGGCTATTTCTAAGGCGTTAATTAGCGCCGTTGCCGCCTGATCACCTTGTACAACCGAGGGATAAATGGAGACTGCAATAGCTGGGAAACGTCGTGCCAGCACGGCTAGAATGTCTTTAATCGCAGCGCCACTGGGCGAGGTAATAACGCCGATCCGCTTGATGGATGCGGGTAACACTTGCTTATGATTTGGGTCAAAAAGTCCCTCTGAGTGCAGGCGTTGTTTGAGTTGGTCGAACTGGCGCTGCAGTGCACCGAATCCCGCCTCTTGCATGTGTTCAATGATCAGTTGATAGTCGCCGCGACCCTCATAAAGGCCTACTTTACAACGCACGAGTACCTGCATGCCGTTGCTTGGGGTAAATGCGACCCGTTGTTGCGAACTTCGAAACATAGCGCAGCGTACTTGTGCACTTTTATCTTTTAAAGTGAGGTACCAGTGCCCCGATGCAGGGCGGGCAAGGTTTGAAATCTCGCCCTCTACCCAGAGCATGGGTAGCTGCTTCTCGAGCAGCAAACTCACGTTGCGGTTCAGTTGGCTAACGCTTAGGACCTGACGTTCGTTGGACACTTTTGACATCTCTCCAGTATAGAGCCTGCCGAGTTAAAAAGGCACTGTATACGCGTTTTAAAAGGCATTCGCCACGCCGTTTATAACTGCATCAAGGATCATTACGCGGGCTGGCTGACGTCAAATAATGGTTTGCCCCCGTAGGGTCGATGGCCTATAATTTCAGGCTACTTTTTATGCGCTCGCTCAACCGAGAGGTCGGCGTTATATGTTACGTATTGCCAACGAAGCTTTAACCTTTGACGACGTTTTGCTAGTGCCTCGCTATTCAGAGGTGACCGCAAAGGACGTGTCACTGTACTCGCAGTTAACGCGTAGCATTAGTATGCGGATTCCGCTCTTATCGGCAGCGATGGACACGGTAACAGAATCGCGGCTTGCCATTGCTATGGCCCAAGAAGGCGGGATTGGTATCGTTCACAAGAGCATGAGCATAGAACAGCAGGCGCGTGAAGTCTGGGCCGTTAAGAAATATGAGAGTGGCGTAGTCAAGAATCCCTTTACGATCGAAGCGACCGCAACGCTTAGAGATCTGCATGCCTTTACCCAAGCTAATAACATTTCGGGGGTGCCGATTCTTGATGGCGGTGACCTCGTTGGTATCGTGACTCGCCGAGATGTTCGTTTTGCCACTGATATGGATTCCCTTGTTACATCAGTGATGACCCCCAAAGAGCGGCTTATTACTGTGAAAGAAGGGACCGATGCAAGCGTTGTACGCGATCTCTTTAGGGAACATCGCATTGAAAAAGTGTTGGTCGTCAACGATGCTTTTCAGTTAAAAGGTTTGATTACTGTTACCGATATTAACAAGGCAGAACAGTTTCCTGCGTCGTGCAAAGACGAGCAGGGCCGTCTTCGCGTGGGGGCTTCGGTCGGCGTAGGCGAAGATGCTGACGAGCGCATTGCAGCGTTGGTAAATGCCAATGTTGACGTGCTGGTGGTTGATACCGCCCATGGTCATTCAATGAATGTGCTCAATCGAGTCCGTTGGATCAAGCAATATTTTCCCAAGGTACAGGTTATTGGTGGCAATGTAGCGACGGCTGAAGGGGCGAAAGCACTGGCTGATGCGGGGGCTGATGCGGTCAAAGTGGGAATTGGCCCAGGGTCAATTTGTACGACGAGAATTGTTACCGGTATTGGCGTACCCCAAATTTCTGCTATTGCCGAAGCGGTTGCGGCCCTTGAGGGCTCAGGTATTCCTGTGATTGCAGACGGCGGGATTCGATTTTCTGGGGACATGGCAAAAGCGATTGCAGCGGGTGCGAGTTCGGTAATGATGGGTTCGATGCTGGCGGGTACTGAAGAAGCCCCCGGCCAAATCGAAATTTATCAAGGCCGATCTTATAAGTCCTACCGCGGTATGGGTTCTTTAGGGGCTATGTCACGTATCCAGGGTTCTAGTGACCGCTATTTCCAAGACGCTAATGCTGGAACAGAAAAGTTAGTGCCAGAAGGGATTGAAGGTCGCGTGCCTTATAAAGGGCCGTTGACGACCATTATTCATCAGATGACGGGTGGTTTGCGTTCCGCCATGGGTTATACCGGCTGCAAATCTATAGAGCAGATGCGGACTGAACCCAAGTTTGTTCGGGTTACTTCTGCCGGGATTGGCGAAAGTCACGTGCACGATGTGCACATTACAAAAGAGGCGCCTAACTATCCGGTGAGTGGCGGTTAGCGGCCTATAAATGGAATGGTCAGGGGCTGCCGAGGGCGGCCCTTTTTGTTTCAGGATGTAGGTCGGCAGGTTCTGCAATAAAGTATTAAGGCAAAGTGATGGACGATTTACAGGCAGAAAAAATTCTTATTTTGGACTTTGGGTCCCAATATACGCAATTAATCGCGCGGCGAATTCGTGAGATTGGCGTGTTCTCTGAAATAAGAGCCTGGGATATCAGCGCCGAAGAATTGCGCGAGTACAACCCGCGCGGAGTCATTCTCTCTGGTGGGCCTGAATCTGTAACCGAAGGAGCGACGGCACCGCGAGCCCCCGATGCCTTATTCGACGTCGGTGTGCCGTTATTAGGTATTTGTTATGGCATGCAGACGATGGCGACGCAATTGGGTGGGCAAGTTTCGACGTCTGATGTTCGCGAGTTTGGTTATGCTCAGGTGACTGTCGAGGGCGAATCTGAATTGTTATGCGACATTGCGGACCATATAGGCCCAAATGGCGAGAAATCTTTAGACGTTTGGATGAGCCACGGCGACAAAGTGGTGTCCATGCCCCAAGGCTTTGAACACACCCTTTCCACAGCGTCATGCCCGATCGCAGGTATGGCTGATGAGGCTCGGCGTTATTATGGTATTCAGTTTCACCCTGAAGTCACCCACACGGCGCAAGGTGAGAAAATATTCGAACATTTTGTTCGGCAAATCTGTTGTTGCGAGGCACGCTGGACGTCAGCGGCAATTATTGAGGACCAGATTGCCCGCGTGAGATCCCAAGTGGGTGATAGCCATGTGTTGTTGGGTCTTTCAGGCGGCGTAGATTCCTCCGTGGTAGCCGCATTGTTGCACCGAGCGATTGGCGATCAACTCACCTGTGTCTTTGTCGATAACGGGCTATTGCGTAAAAATGAAGGCAACATGGTGATGGACATGTTCGCCCAGAATATGGGTGTTAGAGTGATTCGTGTTAACGCCCAAAAGCAATTTCTTGATCAATTGCGTGGCGTCGATGATCCCGAGAAAAAGCGCAAAATTATTGGAAATACCTTTATTGACGTATTTGATGCGGAATCCAATAAAATTGATAATGTTCGATTTTTGGCGCAGGGGACGATTTACCCCGATGTGATCGAGTCGGCAGCGTCTAAGACCGGTAAAGCCCATGTGATCAAATCACATCACAATGTAGGCGGCCTACCAGACGACATGGCACTCGAATTAGTTGAACCGCTCCGCGAGCTGTTTAAGGACGAGGTGCGCAAGATTGGCGTTGAATTAGGTTTGCCTAAGGATATGGTTTATCGGCATCCCTTTCCTGGACCCGGATTGGGCGTACGAATTCTTGGCGACGTTAAAGAGGCGTATGCCGATGTACTCCGCGAGGCGGATGCAATTTTTATCGAGGAACTCCACGCATCTGGCTGGTACCAAAAAACCAGTCAGGCTTTTGCGGTATTTTTGCCAGTTCAGTCGGTGGGAGTGGTTGGGGATGGGCGGCGCTACGCCTGGGTGATTGCACTTCGGGCTGTGGAAACAATTGATTTTATGACAGCGCGTTGGGCGCACCTGCCCTATGAGTTACTGGAACGTGTCTCGGGGCGAATTATCAACGAAATAGCAGACGTGTCCCGCGTTACTTATGATATTTCTAGCAAACCGCCAGCGACGATTGAGTGGGAATAGTATTGAGCCATCTTAAATTTTCAGATCAACGACTTAGAGAAAGAATAAAGTTTTAAACTACTTATAAAGTGAAATGCTGAGTGTTTGATTTCATTACTTTAAGGTACAGAAGCTATTACACTCCACAAGCAGTACAGTATGACAGCGAAAAGCAAAATACTTGGTAGCAAAGCAGAAATATTCCAAAACAAGTTTGGGGTTGGGCAGTTTGTGTTCTATGTCACACTCGCGCCAAACGCAACGGGAGACTGATTTGGGATGCGTAGCAAGCTTGATAGGCCGGCCCTCCATCGAACTTTGGAAGAAATCTACTTTCTTTTATGCGCAGCCTGTTTTAAATTTTTTTACAAGTTTTACATACTTTAAGGCGACTTTGGGTATTAAATGTACGATGCTATAGTGCTCAGTCGTACTTTTGAGGCTTTCCATGCGTGGTCAGTGCGTCAGCCGCGTTGGCTGACATCAAAGACCAGATCCGTTTGATCGCGCTCATCGAGGAGCCAAGCGACACTGCCGGAGTGTCAGTGGTGGAACCTGATTTATGCGCTTCCGGAAATGGCTACAACGAACGAGTGATGGAACTATCGACACCTCTTAAACTAGGCCGAGAACGGTCCAACTATCTACGACGACATACAGAATCACCGCTTTTTTTACCATCACTGACTCCTGAGTCGTTCAGTCGCATAATACCTTTTTTTAAAAGGTGGCGAGTTACATTCCACGGTCAATTCATGCTGACAAATGGAGTTCCAAATCGGTTGACTAACATCGCTGATGCTTGCGCAATCAAGGCATTCTTCGCTCGTTTGGGAAGTCGTGATGATGCGAGTATTTCAAGATCACTTAAATACGATTCGTAGAACTCTGCATTGTTAGCCGAGTGGACGTAGTTACCGGCAGCTGTTTTTTTGCTACGGTTTTCGGCCGAGAAATATCGACGCTTGTAAAAACAGTCAGCTGACAGCTCTAGACGACCAAACCATAAGAATCGGCTTATTAAAATATGGTCACTGGATGGAGCACTTTGTCTCTCAAAACTGTCCAACGCAGTTCTTCGAAATATTGAGTGAAAAATATAACAATTGCCAAGTGTCGCAATCGAGCGCAAATAACGTTCAGCAGGGTTTTTTTGACTAAAATCATAATTAACATCGTGATCAGATTGCTGACCTGAGGCACTTAGAGCTTTATGTGTACCGCAGAACATGGAGGTATCTGGATTCGCCAGCATATGGCGGACACCATGAGCAACATATCCTTTCGATAATTGATCATGAGCGCCCACCCATAAGAACAACTCAGAATCACTATTATCAAATACGTACCAAAAATTAAAGTCTGCCCCGAGGTTAACAGGGTGCCTAACGAGCTTTATCGCGTTGTTAGCTTGCGAAAACGAATTTACAACAGATTCAATTTCATTGAACGAACGATCACTCGACCCGTTATCGGACACCCAAATTTCTATATCCAAAAAATCATCGAGCTGCTGAATAATAGTAGCTAATGTTGAAGCCACGTATTTTTCTTCGTTAAAAACGGGTATGCCGATAGCGATTCTTGCCATTTAAAAATCCCAAACTAAAGTCATGAAATCGTACAAAGACACCAATATTTATAACCGCAAGTGTATAGTAATAAAAAACTTTTTTCCAAAGTATCAGGAATGTTACGCATTATGCCAGAGTATGATGTTACTGAATCGATTGCTGAAGATAGAGACAACACACCCAATAAACAACCGCAAGCTGGGTTTAAAAATATGTGTTGACGAACTATTCAGGCTGAGCTGGTTTTCAGTGGCTCAGATTAGAAATAGAACTAAAAACTTCAAGTGTAAGGAGAAAGGCCGCAGCAGGAAGAAGATGGGATCGATTCGACCGATATAAAAAGGTCAAGTAACTCAACCGATTGTGATTCAGATGCACAGCTACCTAGGTCAGACTGAACACTGTGCAGTGCTTTTTCAGCTGACGCCCTAAAATCACTGCCCCTCCGACATTCAATCTTGGTATTAAGCGCGACGAGATATACGCCAATAAGAGTGAGTTTTGATGAACATTGATGACGAAGGGTAGGTGAAAAAATACGAAGGTTTACTTACTATCTTACCTGACAATCGCGGCTTCAAAATTACTGTGGTACCTTTGTTCATGTAGGTTTTTTTTTGGAGCACACTATGGCAAGCCCCTAGTATTGTAGATACCTGATAGCGTTACAATTCACGCAAACAGAAGGTATTTAATATGAGTGGTATACGCTACCCAGAAGAGTTCAAGATCGAGGCAGTAAAGCAGGTTACGGACCGGGGTTACAAGATCGGCGAGGTCGCCAAGCGACTCGGGGTGACGCCCAAGAGCATGCATG
>CAJWCO010000002.1 GCA_913031145.1 uncultured Cellvibrionales bacterium | reverse complement strand
GTGGCTATGATCACAATTGGGTATTTACTGAATCAAACGGATCGCTCGTTCATCAGGTAACAATGCACGATCCTATTAGCGGCCGCACAATGGAAATTTTAACGCAAGAGCCGGCGCTTCAATTCTATGCGGGAAACTTTATGGACGGCACGGTAAAAGGCAAGGCAGGAAACATCGTAAAACATCGCTACGGTATCGCCCTTGAAACTCAAAACTATCCCGATGCGCCCAATCAACCAAACTTTCCTAACTCAATTTTGGCTCCTGGTGAAACGTACTCCACAACATCTGTTTATCGATTTGGGTTTAAATAAAAACTTGCATTTATAGTGTACAACTTTTTGAAGAGACTAAGTAATATAAGAAACATATGGGCATTCATCAGCTTATTTTCAGCGCTGATGAATGTTTACTTAGGTGGGATATGGAAATTAAATGATGGTTAGTGCAAAGTATTTTTTTTGCGAAGGGCTACTATCTAGCGGACTTAGTCTGATAGCGCCCGTTGCTTTAGCAAAAAATACGTCCTAATCCAAGGTTTATGCCGTTGTTGATGCTGATACTGTTAGCCGCGCAGTTATTGCCTTTAGAGTGTGCGGTCGGCTGTATGCCGGCCATTACGTTGCTTGGTCGAGCCGAACTATTCGCGTGCCGATATTTCCGCCGCCCAGCAAGTCAACAAACGCTTCGGGCGCGCTGTCTAGCCCATAGACTTCATCGGTGAGACTGATCAGTTCATTGCGTGCCAGCCATCCCTGTAATTCATTGCGGGCTTCATTGAATCGTTGCGCGTAGTCGTACACCAGAAATCCGCGCATGGTAAGTCGCTTGTTGACCAATAGCCCTGGAATTCCTTTGGGTGCAGGCTCTGGACGATCAGTGTCATATTGAGATACTACACCGCAACAGGCAATCCGTCCACGAAGATTCATGCGAAATAAAGCAGAACCTAAGATCATACCGCCGGTGTTGTCGAAGTAGATGTCTACGCCATTCGGTGTTGCGGTTTTTAATTGGTCTCTGTAGTGACCGCTCTTATAGTTAACAGCAGTCCTGAAGCCAAGCTCGGAAACCAGTCGTTCCGCTTTTGCGTTACTACCGCAGATACCGACCACATGGGCACCTTTAAGTGTTGCGATTTGCCCCACCAGGTGTCCTACTGAGCCTGCGGCGGCCGATACCATGACGTTCTCTCCGGCTTGGATTTGGGCGACATCGAGAAGCCCAAAGTATGCAGTCAGACCATTGATACCCAAGGGCCCAAGATAGTCGATGGGGTTGTGGTCTGCGGGAATCACGGTCGCATCATATCCACTGTGGGCGGAAAATTGTTGCCAGCCTGTTGGGACCTGGACGTAGCGACCCACTGGCACATCGCGGCATTGACTGCTGATCACCTCGCCGACGCCAGAGCTGTTCATTACCCTCCCTGCGCTGGGCGCACCCGCGTAACTGGCGCTCCCCTGCAAACCGGCTCGTGAGCCTGCGGACAGCAAAAACGCAGTGGTTTTTACCAATATTTCGCCGTCGCCGATGACGGGGATAGGGGCCGACGTAGGACGATAGTTATCGGCCGATAATTTCCCACTGGGCAGACTATTAATAAGAATTTGCTGATTGTCATGGGGCATAAAGGTCTCCAGAATTATTACTGTAGTTAGGACGATTGATGCCTTTGAGTCCGCTTGTCAGCAAAGATACCTGAGGCTACGGCGTTTAACCGTTCCACATTGAACGATGAAGACGATCTGGATCGGATACCACCTCAAAGTGATCGCCCACCACTAAACAGCGCCTGCCATCTGATTCATATCGGGGCCAATCGGGAACGCCGTCTGCCCTCGGCACGCCGTGGCTACAGAAGTTAATAACCAGTGTCGACCACTTTAAAGCAATGTCTCGCACGCTTGGACTGTTGCGGTCATGAAAGGTATGAGCTTGGGTCGACGGATTATCAAAGGTGTTAAAGGTGAACGGGATCTCACAAGAATGTGTCGCCCCGTAGCGCTCAAATCCAGGAAGGTTTGCTGGCAGATCAAACCGATATAACCATCCACCCACGCCTGCCTGCGACGCTAATGCGGCGGCGGTGGTGGCCGTTCGCCTGAACATGTCCGTCCATATCATTTCGTGAATCTTCCCCGGTGTTGCTTGCGGATAGGTCTCTTTGAAGCGCTTCAAATAGTGGGTTGGGTCCCCTCCACAGAGCATTTCCTGTACAAGTGACGCGTTCAAGTGGGGATAGTGCTCTTGTGGGTCATCGCGCCCTTGGGTGTAGAGGGTGCCTTCGTTCAAATTTGAACCGATCAAAAGCGGTACCCCATTCGCGCCGCGGTCGGTAATGGCCTCGTAGGTCGTGCGTGTGACAACGGTTCCATCGACTTCAACGCGGTAACGCCATCCTAGATCGATTATTTCCTGTGCGGACATTGCCAGTAATGTGTCCGCGAACGCAGACCTTTCAATATTGAGTTTTGCCGCCCATTTTGGTGTTGGGTCTGTTGCCCGCATATACGCGCAAGTGGGGCTGTTGGCGATGGCTTTGTGGTATAGACCGTCTGCTGACGGCGTCGCTAATAAGGTCAGAACCAGCGTTGCGCCCGAGGACTCGCCCGCGATGGTAACGTTGTCTGAGCAACCGCCATAATCGTGAATGTTGTCTTGAATCCACTGTAGCGCGAGAACTAGATCGCGCACGGTATTTGATGAAGACCCTTGGTATTGAGTGCCATGCGCAGAAAGATCTAAAAGACCGAGTGTGCCGAGTCGGTAATTGACCGTCACGATCACCATATTACCTTGTTGCGCCAATACACTGGCGTCATATTCATTAGCTGAGCCACCGATAAAACCTCCGCCATGAATCCACAGTAGAACCGGCCGATAGGTATTCGTTGGCGGGCTAGTTTGAGCTACGGCAGGCACGGCAATGTTGAGGTTTAAGCAATCTTCGCTCATCTGGTCAGCAACCTGTTGTCGGTCGATCAAGGTGCCAGGGTTTTGCATGGCTCGATCGCCATATTGGGTCGCATCATGGGTGCCAGACCAACCATCGGTCATGGTTGCGGGAAGAAAACGTCGGGGTCCAACGGGTGGTTCGCCATAACGCACGCCAAGGAACATATTCGCATTTCCCTGACGGAATCCTTGCACTCGCCCAAGGCGTGTATTAATCATTGTCATATTGCTCATAGTGCCATTAGTGTTCTCGAAGCTTCAAGTACCATACTGGGCAGATCAGACTCACGCTTGACCACATCCCCCCAAAATGCCGCCTCTATTTACCGATGTGCAGTGCGTTAGCCAGATTGGCCAAACAGGGTATGAGTGTGCGCTAAAGCGGAGTTCACAGTGCTTTGTTGCACATTTCACTGAAGAACTCGTGCGACTGAGGATTCCGCAGGAAAAAGTGAGCCTGATCGCCAGCTTCCTGTTCGGTAATAGAGAATGGCGAGTAGCGCGGACATAAACGCACTGAGGGGGAAACTCCACCAGATGGCAGCTGCTCCAAGAACGGGTTCCATCAGATATGCAAAGGGAATTCTCAACCCCCACATGGTGACGGTAAAGATCACGGCGGGTGCTAGCATGGACCCATTGGCGCGAACGATTGCGAATAGGCTAGAAGTGATGGCTAACAAAGGTATGCTCCAAACAGCAATGCTATTGATTTCCAGCGCTGATTGAAGCGCGATACTTCCCTCTGGTAAGAACAGTAAAAAAGGTAAATCGCCAAGCGACCATGTGATAACCGCCAAACTAGTTGTCGCTAGTACCGTTAGCGCACAGCCATATAGCATAATTTTTTCGACGCGCACCCATTGGCCAGCGCCGATGTTTTGCGCAGCCATGGCGGACATAGACGCCGGAATCGCTATTACCGGTATCCCAACATAGCCCCATAGCTGGGCGCTGGCGGCATAGCCTGCTGCTGTGGCCGTTCCTTGTGCATTCACTAAAAAGAGTAGGGCGAAGTAAGAACCTTGAACAATAATTGACTCGATAGATGTCGGTAATGCTTTTTTAGCGAGGCGAAAAAGGATGTTTGGGGTCAATCGTAAATAACGAAGTTCTGCGCCTCGCAACGCAATTTGATGATCTTTTTGGTACACGTAGAGCGCCATCATGACGACGGCAAGCGCATTGGCAATGCACGACGCCATAGCTGCGCCCGCCAGCCCAAATTGCGGTAGTCCAAAGATTCCGGTGAGAAACAACGGGGTGAGAACAAAACTTAGACCAATCCATAGGCTGGAAAAAATAAAGGGCGTTCTGGCATCGCCTATACTACGCAAAATTTGGGATGCGAAAACATAGGCGAACAGGGTCGGTAAGGAAAGGCAAAAAATTTGAAAGTAAGCGATTGACGCCCCGCGGGCTTCTAGGGGCATGTGTAACAGATCGGCGATGGAGTGCACGCCCAAATAGCCGATCAGCGCAAGAAAAAAACCGGAACTCATGGCAAATGTCATGGCCGTGCCAAAGAGTTTTTTGGCAGAATCTAAGTCATTTGCACCTATGGCCTGTCCAATAAAGATGCCAGCAGTCGCACCAAACCCAAAAATGACGGCCATTAGCAATCCGACAATAATATTCGCATTGATGACTGCGACGAGTTCGTTGGCTCCAAGTGTACGACTGACCCAAAAGGCACTCCAAGAGCCCACCACACTATGCAGTAAAAGGGTGGTTGTTAAGGGCAACGAGAATCGCGCAAGTGTTGAGGCAATAGGTCCGCGGGTGAGCGTCTTTGACGACGCATCTTCCGATTGTAATAAGCGCAAACATGTATCCTTATTGTCGACGAGCAGGGATGGGACGGTGGTTACGCCAAATTATTTAAGTACGGCTTCGATCAGTCGCGGACCATTACCATTAATAGCTTCTTGCAGCGCTTCAGAAAATTGCTGGGTCGTCTCTGCGCGTTTTGCAGGAACACCCATCCCTTCAGATAGAGCGACCCAGTCGAGTTCTGGGTTGGTCAAATCCAGCAAAGAAAGGGCCTTAGCTCCAGGTTCTTTAACGCCAACGCGACCTAATTCGATATTTAAAATACCGTAGCTGTTGTTTTTCATGATTATGGTGGTCACGTCGAGGTTCTCTCGAGCCATGGTCCAGAGCGCTTGTAATGTGTACATTCCAGAGCCATCCGCTTGTAATGCAATCACTTTTCGATCAGGGCAGGCCACAGCGGCGCCGGCCGACGCGGGTAAGCCTTGTCCAATAGCGCCCCCTGTGAGTATCAGCCAGTCGTGTTTTGCGCCACTCCCACAATATTTGTAAAAGGGTCCACCACTGGTACCTGCCTCGTCAGAGACGATGGCGTTTTCTGGTAATAGATTGGCAGTAATAATGCCAGCTGCCAATGTTGTTAGTGGACCTTCTTCGTAGGAGTGCGGTTGCCGTTTTTGGATGTTCGTTGGCCTGTCGGGTGCGTCAAGTGCGTCGGCAAGCCGACGTAAGGCGTCCTCTGCATTGACTCGCGCCGATGCTAACTGCACGAGTTCGGCATCTTTTGGTGACAGCCAACCTGGCTTGTCAGGGTACGCGAAAAAAGCAACCGGCGGATTTGCACCGATAAAAACGATTTGCTCAAGGCCTTTTAGATGTTTTACCGCCTGCTCAGCGAAGTAGGGTAGGCGCTCGACAGGCACCCGGCCGGCACCACGCTGCCATCGTGCGGGCAACGTCTCGCAAATCAGGCGTGCCCCAGTTGCCGCAGCGATACGGCCAGCTTGAAAAAGCGCGCCCTCGCGGAGTGCTCGACTACCCAAAAATAACGCGCAGTTTCCAGGTTTTTTGAGGGCTTGCGCGGCTGTTTGGATCGCCTCATCACTGACCTTGGGGATTGCTGGTTTAATAGCAACGTTTGCCGCTTGCGCGCCGTCCGTCCAAGCATGGTCACCCGGCGCAATAACTGTGGCGATCTGACCGGGATAGTGCAATGCCTCACCGACGGCCTCAGCGCCCGCGACTGCGAGATCGCTCGGCGAGGTCGAGGTGCGCACCCAATCCGACATCGGAGTGGCAACACCTATAACGTCTGAGGTCAAAGGCGCGTTATATTTCAAGTGATCGACCGCATGATCACCAACAATGTTAACCACGGGTGATCGCGCCCGCTTGGCATTGTGCAAGTTGGCCAAGCCATTGGCCAGTCCAGGGCCGAGATGCAAGAGCGTTGCAGCCGGTTTGTCGGTCATGCGGCCATAGCCATCTGCTGCGCCTGTGACGACACCTTCAAACAGGCCAAGTATGGCGCGCATGCCCTCTTGTTGATCGATAGCGGCGACCAACTGCATTTCCGAAGTACCAGGATTTGCAAAGCACACGTCTATTCCACTTTCATAGAGCGTTTTAATTAGGGCTTCGGCGCCATTCATAGGGTGTCATCCTGTTTCGTTTTTTGGGGGAAAGGTTTAGCGTCAGCCCATTGACAACAAAGGGGCATCGAACCAACAATTCATGCTGGTCGTTTGAAGCCTACAAGGCTACCAGATAGGTCAATACATTATCTAGGTCTAACGGTGCTGGTTGACGGACAAACTCACCCATTTGAGGCGTGACAATGAAGGGAAAAAAATTAAGGCAAATCGCTTTAGTCGCAAAGGAATTGGCGGCAATTAAAACTATGTTTTTTGATTTGCTGGGTATTTCTCAGGCACATATTGACCCCAAGATTGGTATGTTTGGGCTAGACAATATCGTAATGACCCTCGGCGATACCTTTCTTGAGATCGTGAGCCCCGTTCAAGCGGGAACAACAGCAGGGCGTCTATTGGATAAGCGAGGCGGCGACGGGGGCTATATGGTGATCATTCAGGTAAAAGATTTTAACAAAGAAAAAGCACGTTTGGCTAAGACCGATATACGGATTGCCTGGCAGACCCAAAGGGATCATGCCAGTGCCATGCATTTGCACCCCAAGGATGTCCCGGGTGCAATTGCATCACTGGATCAAATGAATCCACCTGAAGCTTGGCATTGGGCGGGCGCTAATTGGGAGCAACATCGAGCGCGGTCCGTTGGTGATATTTGTGCTGCAAATATTCAATCGCAGGACCCACAGGCGACTGCTTCCCGCTGGGCGCTAGCCTATGGGCTTGAACTTGATTTGAGCGGGCCGACCCCAACAATGGCATTGGACCAAAGCGAAATACGCTTTGTATTGGCAACCGATGGACGCGGCGAGGGGCTGTCCGCCATCGATATTGCTGTCAGAGACACAGATGCGGTGTTTGCCGCGGCGGCTCGCCACCAACTGGCTTGTCACGAGAACGCAGTAACAGTCTGCGGTGTGACTTTGAATTTCGTGGAAAATGGGTGCGTTTCAAAAACGTTGGTTTAGGGCCTGACAACGGCTCCCCTTATACTCGTGCCTAATGTTCTCTAAAGTTGTTCGAGAACCGAAAATATCGCTCCTTTAATTACGAGAACTGACTATGACATCACATGTAATCGATACCGGCACTGAACAGCTTTTGGCAAATTTGGACGGTGGCATTTTGACCATCACATTGAACCGGCCAGAAGCGCGTAATGCCCTTACACCGGATTTGCTGGCGGCTTTTACTGAGCAGTTGTGCAGTGCAGAGCAAAATAGTGACGTGCGCTGTATTGTGGTCACCGGAGCAGGAAAAGGTTTTTGTGCAGGCGGTGATGTTAAGGCAATGGCTGCGCGCAACGAAAACGGCCGCAAGGCAACGGTCGATGAAGCCATTCATCGCCAACGAATCGATCAGCAGAACACGGCAGGTCGCTTATACAAAATGCCCAAACCCACGATTGCGGTTCTTCCCGGTGCCGCAGCGGGTGCGGGCCTCTCCATTGCGTTAGCGTGCGATCTAAGAATTATGTCGTCTAAAGCTATAATGACGACGGCTTTTGCCCGAATCGGTTTTTCTGGTGACTACGGTGGAACGTTGTTTATGGCGCAGCTGGTTGGCACTGCCAAGGCCAGACAGCTGTATTATTTGTCGGACCGCGTCAGCGCCGCTGAAGCGCTCGATTTGGGCCTGACTAATTGGGTTGTCGAGCCAGACGAATTAAACGATAAGACACGAGAGATAGCGGGGCGTTTAGCAGACGGACCCAGCGTTGCGTATCGGTATATAAAAGAAAATATTAACAGAGCCCATGCAACAGGCGATGTGTTCGACTGTATGGACCTAGAAGTAACACATCACGTGCACTGTGCTCAAACTGAAGATCATAAAAGTGCAGTCAAGGCCTTTATGGAGAAGCGAGAACCCGAATTTAAGGGTCGATAGCACAGTGACTATCGACGGCGCGTCGAACGGAAAGGCCGCAGATTCGGGTCGCAGGCGCAAGGTTCCGTTGCGGACTAAGTTACTGTTCGCAGTAGGTGCGTTGCAGGAAGCATCGGTAAGCGCTGGAGGACTGTGTACGGTTATTTATTACAATCAGGTGCTCGGTGTTGCACCTGGTATGGTCGGGTTGGCCTTCCTTATTGCAAGTGTTTGTGACGCGGTTTCAGACCCCTTGGTGGGGTTTGTGTCGGATCGATTAAATAGCCGCTGGGGTAGGCGGCACCCTTTCATGATTTTGTCCGCATTGCCGATTGCGATTTGTTTTTTCATGTTGTATCAGCCCATGCAAGATCTCGGTGAAACCGGGTATTTTATCTGGCTAACGGTGTTTCTCGTATTGATGCGTTTATCGCAAACCTTTTACTTGATTCCGCATGATGCTCTCGGCGCAGAACTTACAGACGACACTTTGGAGCGGACGTCCGTGTTTGGCTACAACTCGGTTGCGGTGATGTTGACGACAATGGTGCTCGCCGCGGCAACGTACTATTTTGTTTTTCCTTCAACACCCGAATATGCGGTTGGGTTTTTGAATGAGCCGCAGTATTTCATCCTCGCATCTGTCGGCGCGATTACGATCACGTTTTCGGTGTTGCTGTGTGCCTTTGGCACAATAGATCAAATTCCTCACTTACATCCAGTAGATGTGACCAAAAAATTCCTGATGAGTGGCTATTTCAAGGAACTGGGTGCGTTACTCAAAAATACCTCATATTTGTCTGCCTGCATCAGTCTGTTAATCATTTATTCGGGTCTTGGCATTATCGCTATTGTCGCCAATTATGCGTATCTTTACGTCTATGAGTTTGCCACAGAGGATTTGTTCTGGATTGGTGCGACAAAAATTCCCGGCGTGTTTATTGCGATGCCACTACTGGGTTTTTTAGCGGTACGCTTTGAAAAAAAGACGATATTAATGACCGTCACTTTGATTTTGGCGACAGGGTGCGGCCTGCCCCATTTTTTGCGTTTATTGGATTTGTTGCCGGCTAATGATTCGCCTTATCTGATCTATTGGGTCGTCGTACCGATGTTCCTAGGTTATTTAATTTTCCCCGTACAGCATATTCTTATTGACTCGCAACTCGTCGACATTGCCGACGATCACGAACTTAAGGTGGGTAATAGGTCTGAGGGCGTGGTGTTTTCGATTCGTAGTTTTGGCATCAAGGCAACGCAGGGGATTGGCGGTTTATTTGCGGGTTTTGGTTTGGAGTTTATCAATTTCCCGCAGAATGCTGAGGCGGGTAATCTTTCAGAAGAAACGATTAATGGTTTGTTGATGATGAATGGACCGTTGTATTTTATGCTGTATCTGATCGCTATTTATGCAATTTCGTACTATCAGTTGGATAAAAAGCGTCATGCAGAAATTCTTGTTGAATTGGAAAAGCGCCGTGAATCAGCTGCAAATGGGGCGGCTTAATCGTAAATGACCGCTAATTTTAACAAGCAGGCGTTTTACGACGCAGCAGAGTTGGTCGCTTCCAGTGAGCCTGGATTTGCGGTGGAAAAACAATTAATCCGCGGCGTTGAATACAAAGTGTTCGCCAATGCGCCAAAAACACTTCGTGACGTTTTAGAGTTGTGTTCTCACCATGGGGACGCTGATTTTTTAGTGTATGAAGATGAGCGTTATACGTTTCGCGAATACTATCGGCTAACACATCGCGTCGCCGAACGATTAATTCAAAATTTTGGTGTAAAGCGGGGAGACCCTGTGGCAGTGCTGATGCGCAACGCCCCAGAGTACCCTATTTTATTTATGGCCTTGGCCTCAATTGGCGCCGTTTGCGTCTGCCTAAATAGCTGGTGGACAGTCAAAGAGCTCGAATATGGCTTGCGGGATTGTCAGGCACGGTTGGTTTTTTGTGATGCCACTCAAAGTCAAAAAATTGAGGGATTAACCGAGATCTTATCCATTGACACGGCAGTGGTGCGTGAGCTAGATGGCCAAAAGTCAGCGGCGTTCTGGGAGCCCCTAGAGCAAGCCGCCCCACTTCAGCCGCTCGACGTAGCGCTGCACTCGGATGATGATTTTGCGATTATGTACACATCGGGTTCATCGGGATTACCCAAGGGTGTTGTGATGACGCATCGTGGTGCTATCTCGGCCATTATGACGTGGTTGTTCGGGTTAAAGGTATCAGCCTTACTCGGTTGGGGCGCTAAGCCTCTAACCGATTCCGCGGGTCAGGCCTGTCAGCCCTGCGCGTTGGTGACAACGCCTTTTTTCCATGTGTCGGGTACGCATCCGGGTATCTTGCTGTCAATCTGGCTCGGGATGAAACTGGTTCTGTTAAAAAAATGGGATCCTCAACAGGCCGTGGAAATTGTTAACCGGGAAAAGGTGTCCAGATTTGCAGGTGTACCCACCATGTCAATGGAGTTGATAGAGGCCGCGAGTCTGCAGGGCGTGACCCTTGATTCGCTCCGTAACTTAGATTCAGGAGGCGCGAACCGTCCGCCCGAACAAGTGGCACTGTTGGCCAAAGTGGTACCCGAAGCATTAGTGGGGACCGGCTGGGGTATGACCGAAACTAACGGTATGGGCATTGGTCTTCGAGGTAAGGAGTTTCTGCTTTATCCGGGCGCGGCTGGGCGTCTGCAAGTACCCCTTGCAGAGATTAAAATCGTTGATGAAGACAATCTCCCTGTAGCGATCGGTGAGGTCGGGGAGCTCGTCTTTAAGTGTGCGTCAAACATGCGCTGTTATCTGAATAAACCGGAAGAAACTGCTCTGGCATTGCGGGATGGGTGGCTTTATACGGGCGATCTCGCGCGCATGAACGAAAACGATATTATCAGTATTGTTGATCGGAAAAAGGACATCATTATTCGCGGAGGGGAAAATATTTCGTGTGCTGAGGTCCATGCGGCATTACATTTAATTTCGGGAGTGAAAGAAGCGGCGGTCTTTTCGATTCCCGACCATCGGCTAGGGGAAACAGTGGGCGCATGCGTTCACCTTCAAGGCGGCACACAGCTTTCAGAGGCCGCTTTAAAAGAAGCGATGAAGGGCTATGTTGCCACCTATAAAATACCTGAAAAAATTTGGTTTAGGCAAAAGCCGTTGTTGCGAGTGGGGTCTGGGAAGATTGATCGAGTCGCGCTTCGAAAAGCCTGTTTAAAATTAACCCTTGAGTAGATAATTCGTTATGGAAGCACAGCAAGCACAAGGTTTTGATATTCCCAATGTAGAGGCGTGGGTGCGCGACAATGTTGCCACGCTGGAGCCCCCATTCGAGTGGATTCAACTACAAGGAGGCCATTCAAACCTGACGTACCTACTGCATGATCAGCACGGACATAAGGCGGTTATCCGACGGCCGCCGCTCGGCAAACTGCTACCCAAGGCTCATGACATGGCGCGGGAGTGGGCCCTGATATCGTGTTTAGACCCGACAGGCTTCTCGGTTCCCGCGGCACTGGGATTCTGTGGTGACCATAGTGTCACCGGTGCAGCTTTTTATCTGATGGGGTTTTCTGAGGGTTGCCCGTTACACAGTGCTGAGCAGACCGCTGCGTATGTTGGTAGCGATAAGCGTCAGACGTTGGCATATTCGTTTATTGACACGTTAGCGCAGTTGCACTCGCTAGACCCAGATGAGATTGGCTTGGGGAGCTTGGCAAAGAAAGACGGTTACATCAGCCGGCAAGTCAACACGTGGTATCGTTCGTGGCAGGCGTCGATCGAGCCCGCAGCATACGACGATGGCAGAGCGCACGAATTAAAACAGGCGTTTCTTGACGCGCAACCAGAACAGAATGTTGCCCGAATAGTCCATGGCGATTATGGGTTTCACAATTGTTTAATCGGCAGCGATGCGCAGGTGTCTGCAGTAGTCGACTGGGAAATTGCGACCCTCGGAGAGCCCCTAGCTGATTTAGGGTATGCACTTCGCAACTGGCCGGAATCACCGGAGGACATCGCGCGACATCCGCACGCCCCGACAGCGGTGAGCGGGCTGCCTCTGAGAAGTGAACTGGCCGAGCGTTACGCGCGCATAACGGGCCTGAGTCTCGATATGCTGAACTACTATATCAGCTTTAATCACTGGAAGAGTGCGGCCATTTTGCATGGTGTGTACGCGCGGTACAAACAAGGAAATAAGAGCAGTCAAGGTGTTAATTTGGACAAGGTTCGCGCAAGCATCGATGCCTCTTTGGAGGCCGCGGTAGACGCAATGAACAGACTGAACAACACACCGATTTCACGGTAGGGCAGGAGCACTTGATGGCCAAATTAGTGGGAGGGTTTCGCGTCCCGCGTCAGATGCTAAAGGCACAAGAATACCAAGGTCATTTATCGATTCACGATGACAAAATGGCAGAGGACTTGGGTTTTTCGGGCGCGCCGATTGAAGGGCCAACGCATTTCAGCCAGTTTGTGCCTCTGTTGCATCAGACATTTGGCAATGCTTGGTTTGAACGCGGTTGTATGAGCGCGCACTACCAGAACATGGTGGTGGAAGGTGAAGAGGTCGGCGTATTTGTGGACGTTTCAGAGCAGGATTTACTCGGCGGACACCCAGTGATAGCTGAAATCTCTGCAGCCAAACGCGATGGCACACCCGTGCTGACTGGAACGGCATCGCTGGGACCCGACTACGGCCATACTGAGATCACAAAACGTCTTGAGCGGTTGCGTCCAACAGAGAAATTGGTGATTCTGAGTGATTTGGTTGTAGGTCAAAAAGGCGCTTGCGATCCCGTGCCCGTGACCATGACATTTGATCAGATTATGGGACCTCTGTATCCTTTTTCCCTGAAGAGCAAGCTGGATGTCATCACCGAAAACCATCCTTTTTACCAAGGGAATGACAATCCGTGGGGCAGGCCGATTATTCCGATAGAAATGATCAGCGTGCTGACCCAATATACCAGTGAAAATTCTGGCTTTAGGGGGCGAGGGCCTGCGGTAGGACTTTTTGCAGGCCAAGAGATCAAGCTCATGAAAGGGCCGCTGTTCGTCGATCATCCATACGTCATCACGCGCGAAATTATTGCGCTGAGCGAAAGTCGTCGTACAGAGTCCAACTGGGTGAAAACTCGTGTCTTTGACGCCACAACTGACGAGTTGGTGGCAGAGGCTATTCTTAACTCGGCCACATTGAAAGACTCTTATGCAAATTATGCGGATGATGCAGCGGCATTAGGCAAGAGGTTACTTTAAGAAGCGACCGTAGGTGTTTTCAATCGGGCTGATAAGCACTAGGCTCCTGATTAATAGGCACTGTTCCAACAGAGAGAGAAAGTACGCCCAAGTGTTCGTAACAAAGATTAGGTCATGGTGGCGATCACCTTTCGAGTAAATGACTTGTTGGGCGAAAAAGAGAAGACTGACATTGGTTCAAGATCACATTAGGAGATAAAACAATGCAAGGTGTAATAGAGAAACGCGGTGCGGTGGCTGTCGTATGGTTTGATAACCCCCCTGTTAACGCAATTTCCCAAGCGGTTAGGCAAGGACTCATAGCGGCAATTGATACCGTCGCGGCGGATACTGACGTCAAAGCGCTTGTGGTTGCCTGCCGAGGCCGCACATTTATGGCGGGCGCTGATATAACCGAGTTTGCAGGCGGGCCCAAACCACCCTCTTTGGGTGAGGTGGCCGATGTCTTAAGCGCCAGTGAAAAACCGGTTATAGCGGCACTGTTTGGTACAGTTTTTGGGGGTGGTTTAGAAGTTGCGCTGGCCTGTAATTATCGAATTGCCCTCAACACAACGAAAATCGGATTGCCCGAAGTTAAGCTAGGAATTATTCCAGGCGCACAAGGTACACAGCGCCTGCCGCGCTTGGCCGGTGTGGACTTTGCTCTAAAATTGAGTACGACTGGAACCCCAGTAGGTGCTGCTGAGGCCCTTGAAGCCGGAGCGATTGATCGATTGGTAAACGATGATATCGTCTCGGCAGCAGTCCAGTACGCAGATGAACTCGTTGTGGACGGTGCCCCCTTGCGGCGTACACATGAAATGGTCGTTAATGCAGATACTTATGGCCCGCAATACTTTGCGGCGTACCGTGAATCGGTAAAACGTAAAATTCGCGGCATGCATGCGCCCGAAAGAGTCATTAGGGCTGTCGAGGCAGCGGTCAATTTGCCGTTCCAAGAAGGCGTGGAGTTTGAGCGCGAAATGACCCGAGAAAGTGTGGCCGATCCTCAGGCCAAAGCGTTGCAGCATGTCTTTTTTGCCGAACGTTTGGCAAATAAGGTTCCAGGCCTTGGAAAAGATACCCCCTTAAAGTCCATTAAGTCCGTCGGAATTTTAGGGGCCGGTACCATGGGTGGTGGGATAGCGATGAACTTTTTGAATGCCAATATTCCTGTCACCATCCTTGAGATCAACCAAGAGAACTTGGACAAAGGGATCGGTATAGTGCGCAAAAACTACGAGGCGTCGGCGGGTAAAGGACGTATAACGTACGAGCAAGTTGAACAGCGACTATCCCTTCTTACAGGCACTAATGTCTACACTGATTTGGCGGAAGCCGATCTGGTGATTGAAGCTGTTTTTGAGAATATGGACGTTAAAAAAGAGGTTTTTAAGAAATTGAGCGATACGGTCAGGCCAGACGCGATTCTTGCCAGCAATACCTCCTATTTAGATGTGGATGAGATCGCTCAGGTCGTCGACAACCCCCAGCGCATGTTGGGTATGCACTTTTTTTCACCTGCCAATGTGATGCGATTACTCGAGATTATTCGAGCTGAAAAAACATCGCCCGAAACATTGGCTACGATCCTTAAGTTGGGAAAAAATATCGGTAAAGTCGGCGCTGTTTCTGGCGTTTGCTACGGTTTTATCGGTAACCGTATGCTTCGAGGTTATGCCCAAGAGGCAAACATGTTAGTGCTCGAAGGTGCATCGCCTCAACAGGTGGATGCCGCACTTTATGAATTCGGCATGCCCATGGGTGTGATCGCCATGGCAGACATGGCTGGGCTCGATATAGGTACTCGAATGCGAGAAAGTCTTGATGAGAGTCAATACGACGTCCGTACCTCCTACGTTTATGATCGTTTGGTTGGGATGGGCCGGCACGGTCAGAAAACCGGTGGCGGCGTTTATGACTATGTACCAGGCAATAGAACTCCGATCCCTTCTCCGATAACAGAGGCTTTGATTCAAGAAGCGGCTGAAAAATTTGATATCCCGCAAAGATCCATCACGGACGAAGAAATTATTGAACGCTGTTTTCTTTCTTTGTTCAATATTGGTTGTGAGCTGCTCGACGAGGGCATTGCTTATCGCGCGTCTGATATCGATACTGTATACATTAATGGATACGGATTCCCTGCATGGCGCGGGGGTCCCATGTATTGGGCGGAGCAAACGATGGGTCTGGAACGGGCACTCGTTCGCATTCGTGAGTTTGCGGCTATTCATGGCGATAAAGACTGGACGCCCTCACCATTACTGGTCCGACTGGTTGCAGAAGGTGGCAGTTTGCGGGACGTTGTGAATCCAAAGCCAACAGATAATGGAGCGGGTTAATGGCACTAGATCAAGAAACACTGGAACAACTTTTATCGACAGTACGGCGCTTTGTTTCGCAGCGGTTGATGCCGCTGGAGGCCCAAGTCGATGAGGAAGATCGTATTCCCCCAACCGTGGTTAGTGAAATGCGTGAACTCGGCCTATTTGGTCTAACGATCCCGCAGGCTTATGGCGGACTGGGTTTGAATACGGAAGAAGAATGTCGAGTGATCATGGAGATTGGTTTAACCTCACCTGCGTTTCGATCAGTTTTTGGCACTAATAACGGTATTGGTAGTCAAGGTATCGTGATGGACGGTACAGAGGAGCAAAAGAATCACTATCTGCCGTTGTTGGCGAGCGGCGATGTGATTGGCTCGTTTGCGCTGACGGAACCTGATGTGGGGTCTGATTCAGGAGCGGTTAAAACTAAGGCGGTCAAGGAGGGCGATCATTATGTCCTCAACGGCACAAAGCGTTACACTACCAATGCCAGCAGTGCCCAATTATTCACTGTGTTTGCACGCACAGATGCCAGCGAGCCCGGTGCGCGCGGAGTCAGTGCTTTTTTAGTCGATGCGAACACTCCGGGCATTGTTCTTTCTGAGCCGTATAAAAAAATGGGACAAAAAGGCGCGCATGTATGTGACGTTACCTTCGATGATTGTCGCGTTCCGCAGGCTAATATTATTGGTGGCCCCGACCGTCTCAATAAAGGTTTTGAAACGGCTATGAAGACGCTGGATCGCGGCCGAATTCACATCGCCGCCCTGTCGGTAGGGTGTGCCAGACGATTGATTGATACCTCTGTGACTTATGCAGTTGAGCGCAAACAGTTTGGTAAGCCGATTGCTGAATTCCAGCTTTTACAGGGCATGATTGCCGACAGTCAGGCTGAGTGTTACGCAGCCGAGTGTATGGTGATTGATGCGGCGCGTCGACGCGACGCGGGCCTCCCAGCAACGATGCAGGCGTCCTGCTGTAAACTGTTTGCAACTGAAATGGTGGGCAAGGTGGCCGATCGAGCCGTGCAGATTCATGGAGGCGCCGGCTATATGGAAGAGTATGCCGTGAGTAGGTTCTATCGAGATGTGCGCTTGTTTAGAATTTATGAGGGAACAAGTCAGATTCAGCAGTCGATTATCGCTCGGAACTTAATCCGTGCAGCACGATAAAAGCGTACGGTTTTTGCTCGGCGAAGTGAGGGTCTAGACACGGGGTGGGTTGCGGGTGATTTCGCCTGCACCTGCTGGAACGGCGCGGATTAGCGGGCTCGTTGCATAATAGCTAACGGCGAAGTCCGGAGCTTTTTACACCCAAATCCTTGGTTTGTTGGTGCGGCTGGCGATGGACGTCACCGTAAGGCGGAAGGTGTCGAGATAATCGCAGGGTCCACCATCGGTACTATTAAAGACCCCGCTGTCTATTTGATCGAATTAACAAAAGAAGCCCTTCAAGACCACCGCTAACAGCGGCGACTTGGCGGCAGAATTTTCAGATAATTTCAAAGAGCGAAGCCGCACCTTGTCCGCCGCCCACGCACATTGTGCAGACCACATAGCGAGCACCGCGTCTTTTCCCTTCGATTAGGGCGTGACCGACCATTCGTGCACCGGACATTCCGTAAGGATGGCCAATGGATACCGCGCCGCCATTGACATTGAGTCGGTCATTTGGAATGCCCAGACGATCGCGGCAGTAAATGACCTGAACGGCAAAGGCTTCATTCAGTTCCCAAAGATCGATGTCGTCGAGTGTTAAGCCGGCGAGCTTGAGTAATTTCGGCACGGCAAACACGGGACCTATACCCATTTCATCGGGCTCACAGCCGGCAACAGCGGTACCTCGATAAACGCCTAGGGGGGTAATATTTAGATGTTGCGCGGTTTCAGCTGCCATTACCACACAGGCCGATGCGCCGTCTGAAAGCTGACTGGCGTTACCCGCCGTGATCACCCCATTTTCACGGACGGGCTTGAGCTTGGTGAGCCCTTCGAGGCTCGTTTCGGGCCTATTTCCCTGATCTGATTCCAGCAGAAATTCTTGCTCCCCCACCTCACCTGTTTCTTTATTCTGAAGGAGCACGTTACTGTGCAGCGGGACGACTTCATTATCGAGTTTTCCGTTCGCCTGCGCCGCCGCAGTGCGTTGCTGACTTTGTAACGCATATTGGTCCTGTGCTTCTCGACTTATGCCATAGCGTTTCGATACCACTTCCGCTGTATCGATCATGGGCATGTACATATGTTCATGGATAGCCACCAAGCTCGGTGAGATTGCGCGATGCAGATTCATGTTTTCATTTTGTACCAAGCTGATAGATTCCACGCCGCCGGCGACAACAATGTCTAATTCATTGGCTTGGATTGTTTTCGCGGCGCTCGCTATGGCCATCATGCCAGACGAACACTGCCGATCCATGGTCATTCCGGGCGTTGTAACGGGCAGGCCGGCAGCCAGCGCGCATTGGCGAGCGACATTTTTCCCCTGAGTTCCTTGCCCCATACTGCATCCCATGTAGACATCGCCAATCATCGTAGGATCGATCCCTGCTCGAGATACCGCATGCCGAATGGCGTGTCCGCCCAAGGTCGGGGAGTCGGTGTTGTTAAAGGCGCCGCGATAGGCACGCCCGATAGGCGTTCGGGCTGTTGACACAATGACCGCATCACGCATGATTTTGATATCCTCCAAAGTTAAAGACAAATGGACGCTGTTTTATCAGGGCGTCAATGCATGGGTTTAGTAGCCCGAATACTCAGCGAATTTGTTGAGATGGTAGCGACAATCACCGAACAGCATTTGTGCAACACGGGCACGTTTGATGAAAAAGCCGACGTCAAATGCATCGGTCATGCCGATACCGCCATGCATTTGAATTGCCTCATTAGTCGCCAGTTCAGCGGTCTTACATGCTTTGACTTTGATCGCGCTTGCCAGTAGCGCCGCGTCTTTGTCTTCCGCATCAAGCGCGCGTAACGCCTTGATGACCCCCGATTTACATAATTCGATCTCTACCCAAAGAAGCGCAGCGCGGTGTTGTAATGCCTGAAAAGAGCCGATGGCAACACCGAATTGCTTCCGGTCTTTTAGGTAAGCTAACGTACGTTTGAAACACTCGCCCGAGATTCCCAGCAATTCAGCAGTCAAGTGCACGTTGGCAACCGTCAACAGATGCGCCAGGGTGGCGCCGCCTTGGTCGAGCGCCCCGAGCCGTTGACTTTCGTCTGCATGAACGTTTTTTAGGTGAATCGTCGCAACTGGGCGACTGTCCATCATTGACGTTGTCACCGATTCAATACCCGCGGATTCGCTTGCAATGATGAATAATGAGATGCCGTTTTTGTCTGTATCTGACCCAGAGGTCCGCGCCGCAACGATCAGCATGTCTGCGCTTTGGCCATTTACAACGAAACACTTTGAGCCAGTGAGCGAATAACCTTGGTCGGTCTTATTGGCAACAGTTCGGATGTGATCTGCGTTATGTCGGGCTGTTTCATCAACAGCAAGTGCGAATGTTAGATCGCCAGCGGCAATTTTTGGCAGAAACTCTGTTTTTTGTTGCTGATTGCCGGCGAAAGTAAGTGCTGTAGCACCCAGCACAGCAGTAGAAAATAATGGAGAGCTTGCCAGAGACATACCCGCTTGTTCCATAATCTGACCCATGGCCACCTGGCTGAACCCTAATCCGTCAAACTCTTCTGGAACGAGAATGCCCGGCCATCCTAAGTCAATCATTTGTTGCCACAGAGGCTCCGCATATCCTAGCGGATTGCCACTATCGCGCACTTCGCGCAATAAACTTGGGCCGGCAGTGTCTGTAAGAAATAGCTCAGCGGAGTCGCGAACCATGCGTTCTTCATTATCGAGTACTAATTTCATCATCACCCTAAGCCTAAAATGCGTTTTGCGATAATATTAAGTTGAATTTCTGAGGTGCCGCCCTCAATCGAGTTACCTTTGGAGCGGAGCCACAAGCGTGCTTCGGAGGACTCATCCCAACGCATAGCATCAAGACCTTCGAGTGCGAGTAACAACTCGCACCGGCGTTTGTTGAGCTCAGTGCCATAGAGCTTGAGCATGGCGGAGGCGTTGCCAAGGCTTGACGACGTTGACTCGTCTCTAACGCGTTCGGTGGTTAATTGGTGGGACATAAAATCGATCTCCCAGTCAGCAACCTCCCCTCGCAAGATCTCGTCGGCTAGGCGACCCTCGCGCAAACCAACGGCGTCAATTGCGCGCGCTCCGACGGTTTTTTGTGCGGTTGTGGAGCCGATACCACCGATCATTTCGCGCTCGTGAGTTAATAAATATTTTGCGATAGACCAACCTGCGTTGATATCGCCCACGACTTGATTCTTTTCGACGCGCACGTCGTCCAAAAAGGTTTCACAAAATGGCGAGCTACCCGATATCAGTAAGATGGGCCTTGCTGACACGCCAGGGGTGGTCATGTCAAAGAGGACCAGACTGATACCCGAATGTTTGGCGCTGTTGAGGTCTGTGCGCACCAGACAAAACATCCAATCGGCCTTGTCGGCATAGGTTGTCCACACTTTTTGACCGTTAACAATAAAATGATCCCCTCGGTCTTCCGCCTTTGCTTGTAGTCCGGCTAAGTCGGACCCTGCATTGGGTTCGCTATAACCTTGGCACCAACGGATGTCGCCCCTGACGATTGCGGGTAAGTGTTGCTGCTTGAGTTCTTCGGACCCAAACTCAAGAAGTGCAGGACCAATCATCGAAAGGCCCATGCTCGTCAGAGGGCTGCGCGCGGTGATCGCATTGAGTTCGTCGTGGAGTATTTTGGCGTGTTGTTTGGTGAGCCCACCCCCGCCATATTCGGTGGGCCACGTCGGGGCTGTCCAGCCGCGCTCAGCCATGCGCTGCATCCACACTTTTTGGTCGTCGCTGATAAATTGAAAATGGCGACCACCTGAGCAAGTCTCCCCCACGGGCATGTAGCTACGCATACTTGCAGGACAATTTGCGGCCAACCAAGTCCTCGTTTCTTGTCGAAAAGCGGTATCATCTTGCATGCTTTTATCTCGAAAATGTTATGAATTGAACCCGTCCACGATAGCAGAATATCGCGCAGAGGCGGACATCAAGAGAGCATGTTATGACTTAATGTCCCCCAAAATAGCGCGTCTAATCAACCCATCTCGAGGGCCTGCATGCCCCTTTATTGGCGTAAATACGTTACGGCGGTGTTTCGGCTACGTTGACCGTAGGCTCGTTCTTTCATTGCGTAAAAAATACTAGGCGAAAGGGAAGTACGCCAGATAACAGGGTATGGTATGGGTATCTAAAAGCACGCAGGTTGGCCTGTTTTTTGTTCGCCGAAGCCGAATTCCTTTGCATAGCGAATGGGTTTTAGTTCCATTTACGTCAGATTGCGAAGGTGGTTTAGTGAGCAATATGTTCCTCAGATCGCGTTCTTACAGCGCCTTCAACGGACTCAGCAGTCAGCGGTTTTTTGACGTCTTGTTAAGCTGTTCACATGGAGACGCAGTTTTTACTGCGTCTTTTACCGTGCGCCACATGCGATGGCCGTTCGGCGCGGAAAGAAATCTCGTTACTCTGCACCTTGCTTTGCAATTAAACATCTTTTGAGGCGACGTTTAGCGTCTGTGCGCAAAAATATTACGGGTTTTTGACAACAAATAGAAAGGCCTTTGGGTATTTTTTCCTAAGGCTATTGCATCTGATACATCGAGCTGACTATACTTGTGTATATGTAACTATAATTAAGTCATTGACCATACCAAAAATACTTACTGTATTGCTATCTACAGGGGAACATGCTATGAGGAAAACATCTAGAAAATCTTTTATTGCGTCGCTGTTTTGCGGTTCGGCCATATTGGCGTCAGCCATGGCTTACGGTGCGGACATTGAAGAAGTCGTTGTTACAGGGCTCAAGCGGACATCAACCGTGATGGAAACACCAAGTGCGATCACAGCGTTAAGCGCTGCAGATCTTCAAGCGAAGGGTCTAAGTGATGTGAGGCAAATTCAGTACGCGGTACCGAGCTTACATTTTGGTGAGTCTTATGATAATCGAAATATCTCAATTAGAGGCATAGGCGGTTTTCTAGAGCAACCAGGCGTCGTGACCAGTATCAATGGCGTGACACAAGCCAATGACGCGAGCTCTCAACTCGCTCAATTGGATCTTAACCGGGTTGAGGTGCTAAGAGGACCGCAAGGGACTTTGTATGGTCGCAATGCCATTGGCGGAGCGGTCAATTTTATTGCTGCGAGTCCAACAGAGGAGTTCGGTGGTCGCGTTAAGTTAGGCTACGCAGATTTCGACCAAACTACCGCTGAAATCGTTCTGAGCGGCCCGATTTCTGAGACTATTGGCGTCCGTTTAGCGGCAAGCCACCTCAATGCTAGCGAGGGTTGGGTTGAAAACCTAATGCCTGGCAATGACGATTTAATGAAGGGCGAAAAAACTAATGTTCGTCTGCTAGTGAGCGCGGAATTGAGCGACACAGTCAATGCAGAATTGATGTTGGGTAGCAGCGAGGAGAGTGGGCGATGGACCCACTGGGCGATGATCAAAGAGGATATAGCTTTTGGTATTGCTACTTTTTTGCCTGCAGTAAGCGTGAGAGATAATCCTGAGGGCGACCCCATTTTATCTACTGAAGAGCCACACAAGGTATATATGCGTGGGCCGACTAATACAGATCGTGAACTAGATATCTATAGCTTGACGCTAAACTGGGATCTAGAGAGTTTGTCCGTTAAATCAATTACCTCACAGCAAGATTGGCGCAATGCAGCACAAACGCCTGCGGATTCGACGAGTAGCGGCATTTTGATGAGATCGACTGAGGGAACCAACAAGACATTTTCTCAGGAAATTAGTGTCTCTGGTCAAACTGACAAGCTCAACTGGATAGTGGGTGGTTTTTACATGGATGATGAGCGGACTGATTTGTTCGATATACAGTTCCAAGAGAACATTGCTTTTGGATTTGCACCTTTCTCTACTAATAGTCGGCCTCTTTATGAAAACGAAGTGACCGCAGTGTTTGCGGATGCGACGTATTCCGTATCCGAAGACATCCGCTTGGGTTTCGGTGTGCGCGACACGACGGAGAAAAAAGTACATAGTACTTTTGTTACTACTTTTTTCCCTTTTTGTGGTGGCGCCGAACCGTTCATTCAAGAATGGGAGGACTCATCTACGACTATAAGAGCCTCTGCAGAGTACGACATGTCAGACAACAGTATGATGTATGTTTCCTATTCTGAAGGTTTTAAAGCCGGTGGCGCTAATAACGGCGATTGCAACGCCCCGTATAATCCGGAAACCGTAGAGTCCTCAGAAATAGGCTATAAGGCAGCTCTTTTAGGCGGTTCAACAACGCTAAGAGCAGCGGCCTTCCATTACGATTATTCTGATTTCCAGCTTATGCAAGTCAAGGATTTTGCAGCGTACTATTTTAACGCAGATGACGCTGAAGTAACTGGGATGGAGCTTGAGTTGACTTCAGCTCTTAACGACAATTGGATGGTTAATGCCGGGTTAACGTTGCTCGATACCGAGTATGGTGAATTTTTGCAGGAGGACTTAGCGGTCGCTGGCGGTAGTGGTGTGAAAGTTCAGATAGCTGGCAATCCTCTGAATAATGCACCTGAGACGAATCTAATTTTAGGTATTACCTATGATACTGCGCTGAGTTCAGGTGCTAAATTGGCGCTTAGCCTAGATGCGGCCTATCGTTCACGGGTTTACTTCAGGGAGTTCGGTAACATGGACGATTCTCAAGCGGGTTACACCATTGTTAATTTCAATGCCAATTGGCAAAGTGCTGATGAAGACTACGCGGCGCGCTTCTTCGTTAGTAACCTGACGGACGAAGCCCACGTTACCGGAATGTATGCACTGCAAACAACGTATGGCCGTCAAGGAACATGGAACATGCCTAGGCAGGTCGGCGTAGAGGTCACTAAATACTTCGGTAGCCGATAAAGTCTTGGTGAAGTTTAGCCGGGCACATTGAAGTACTCAAAGTGCCCGGCTTTTTTGCGCAAAAAGAGCAATCGTGCGCGGGTTGCCCTCGCACGCTAACGAATGAGTCGCCGAAACATCATCAGTTGACTGAGAAATAACATACCTACATAAGAACAAACGAGGCTCGGGGTATGACGCCTCCGTGTTAAAACTGGTTAATTGCGTCGAAAACGTTGCGTACATTCAGTGCTCAAACCTCCCGAAAGGTCTAAAGAGCTGGCGACGTACGACGAGCCATTGACGAATGATTCAATGTATCATCTTTGTATCTTAGCCCTTACGCTTACGAAATTTCGAATAGAATGAGCAAAAATATTATTGAGCTTATGATATAACGCTTAATTGCGCCCAAAAATAAAAAATATCAGGAATTGTGACTTTTTTTTCTATCCGAGAAAGAAGTATACTGATAGATCCACTTTTTAATAACCATAATAATGAGGTGTAATAATGAGTCAGATTGACGAAAACAAAGCAAATATCGCGGCCAACCAAGTAGCCATAGACAATATTAGAAGCTCGGTGATAGAGAATAAAATGGCAGTGTATTTATCACGGTCGTTAATAGAAGAAAACCGCCATATGATTCTTAGCAATTATTCAGCTGCGTTCATGGGTAATCGGCAGCTCGCAAACCAAAACACGGACGATATTCTGACCAACACGCACAATATTTTAAGTGGCATGGACGCTAACAGTGACGTGGAACAGAATTTCATTGATGCCGCAATTAACTCAAGCACACTTAAAGCTCTTGAGCATCGGTCAAATCTTAATTCGGCTGTGCTTGATATCAGCGAAAAAATGGCTGAAATCAATGCGGCGCTCATTGAGGTTAACTCAGCGATTATGAGTGCGAACGAATCAATCGTTAGCCATAACGCAAATAACATCGCGGCCAACGCGTCACTTTTAGGCGGAGACATGTCACCGAGTAATGCGACGCCCGAGAAAAACGCAAAGATGATTGCTTTCAATAAAAGCCTGCTTGCGTCTTTGGCTCAGAACGTCAACGCAAATCGAGCAAAAATGCAAGCGCTGGTTGATAAATCCATTGAGAATTCGGATTCGTTGATGAAAAACAAGACGGATATTGCAGAGCGACGAGAAAGTATCATGCAGAATCGTGCTGCTATGTCTGCAAATCGAGGCCAAATTTAACGGGTTATTTTAGTTGAAGGGTCGCTTTATTTTCATAAAGCGGCCTAGGTTGTTACCAAGCGCCTGCTGTGGAAACGCAGCGGGTGGTTTCGTACAAAGCACATTTTCCGAGCGTTTACATTTACGTTGCCTCTGGTGATGCATATTGCACACACGTCTTGTATAGATGTCCCTTAAAAATCCGGTTTGCGCGTGTATCTCTGAACGCGCTGTTGCGGCGTGTCTCGCTTGTCACTTTTTATTTCTCAAGGGTTGCGTGTATTGAGGCCATTATCGCGCTGATGCACCCCTTCGAAAATGATCGCTCCATCGCACAAAAATTTCTTCGGCATACCGCCTTTGGATTTTAGAGGGGTTTTATTAGCGCGGCCCTTGTGACACAGCAGAGTCGGAACATTCGATATCGGTTCGTCTAGGGCTAACGATGTTGTACATAACGCGCGCTGAATAGTAAAATTAAATTTCGGCGATTAGGTGCGATGCGATTGACAATTTCATAAGTTGATTACAAATGCGAGTAAATTTTGGAGGGTAGAAAGTGAAACGAGCAAAAGATTATTTGAGTGAAGCAGAGATTGTGTGTCCCAGGATTAATCCGTCTCAGGGGATTGAAAGACACCAGAGCGGAAACTCAGTATTTATTGATGTCCGCGATAGCTCAGAGATCATGTCGACAGGTACGATCAAGGGTGCGCTCCGAATACCGCGGGGTTTTATTGAATTTGCTGCCGATGATGAAACCGACTTTCACCACAAAATGCTCAATAAACAATCTGACATTGTGTTAGTTTGCGGTGCGGGCGGCATGGCTGCGCTGAGTGGGAAGACGTTGGTCGATATGGGGTACGAAAGTGTTTCGAATGTGGGGGGTATTGGCGAGTGGATCGCTGCCGGAGGACCCACCGAAAGCTAAAATTGGATTGCCGAGAAATAGACTTTGACCTTGGCGATACTTCGTGAAAAGGGCTTTTTCGCGGTATGAATGGCAGTTGTTGACGACATAAAATGGCGGTTTAGTCGCTTTCTCCCAAAGCCGCGCTGTTGCGAGAAGGGAGTCATCAGTGGGTGGCGCGTTTAAGCGTGCGTTGCGCAGAGTGACGATGGTTTGTCTGCAACAGCTAAGCGGTTCGAAATGGAAGTAACGCAAATAAGTGCGCCCGCAACTGCGAGCGCTCAGACAGGCGCCCAGCTGATACCGTGGCGATGCCTTGCGGCCTGTCCTTTACATTGGGACAAGCACGGAATTCGGACGGTCAAAGCGCCGCGTCTGGCGGCTGATAAACTGAACGCCTATGTTACGATATCTTGACAACAGGCAGACTGCGATAACTGAACGATTGGAAGCTGTGGTGTTAGTAGATGAATCTCGATTTGATTGATAAAGAGCTCCTAACCTATCTTGAATCTTTTCCTGAGCTGGATATCTGGACCGACATTGTAAAAACCCGTGCGCGAGGTGCGCAGATGCGGGCTGAGATGACGGCCAAATTGCCAATGGTGGAGGGGGTTGATAGTGTGGACCACCAAATTCCCCAAGAGGGTTCACCGTCTGTGCTTGTGCGGGTCTACCGCCCAGAAGACACAGCGGAGCCATTACCGGCACTCCTTTGGATTCACGGCGGGGGGTACTGTTTTGGAGCCATGGAGAATGACGATCAACTGGTTCGTGATATGGCAAAAAGGGTCGGCTCCGTTGTGGTTTCTGTCGAGTATCGCCTAGCCCCAGAAGATCCATTTCCAGCGCCCTTGAACGACTGTTCTACGGCGCTGCAGTGGCTGTTTGACAATGCCGACGGGCTATCGGTCGATCCAAGTAGGATCGCCGTGGGGGGCGTTAGCGCCGGAGCCGGTTTGGCGGCTGCGCTGAGTTTGTCGGTTCGAGATAATATGACCATCAAGCCGATGTTTCAGTTCTTACTGTGCCCGATGATTGATGATCGCAACGTCACGCCGTCGAGTTATAGCATAACCGATGAGCGCGTATGGAACCGAAACTCCAATAGCATTGCGTGGCGATATTATTTAGGCCAGAAAAATAGCGGTGAAACCGCTGACTCCGAAAGTGTCTCGGGCTATATGGCGGCAAGTCGTGCTTTGAACTTAAAAGATCTCCCACCTGCCTACATCGCTGTGGGTTCTGTCGATGCCTTTGTCGATGAAAACCGCGAGTATGCTGAACGCTTACAATCGGCAGATGTTGAGGTTCAGTTTGAGGTTTTTGAGGGCGGTTTTCACGCTTTTGAGTACACCTGCCCAAAAGCAAAGCTATCGGTCGATGCGCGATTGACGCATTATACTGCGCTTAAGCGTGCATTTTTTGGGCCATGAATGTGCCCTGTGCGCATGCGCAAGTGTCAAAAAACGAAACGATTTGTTGGGTGGACGACTCGCAGAGAGAATTCCTATCGTGGTGGTTAAATGCGCACTTATCGCTTTATTACAGCACGAGAAGGACATGCGGCGTTATTAATGCTGAGCACGTCTCGGTTTCGCATCAAAAAATAAGCTGAAGCCCTTATGTCACGATGACTGTCTGGCTTTTCTAGCGCATATCTTAGAACTTTGTTTTATGTAATCGTCTTCACCTAAATAGGCGTTCTTTCTTTTTTCATCTTTCATGCACTGCTCGTAAGGGTCAGCCATGCAACCGCTCAGGCACAGTGCAGCAACGATGCTGAATACCTTAATGTAGCCTAGAGCGGATTTAGCAGCGCACTGTGTTAACGTATCAGTGAAGTGGAGCATTTTGCGATCCCCTCCTTATTTACCGGTTTTGGGTCATCTATAAAGTTATAGATCCATGTAAAACGAAGCAAAACGGGTGCTCTGCACCGGATCACTTTGACGATCGACTACGGTCTCTTGATCTCTTCTTTAACGATCGTTGCTACGCACAATTTACGCATTCTTTTGGGTAAAATCTAGTTGCGATTGATGGTCTAGGCCCCCGCAAAGTAAAAAACTCCAAGGCGTGTGATAGCCTATAGGCTCGAGCGTTCTAAATACAAGCTGGCGAATACGGGGTTCTCGAACCAAAAGTGGGCGGTTGACAAAAAGCCATACGCGCCGGTCCAGTTGTTAAGTCGGCAGCCATGCAAGTCTGAGCGCGCGCACTAATAGCCCCGTTTGTGTGCACCACAAAAAATTGATTTTAGATGTTGTGGGGAACAAACCTCAATTAGACCTGAGTGAGATGATATTAAACAATTCTGTCTATTTAGGCGTGTTACCACTACATAACGGGTAGCTAACTTGATGGTCTCGGTCGGATGGGCGACTATACTGGGGTAACAAAGTGCGTTGTCAACAATCGCGTTGCACAGTCCAATTGATGAGATAGGGTAGCCGAGACACATAGGTTTGATGTTCAAAGTCAACTAAGATGTAAGAGCCGCGCTCGTGGGTCCGTGCCTGCTGGGTGGGGCGAGCGATTGTTCGCTTAATAGGCGATAAGCGAGGTGAATGCAGATATGTTAAAAAGGCGGGTGCTTGACTGAGATTGGACTGATCTGAGTGCAGGTGCTTATGCGGGAGGCATTGTCGGTGTCGGACAACAAACGGTTTTAGACTTAAAACGCGGCGAAAAACTGTGTTGAGTCGGCTAACCCACAGCGGATGGGGCTTTAAAACAACAAATGACAACGGAGTTGGGCTGGGTGATGAGAGATTTTACCGAAGAGCAAACCATGTTTCGCCGCGCGTATCGCGAATTTTTGGGCGCCGAAATTGCACCCCATATTGCGGTCTGGCGCACACAAAATAGGGTCGGTCGAGAGGCTTTTAAAAAAGCGGGTGCACAAGGATTTTTGATGGTCTGGCCTGATCAATGCTATGGCGGTATGGGCGATAAAGATTTTCGTTTTGAGCAAATTATTATTGAAGAGACAACGCGTCAAGGCTGCAGCGAGTGGTTTAACACGCTTCATAGTCGTTTGGTCGGCCCCTATTTGGATGCGCTTGGGACAGAGGAGCAAAAAAACCGCTTTTTGCCCGATTGCGTCAGTGGGGAAAAAATTCTTGCAATTGCCATGACCGAAGCGGATGCAGGCAGTGATCTTGCTGGCATAGAAACAACGTTGGTGGAGTCGGGTGACCACTTTATATTGAATGGACCAAAGACGTATATTTCAAACGGCATTAACGCCGATTATGTGGTCGTTGCGGCAAAATCTGAAGCACTTGCGAGTACTCATACCATGACGCTTTGCGTTGTTGAGCGCGGTCGTAATCTCGAAAAAATGGGTATGAAGGCCCAGGACACGGCTGAATTATTTTTTCAGAGCGTCAAAATTCCCCGAGAGAATATCCTTGGACAAGTGGGTCGCGGGTTTTACTACTTGATGCAAGGTTTGGCGGAGGAGCGCCTGATAGCGGCCGTTGGTTGCATTGCCAGTGCTCGGAGGGCATTTGATCTCACCCGCGAATTTGTGATGCAGCGACAGTTATTCGGAAAGCCACTTTCTGACATGCAGAATACGCAATTTAAGATGGCAGAAATGGATGCTGAGATTGATGTATTAGAAGTGTATGTCGATCATTTGGTGTCGCTTCATAACGACGGAAAATTAACCGCTAATATGGCGGCAAAAGCCAAACTACAAACCAATGAAGTGGAGTGGAAGATGTTAGATTTAGGTGTTCAGTTGCATGGTGGTGCAGGGTACATGCAAGAGTATCCTATTTGTAATATGTTCACAGACGCGCGCATTAACCGTATTTTGGCAGGCAGCACTGAGGTGATGAAACTAATTATTAGTCGCGATATTTTCTGGGCAGATTACACCAGCCGTTTGGACTAGCGGGCGTGCTCTTTTGGGGGAGCGAGTTATCTTAGACGTATAGGATGTTGATATGGGCCCTTTGGCGGGTATTAAAATTATTGAGATAAAAGGCATTGGGCCGGGTCCGTATGCAGGCCAATTATTGGGCGATTTGGGTGCTGAGGTGATCGTGATAGAGCGTGCATCAACACCTAATTCGATTGCACCGCCCTCTGCTATGGACATAAATTCGCGTGGGAAAAAGAGTCTTGCGCTGGACATTAAAAAAGCACAAGGTTTGGAGACGCTTCTTGCGTTAGTTGCAAGCGCCGATGTGATCTTTGAGGGGAATCGTCCAGGCGTTGCCGAGCGTCTGGGTTTTGGCCCTGAGATATGTTTGCAGCGCAATCCGAAAATCATTTATGGACGCATGACAGGTTGGGGGCAGGAGGGACCGCTCGCACAGTTCGCAGGGCATGATTATAACTTTCTCTCTTTATCGGGTGCCGCCGCCGCTATTGGGTCCAAAGAGCGGCCTATCCCACCACTCAACCTAGTGGGTGATTATGCAGGGGGCAGTTTGTTTTTGGTCGTTGGTATTCTCTCCGCGCTACTGGAGGTCAAAAAATCTGGCAAGGGCCAAGTCGTCGATGCGGCTATTACCGACGGCGCGGCTCATCTAATGAGTTTTTTCTATGGCCTGAGTCGGTTTGGGGCTTGGAATACGCAGCGGGAGGAGAACTTATTGGACGGCGGCGCCCCTTTTTATGCGGCGTATCCAACTGCGGATGACAAGTATGTAGCGGTTGCGGCAATAGAGCCGAAGTTTTTCGCGGAACTGATCGCTTTAACGGGTCTGCCTGAGGAGTTTATTCAAAATCAACATAATCGACAGCAGTGGCCAGCAATGAAAGAAGCATTCAAGCACCTGTTCGGTTCTAAAACACGCGATCAATGGAGCGCAGTTTTTTCAGGTTCCAACGCCTGTGTAACGGCTATATTAGACTATGAAGAGGCAGTAAAACACCCACATAATGAGGCTCGTAGTACGTTTATCGACATTGATGAGCAAGTTCAACCGGCCCCCGCACCGCGCTTTAGCCGCTCGCATTGCGCGGTTCCCAGTGCCCCATCGGCAGAGGGCGCAGACACTAAGACGGTATTGGCTAGTTGGGGCTTTGACGCGGCACAGATCGAGGAATTAGAGCGGCAAGGCGTGTTGACCTGAGCGCTTTAGCCATGTTTTTTCGATGAGGTAAATGTTGAGGGCGATATTCATCGGTATGGGTGTGATGTCCATAGTTTCTAAATTACTAGCGGTATACAGGCGCTGGGCGATGCAATCGGCGCAACGACTTCGGGTTCGCTCTCGGCCCCGACACGTTGTCGCGACTCGTTATTTTTGATCATTAAGGCAGTTTTTCGAAACCTTTTTTGACAAAGCGCACGGAAAAAACCACGATGACCTCGACGGGGCTTAACCTGCCCCTATCCGGTCCTCGAAAAAGGGTTTGCATAGAGAGAAACCAAAGCCTAAACGTCTTTGCATGGCAAGATACGACCGCACTTTAACGCTGATAGTTACGGTGGTCTTTGCGAGGTGCAAAGTTGGCGCATAGAGACAGAGCGACGACATTTTATAAACCCCTCATGCGTTTCTGAGTTCGGACCTTTAGAGCGAGCGAATCCACTCATTGACGGCTTGACCAATTTCAACGGGCGAGTCTTCTTGAATGAAGTGGCTACCTTTTACGGTGATTTCACGCTGGTTTGGCCACTGACGGCAAAATTCGCGCTGAGCGCCGACCAAGATTGAACCAGGTTCCGCATTGATAAACAATTTCGGGATTTGGCTACCTGCCATAAACTGCCCATATTCATTGACCTGGCGGACAACAGCTGGCGGTTCGCCCTCGATCGGGATTTGCCGAGGCCAGTTTAACAGGGTTTGGCGGTCGTCATACTCTGAGTGAGGTGCTCGGTAACTGTCCATTTCTCGAGTGCTCAGCGTTCGTAGTACGGAAGATGGCAATACGGCTTCGATAAACAAGTTACGATCGAGAATCAGCTCTTCGCCTTTCTTGGAGCGAAATCCTTTAAAAATACCGCGAGCACTTTCTGGCCAGTCATCCCAGCTCATGGGTTTGACGATGCCCTCCATGTAGGCAATACCCTTGACATTAATAGCATGTTTCATCGCCCATAAAAAGCCTAGCGCAGTGCCCCAATCATGGGTTACTAACGTGACATCGCTGTTGACATTAAGCGTGTGTAACAGAGCCTCAACATAGCGGTAGGCAACGTCTAAACTGTAACGGTCTGGGCCGTCGCTGACTGGGAGTTTTTCAGAATCTCCGTGACCAATCAGATCGGGGACAATGACGCGCCCAGCATCGATTAATTCGGGTATCACATTGCGCCACAAAAATGACGATGTTGGATTGCCATGCAGAAGCACAATCGGGTCGCCACTACCGGCCTCGATATAAGCAATTTCTTTGCCAAGGACATTAACAAACTTTTTTTTATAAGCCATGTATTCGTTTACCATTGGACGATTTCCTGTTGTCGAGTTAGGCTTAAGGAAAGAACTTCCCCTTGCACTGAATACACGACCACACGCGTTAGTTGTCCGTTTTAGGGTTCAATCTTTTGGCGACTGTCGGCGCGAAAGTATAGCACTATGGTAAATAATTTTGATACGGTGAAGCGGCCGCCTATTTCGGTTATGCTTTGCTAGGTGTCCAGTCATTCCAATCAGATCCGACGCTGTACATACGGTTAACAACGTCTTGCTCCGGCCGCTTAGCATGTATTCTTTTTTATAAGTGACAGCGACTTTTCGCCGGGAAAGGGGTGCGTTGTATCCGCATTTTGTGGTGATGGATAACCCGTCAAGCCACCTGTTTTGGCACGTTTTATTAAACTGCAGACAAGAGGAAAAAGTAGGTAATGGTAGAGATCAGTTACGAGAGCATGCGCGCTAATGTCAGTTTTTTAGGAACGGTCCTTGGAGATATTATCGGCACCGCTGAAGGCCCTGAGTTTTTAGACAAAATTGAAAAAATTCGTTTATTGTCGAAGTCCGCACAAGCGGGCAATAAAGCGGATGGCGATCGCCTTCTCTCTATCTTACAGGGGCTAGACCGTTCAGAAGTCGTTCCTGTCGCTCGGGCCTTTAGTCAATTTCTCAACTTAGCCAATATTGCGGATCAACAGCACAGCCATTCGCGTGGAATGGACGATTTGTTTTCGGCGACAGAAACGTTAAAAGCGGTATTGGGTCAGCTTCAAGAAAATGACATTTCGCAAGCGGTGATCGTCGATGCCGTCAAAGCGCTAAAGATAGACTTGGTGCTCACGGCGCATCCGACGGAAATTACCCGTCGTTCGCTTATTCATAAGTACGATGCTATTGATGACTGTTTGGGTCAGCTTGAGCTGCAAGGCCAGACCGATAGAGAGAGGCAACAAGTTCACCGGCGCCTGCAGGAGTTGATTACGCAAATCTGGTTCAGCCATGATTTTCGTGAAGCACGGCCGACCCCCGTGGACGAAGCGAAATGGGGTTTTGCGGTGATAGAAAAGTCATTATGGCAAGCGGTTCCTGATTTTTTAAGGCGACTAGATGCGACACTTTTTGCGGCGACGGGTGAAAGATTATCGTTGACGAGTATGCCGGTGTCGTTCACTTCATGGATGGGTGGTGATCGCGATGGTAATCCAAATGTTACGGCGACAGTAACTCGCGAGGTTCTCTTGCTCAGTCGATGGCAAGCGACTGATCTTTACCTCAATGCGGTGAGTCAGCTCGTCGAGGAATTGTCCATGACCGCCTGTAATGACGAGCTCAAGGAACTGTCAAAAGGTTCGCACGAACCCTACCGCGCTGTTTTGCGCAGACTGCGCAGTCAGTTAAGGAATACACTGCAAGCCATTGAAGATCAGTTGGCAGGTGCTGAGTCACCATTGACGGATATCATTACCGGCCTAGACCAGCTTTGGTCGCCGGTATTTAGCTGTTATCAGTCGTTGTTAGATAGCGGTATGGTGTCGATAGCAAATGGCGCGACCGTAGACCTTTTGCGGAGAATACGTTGTTTTGGTGTACATTTAGTTCGTCACGATATCCGGCAGGACAGTAGTCGTCACAGCCAAGTGTTGGCGGAACTCTGTTGTCATCTTGACCTCGGTGACTACCTGCAGTGGGATGAAGCTAAAAAGCAACAGTTTCTCTTTAGCGAGTTGAACAATAATCGGCCATTGATTGGCCGAGATTGGAAGCCAAGCAGCGATGCGCAGGAAGTGCTGGACACCTTTTCTGTCGTCGCCGAACAACCCAGAGAGGCTTTGGGGGCTTACGTGATTTCTATGGCACGTCAACCGTCCGATATTCTGGCTGTGCAATTGCTGTTGAAGGAGACAGGATGTGCGCACTCACTCCCCGTTGTTCCTTTATTTGAAACATTAGATGATCTAAATCGAGCGCCCGATGTGGTCACAAAACTGCTAAAAAACGAAGGGTATAAAAGCTTTATCAACGACCAGCTTATGGTCATGATTGGCTATTCCGATTCGGCGAAAGATGCGGGCGTTATGGCAGCATCGTGGGCACAATACAGAGCGCAAGAGCAGCTGTTGGATGTGTGTCGGCGATACGATGTGACATTGACCTTATTTCACGGTCGTGGTGGCAGTATTGGCCGAGGGGGTGCACCTGCGCATGCGGCTTTGCTATCGCAGCCACCGGGCTCGTTACAAGCCGGCTTGCGGGTTACTGAGCAGGGCGAGACGATTCGAGCAAAATTGGGTTTGAGCGCCATCGCGATTAAAACATTGGCGTTATATACGGATGCCGTATTACAGGCAAATTTGCTTGAACCGCCGAGTCCATCAGTTCGGTGGCGCGCTGCTATGGACAAACTGTCTGCGTTGTCGTGCAACAGTTATCGCGCGATTGTCAAAGAGAATACGGATTTTGTAGAGTACTTTCGCTTTGCAACGCCAGAGCAAGAACTCGCTAAGCTACCCTTGGGTTCGAGGCCTGCACGGCGAAAAAATAGCGGGGGTATCGAAAGTTTGCGGGCCATTCCTTGGATCTTTGCGTGGAGCCAAAATCGTTTGATGCTCCCGGCGTGGCTGGGTGCAGGTCAGGCATTGCAGAAATTATTAGCGTCTGACGACGGTGATTTAATCCGTGAGATGGCCGCGCAATGGCCATTTTTTGCGGCTCGGTTGTCCATGTTGGAAATGGTGTTTGCTAAATCAGATTCTTGGATTTCAGCCTACTATGATGCGCAGTTGGTTCCGGAACGCCTGCTGAATATTGGACAGACACTCCGGCAGCAGCTGCGCGATGATGCGCAGACGATTATGGCAATTAATGGCGAACAACAGCTGTTAGCAACTCAGCCATGGCCGCGTGAGTCGGTGGCGCTTCGAAATATTTATATTCACCCACTTAATTTATTGCAAGTAGAGCTCTTGCAACGCAATCGGCACAGTCCGGATGCGGTGCTACAACAAGCGATTATGGTGACTATCGCAGGTGTTTCGGCAGGCCTTCGCAATACCGGTTAGTGCGGCTGTAACCGCACTGGAGGTTCAACGGCGCAATCGTCTTCGGGGCGTTACACTTTTTGACTCGCCAAGACAGTCCAATGCCCCGCTTGCGCTCTGTTTTTAGAGGTACGGCTATTGCTATACGAGCAAGAGCGCACTAACGTTGACCCGGCGCTTGATCTAATACCATAGCGCTGTCCGTAACGCTTTGGTCACTGTGGTGAGTTAGTTAAGAGGTTGATTTGAACGAGTTAACGATGAATACACCCAGCGCGGGTAACGGGTTACTGCTGCTTCTAGGCAACCAACTCTTTTCTGAGTCAGAAATCGCTAAAACGGGATGCCATCAGGTGTTTATGGCTGAAGATCTCGGTTTGTGCACCGAACATCGACATCATAAACTCAAAATATTAATGTTTTTTACCGCGATGCGTGCTCATCGAGATGCGCTACGAGAGGCCGGTTATACGGTCTACTACCATGCGATCGAAGACCCAGATTTTACGCATTCTTTTGTACAAAAACTCGACCATGTAATGACGGCCGAAGGTTTTACAGAGATTCACTCTTTTGAGATTGAGGACCACTTTTTTGAGGACCAATTCGCCCAATTCACTACGGAAAGGGGCTACCTTTGGCGGCAGTACACGAGCCCTATGTTTTTGTGTTCGCGAGACCGATTTGCCACGTTCGTTAAGGATAAAAAGACACTGCGGATGGCGAGCTTCTATCAGGTCATGCGCCGTGAATTAGGGATTTTAGTAGACGAGGATCAAAAACCTTTGGGCGGGCGCTGGTCATTTGACGAAGACAATCGTAAAAAACTCCCCAAAAATATTGCGTTGCCTGATCGCATGGACGTTACAAACTGCGATGATCCAGCATTAAAAGCGCACATAGAAAAAGAATTTGCGGACCACCCCGGAGCACTGGGTAATCTTTGGATGCCAACCACTCGGCAACAGGCTTGGACTTGGCTGGAAAACTTTTTGGACGTCAAATTTGCCCAATTTGGGCCTTATGAAGACGCGATTAGCCATCGAGACAACTTGCTTTTTCATAGCGCGTTAAGTCCTGTGATGAATCTCGGGTTATTGACGCCGCGGGAAGTCGTGGACAGCGCTCTTGAGTACGCCAAAGGGCATGAAATACCCATTAACTCGCTGGAGGGATTTGTCCGTCAAATTATCGGCTGGCGGGAGTTTATCCGCGGCGTGTATCACACGCATGGAGAGATGCAAAAAAGCGCCAATTTTTGGGGTCATCAGCGTCGTTTGACGCACCACTGGTATGACGCGAGCACCGGTATACCGCCGCTAGACGACGCCATTCAAGCCTGTCAAAACGAGGGTTACACCCACCACATACCGCGATTGATGGTGATTGCCAATTTAATGACGTTGGCGCGTATTCATCCCGACGATATCTATCGTTGGTTTATGGAGATGTTTGTTGATTCGTCCGACTGGGTCATGGTGCCTAACGTGTACGGCATGGCGACGTTTGCCGACGGTGGGATATTTGCGACCAAGCCCTATCTGTGTGGATCCAATTATTTACTTAAAATGAGTGATTACAAGCGGGGGCCTTGGTGCGAACTCGTCGATGGTCTCTACTGGCTTTTCATGCAAGATAATCGTGATTTCTTCCAAAAAAATCCTCGGCTTGCAATCATGCCGCGCGCTTTGGACAAACTTGATCCACAACGAAAAAAGAAAATTTTTGGCGACGCTACGACCTTTATCGATGCGTTCACAGAGGCTCACTAAAGTGGGCGCGGAGCCGCTCAATTTGCCGATGAACTGACGGTGTTGCGCATGCAAAAGTAGCCCATAAAAAGAGTGCCGTATTGAGCGTTCATCCGCTAGCAGATCAGTGGCGTTTTACGTTATCATCTGGCCCGCTTAAAGAGCGAAAGGGCCATATCGTTGTCGACGCGTGTGCGTCGTACTTGTGTGTTATGGTTCATTTCTCAGAGGATAGAATTAAAATGATTTTGATTGGAAAGTTTGCACGCATTCCACTGTATTGCTGGATTGTTGTGTGTGCCAACTTCAGCGTGGCAGATAGTGAAAAATTGAAGGTTGTCACGACATTTACAGTCATCGCTGATATGGCGAGAAATGTTGCTGGTGACAAGGCGCTGATCGAGTCCATTACTAAGCCGGGTGCAGAAATTCATAATTACCAGACCACGCCGCGTGATATTCGCCGTGCGCAGGGCGCAGATCTGGTTCTTTATAACGGACTGAACTTAGAACTCTGGTTCGACAAATTCTTTAAAAATCTAAAGACTGTACCCAAAGCGGTGGTGAGTGAATCGATACAACCTATGAGTATCGGTCAGGGCCCGTATGAGGGCAAACCAAACCCGCATGCTTGGATGTCGCCACTAAATGCAGTGATTTACATTGAAAATATTCGGCAGGCTTTGGTTCAGCATGACCCTAAAAATACGGCGACGTATAACGCCAACGCCAAGCGGTACAAAGCTAAATTATGGGCTGCTGTAGCGCCGCTCAGGGCTAAAATAAACCAAATCCCTGAGGCTAAACGCTGGCTGGTGACAAGTGAGGGCGCGTTTAGTTATCTAGCGAGAGATTATGCTTTGAAGGAGCTCTATCTGTGGCCAGTGAATGCAGATGGGCAAGGAACACCGCAGCAAGTCCGTCGAGTCATTGATCAAATACGAGAGCACGATATTCAGGCGATTTTTAGCGAAAGTACCGTCTCAGCGAAGCCCGCACAGCAGGTCGCGCGAGAGACGGGCGCAACGTACGCAGGCATTCTGTACGTTGACTCGCTGAGCGGCCCGGAGGGGCCGGTGCCGACGTACATTGATCTTTTGACTGCGACACTCACGACTATTTCGAGCGGCATAGCACCGTGATTGGGGTGGCGATCAATGATATTACGGTGACCTACAAGAATGGTCATACTGCTTTGCGCGATACCAGTTTTGACCTTCCGGTAGGCTCGATCACTGCATTGGTGGGCGTTAATGGAAGCGGTAAGTCGACGCTCTTCAAATCTATCATGGGCTTTGTACAACTCTCTAAAGGGTCGGTCAAAATTCTGGGTCTTGACGTTGATGCGGCATTGAAGGCGAATCAAGTAGCCTACGTTCCCCAGTCTGAAGAAATCGATTGGAACTTCCCGGTGCTTGTGGAAGATGTTGTGATGATGGGCCGCTATGGCCACATGAACATGTTCCGAATGATACGGCCTATCGATCGCCAGAAGGTAGACATGGCGCTTGAACGAGTCGGCTTGGCTTACTTAAAAGATCGTCAAATTGGCGAGTTGTCTGGCGGCCAGAAAAAGCGCGTTTTTCTGGCTCGGGCGCTGGCGCAAGAAAGCCCAGTGATTTTGCTAGATGAGCCGTTTACAGGGATAGATGTTCAAACTGAAGAGCAGATTATGGCATTGCTGCGGGATTTGCGCGATGCGGGTAGAGTCATACTGGTGTCAACACACAACCTTGGGAGTGTCCCAGAATTTTGTGACCGTGCTGTGTTAATTGATCGCACGGTTTTGGTGGCAGGTGAGACTCGAGAGGTCTTTACGCAAGCTAATTTACAACGCGCGTTTGGGGGTGTTCTTAGAAGTTTCGTTTTAACTGGCAAGCAACTACATGATGACGATGATACGCGTCAAGTGACGGTATTGTCAGATGATGAGCGCCCTGTTGTGTTGTACGGCGAAAACCAAAATGCGATTGAAGTTAGGGAAAACTGATGAGTTGGCTCGCTCCCTTTGATTACCAGTATATGGTCAATGCTATATTTATTAGTGCGCTTGTTGGGGGTGTGTGTGGGTTTCTAAGCGCGTATTTAATGCTGAAAGGCTGGTCGCTGATTGGAGATGCATTGTCTCATTCCATTGTCCCGGGCGTCGCTGGTGCTTATATGTTGGGCCTGCCGTTTGCCTTGGGGGCTTTTTTTGCGGGAGGATTAGCGGCCAGTGCTATGATGTTTTTAAGCCGGCGCTCAAAGTTAAAAGAAGATGCCATTATTGGATTGATTTTCAGTTCTTTTTTCGGAATTGGACTGTTTATGGTGTCGTTAGCACCCGCGTCGGTGGATATTCAAACAATCGTTCTTGGCAATATCCTTTCGATTACACCTGCAGATGCCATGCAACTGCTGATTATCAGCTTCGTGTCTTTGTTGGTTCTGGTGTGTAAATGGCGCGATCTTTTGGTGGTTTTTTTTGACGAAAATCATGCTCGCAGTATGGGTTTAAATCCTTATGTCTTGAAAATCGTGTTTTTTGCTATTTTGAGCGCCTCAACCGTCGCTGCGCTGCAGACAGTGGGTGCTTTTTTAGTGATTGCAATGGTGGTAACCCCAGGCGCGACGGCGTACTTGTTGTCTGATAGGTTTGGTCGAATCATTGGTCTGAGCATATTGATTGGCGCATCAACGTCACTTGTCGGAGCTTATTTGAGCTTTTTTATTGATGGCGCGGTCGGGGGCGTTATCGTCCTTCTTCAGGCGTTACTGTTTGTCGCTGTGTTTTTAATGGCTCCGAAATACGGCTTTTTTGCTTCGCGTCAGCGCGTTCGGGATAGACAGCGTCTTGACCCAGCGTTTGATCTTTGCCCGCTTCTATCGGCACGCCAAAGTGGCGTGGAGTAACGCGATGCTGTCTACGCTTGCAAGCATTCTCTTCGAACCCTTCACCTACCCATTTATGCAGCAGGCATTTGTGATGGTGGCGTTGGTGGCGTTACCCACAGCTGCGTTGTCCTGTTTTTTAGTCTTGAAGGGTTGGTCGCTAATGGGTGATGCGATTTCCCATTCGGTGTTGCCCGGTGTTGTGGGCGCGTATATTTTGGGGTTTTCGTTTGCGATCGGGGCATTCGTTGCAGGGATGGTGTGTGCGCTAGCGACCGGCTTTCTTAAGGAAAATAGTCGCCTGAAAGAAGACACGATCATGGGTGTCGTATTCTCCAGTATGTTTGCCTTAGGGCTGGTGATGATGAGTAAGATCGAATCTGGCTTACATTTGGATCACATCCTGTTCGGTGACGTGTTGGGGCTGAGTTGGCAGGAAGTTCTGGAAGCTGCTATGATGACAGTGATTATCATGAGCATTTTGGTTGTTAAAGGACGGGATCTTGTTGTATTCGTTTTTGATATACAACACGCCAAGGCGATTGGTTTGCCCGTGACCGTCTTGCACTATGGCTTACTTTGCATGTTGTCGTTGACGATCGTTGCGGCATTAAAAGCGGTGGGTATGATATTGGTGATCGCGATGCTGATCACCCCCGGGGCGACAGCGCATTTGGTGACTCAAAAATTCCAGTCAATGGTTCTGTTGTCTGTGGCAATCTCGCTGGTCTCGTCCTTCTTGGGTGTGTATTTGAGTTTCTTTATCGACAGCGCACCTGCACCGACCATTATTGTATTGATGACCATTATGTTTATCTGTGTTTTTATTCATCACAGCTACAAAGCGTTCCAGATGATGGCTGCGTCGTCGGATGATAAATCCGAGAGAGTGCCGCGCGTGGTTCAATCTCAATAAACGCATTGCGCATCCTGATTCTAGGGAAGTGAGCGGCGATTGTATGAATGGGGTTTGCTGAAGTTTATTGGTAGCAGCAGGCCTTCTTATGTTACGCCGATGCGTAAGAGCCGATGTAGTCACTAACGCTGTGGACTACGAGTTTGAATTCACTGTCGCCTGGCACATCGATTGACATGCCAGCAGATATGGATAACCAGTCGCGAGTATTAGGTAATAGGACGTCGACAGAACCCTTAGAGAAGGTCATTATTTCAGCAACGTCGGTGGTGAACGCATATTCGCCCGGAAGCATTACACCCAGTGTTTTCCTTTGACCGTCAGCGAGCACAATGGTGCGGCTGATGACTTTGCCATCGAAATAAATGTTTGCGTTCAAGTTGACGGTAACGTTGCTAAGCTGGGACATACAAACTCCTAACGCGAGGGCTGAAATACGCAATTTTCTTGCCGCGTATTGTACCGTTGAATGCAATTTAAAGAGAATCATTTATTGCTAATTATTAAGGACGAAAAAGACACCGGCTGAGTGCCGATTGCACGCGTACGTCACCTCTGCAAACAATACGTGGCACAGGGGCGCCGAATTGAACGACTGGCTCCCCGTGCAACTTGGGTCAGTTCGTATATTGCGCAGCGCGGTGGCTGCGTTCATTTTGTAAATTATGGAGTGTCGCTATGCGCTTATTCAGGATCTGTCCACCGTTTCGTCTCCGGTTGTGGCTGTTAGTATTGCCTTGTCACCTTCTGCTGATTGGGTGTCTGGGTGGCGAGGGATTCACGAATAGCGATGGCACCGCGATCAACAAGCCCTTGGCTGACTTGCTAAAATGGCGTTTGGGTCGCAGGAGTCCGAAACCGTCTGTTATTGATTCATCTGAAGCGTGGCGCCAGCTAACGCCCGAGACGTCCCATTATGCCGTATGGGTTGGCCACGCCAGTTTTTTGATCGACAATGGCGACGTGACCATATTGACCGACCCGATATTTTCATCGCGCGCCTCACCCGTTTCTTGGGCCGGTCCTCAAAGGCTTGTTGAACCCGCGATACCCGCCCGTGAATTGCCGCCGGTCGATGTTGTCACGATCAGTCATAACCATTACGACCACCTCGATTTGCCGAGCTTGCGGGTGATACAAGACCTTAACCCTGACTGCTTATTTTTAGTTCCCCTAGGAGATCGTCTACTTCTTGAGCAGGCAGGTATTCGACGTGTTGAAGAGTATGACTGGTGGCAGGAACGGCGTGTATCACGCACGTTGTTTACATTTACGCCAACGCGCCATTGGTCTGCACGAGGCGTTTTTGATCGCAATCAAAGTCGTTGGGGGGGCTGGTTCATGCGCGCTCCCGACTATGCGCTTTTTCATGCCGGTGATACAGGGTACTCGCAGCATGATTTTACAACTATTCGCGCCCGCTTGGGAGCGCCCAATACGGCCTTTATTCCCATTGGTGCCTATGCGCCGCGCTGGTTTATGCGCGCTGCGCACATTAACCCATCTGAGGCATTGCAAGTGGCGCGTGATTTGGGTGCCAAGCGCTCACTTGCAATGCATTGGGGGACGTTTATGTTGACCGATGAGCCGGTCCTAGAGCCCGCGCAAAAACTCGCTCTAGCGCGGCAAGCTGCCGGGTATACCGAAAATTTTTTTCGTGTGCCGGCACTTGGGGGCATTAATTGGTTGATGGATTAACGAAGTTTTACTGTGTTAAAATAGAAGCCTAGCATCTGACATATTTATGAAATAAAAAGGCTCAGCGTATTGGACAGTCGAATGTCAGCACTGTTCAGCTAATGCAGAAACGCCGCCCCAGTGATTAGAGAAATACTCCATGAATGAAGGTAAAACGACAATATTTGGCATGCCCCTTACATCTGAGACATCGTCGCGCTACCCACTCTTTAATACGCTTTTCCCGTTAATCGCATCAACGGGCGGGACAGTGCTGTTAACGCTATGGTTTGCCAAAACGGGCGTGACGGCAGATGTGTCTGGTGATAATGCACCTTGGGAAGAATTTTATTCAGTTTTTGGTATGATTTATGCCATTGTTTCTGGGTTTTTATTGGTAGAAGTGCTTAATCGGTTTAATAAATTGGCGGAAGTGATAGAGGCTGAGTTAAATGCGATTGGCGATGTCCGCGACTTTCTTATTTATATGGATGGTCAAGTCGAAAAAAAGAAAAATGTCTACCGCGAGTTGCAGGAGTATGTCCAGTCGGTCGCGACTGTTGAATGGCATGACATGAATGATGATCGTGCGGTACTGAACTCGGATACGTCGAAAGAGCTTTACGATATCATGCACGCCGTAAATGACTTAGACATAGCGAATGAAAGTGATCGCTCGGCACTTCATTTCTTAATCAGTGAGTTATCCAGCATTACCACATTGCGCACGCAACGCATCAGTATTGTGAATCATAGTTTGCCGCCACAACTTAAGCATTTGGTGGCTTTTATGTCGGCGGTTTTGGTTGCGTCTTTTGTCATTAACGCCACTGCAGTCGTTTGGATTCAATGCTTTATGGCTGCGGCAGTGACGGCCTGTGTGCACCTTTTGTATGTCATTATTTCTGATCTCGACAATCCCTTTACGGGTTTTTGGACCATCAATATTCAGCCATTAATTGAGTTGCAGAACAGTTTTGATAGGTGATAGCGATGCGCCTCCGTCAGACTTAGGCTTCGTTTTTACGGCACGCACACGGTTACTTAGTAACAAGGGTCTTGGCGGGTTGTCCTGGAATTTCTCTGACTAGCTTTGGCAACAAAAATCCCGGTAGAGCCGCCTGCATTTCCATATAGATTAGAGTCGCTTCTTTTTTGTCGACATTGAAGTGGCTTGCCCCCGCTACGGGATCCAGCAGGTGCAGATAGTAGGGATTGATTCCACAATCATAGAGCCGTTCACTCAGAGCGATGAGATCCTTCGCAGAATTGTTTACGCCTTTAAGTAAGACTGATTGATTGAAAATTTTGACTCCCTGATCAGAGAGGCGATTTATTCCGGCCTCGACGTCAGAATCAATTTCGTTCGCGTGATTAATATGCATGACTATCACCGGTTTTAAGCGTGATCCAGTCATCCAATTAAGCAAGTGATGGTCAATCCGTGAGGGAATCACGATCGGCAGACGAGTATGTATTCTAAGTCTTTTAATATGCGCGATTTCAGAAATCTGTGTTGACAGCCAATGAAGAAATTTGTCGTTTGCAAGTAATGGATCTCCGCCACTGAAGATAACTTCGTTAAGTTCACTGTGCTGGCGGATGTAATTAAGCGCAGACTGCCATTGCGCGCGATTTTGGCGATGTTGCTGGTAAGGGAAATTCCGCCGAAAGCAGTATCGGCAATTGATCGCACATGCAGGACTCACAATTAACAGGAGGCGGTTGCGGTACTTATGAATGATGCCATTTTGCGGCGACTGTGCGCCTTCTTTGAGGGGGTCGGCGGTATATCCCTCGACTTCGTTAAGTTCTTGTGCAGTTGGCATGACCTGTATGAGTAACGGGTCCCTCGGGTTACCGCGTTGAATACGAGACACGTAGGGTTTTGGGACTTGCAGTGGGAACTGCAACGCAGCCTGCTGTGCGTCACTCAGAAGCGCCGGGTCAAGTTGTAAAGACGTCAATAATTCGCTGGCTGAGGTCACGGATTCGCGGAGTTCGGTTTTCCAATCTGTTGGGACTTCAATAATTTGAGTTTGATCCAACATCTGTACGACTGCCATACTATTCGATAACACAGTATAGTTTATTTCAACTTTTGGAGATAATCGTATGCGCAAAATTGACCCGCCCACTGAGGCTTTAGACGAGATGTTTATGCGCGATGCGCTCGTCTTGGCCGAACGAGCCATGTGTTTGGGAGAAGTGCCCGTGGGCGCGGTGTTGACGAAAAATGGCGAGATCATTGCCGACGGACATAATCAGCCGCTCGGCGCCTGTGATCCCACTGCGCATGCGGAGTTGGTTGCTCTGCGCAAGGCAGGACAGCTTTTGAATAATTACCGATTGGTGGATTGTGAATTATACGTAACGATTGAGCCGTGCGTGATGTGTGTTGGTGCGTTGTTGCATGCGCGAATAAAACGACTGGTCTTTGGGGCGGCGGAGCCCCGCGCAGGTGCTGTTCAGAGCCATTTGAAATTGCTAGAGAAAAGCCATTTCAATCATACGATCGAATGGCGAGGGGGTGTTCTCGCAGCTGATTGTGGAGCATTGATGCAGCGTTTTTTTCGAGAAAAGCGGGGTGGATAATTGTTGCCAGGACGCTTTAGTGAATGTCTCCTATAAGGATGCCGGTGCGGGCATGGGTTGATCAGAGGGCTCTGTGTCTTTGCCGTCCAATTTGGGTTGGGAGATCGTGTACAGGTGCAGGTAACTTAAATAATACTGGATATTATCGACGTAACGCACGGCTTCGTTTCCGCGGGCATAACCGTATTTTAATGTTTGATAAACAGCTTTTTCACTCAATCGCGGAAACTCTTCGCGCACATTTTGCCAAACGTCAGGGTTTTTGCCTTGTCGATCTGCAAGGATTCGCGCGTCTTCAACATGGGCATAGCCCACGTTGTAGGCCGCTAGTGTAAGCCATGTTCGATCGGGTTCTGCGATTCGACTGGGCAGACGCGCTCTTAATTTAGCCAGATATCTTGAGCCGCCAAGGATACTTTGCTTTGGGTCGATTCGATCATCAACGCCCATTTCGCGCGCGGTGGCTTGGGTCAGCATCATTAAACCGCGCACACCTGTAGGCGACCGAGCTTGTGGTTGCCAGTGGGATTCCTGATAACTTACTGCGGCAAGGAGGTGCCAGTCAAAGTTGTTGAGTTTTGCTGCGTGTTCGAACAATTGGCGATATTTGGGGAGTCGCGTTTTGACCATGCGACCTAATAAGGCTGAGTTGGCGACTGAAAAATAATGCGATTGTCGGAACATTTCATCGGTAAGTTTCTCAAGCTCACCACGGGTAGTAAAATCGGTTAAAAATGCATTTGCAGCCTCTAACAGGCTGTCATCGCCAAAATTTGCAAATGCCCATGCCACAGGCTGTGGTTCTGAGATCACGATGCCCGGGCGCGCGCGCTGGTTAATATGACGACTTACCTTATAGGCAAGCGAGTCTACCACGGTATAGTCGATGTCTCCTCGATGTACCATTTTGATCAGATCGCTCATGCTGGCATGGTCTATTTCCTGCCACTGTAGTCGTGGATTGCCGTTCTTAAGTTGCTCCAGGCGCTCGCTGTGCGAGGAGTGACGGGTCACGACGAGGGTTCCGTCAAGGTTGTTTAAATCAGTCGGACGTTGATGACCACTGCGAAACAGTAATTGCTGCGTCATGTGATAGTAAGGCACTGAAAACTTGACGGCGCGCTGTCGCAGAGCGGTCTGCGTCAGGTTGGCTGCGGCAAAATCCCCTTTGACACTGCCAACAGACAATAGCAGTTGATGCAGACTGGGCTGTGAGGCAATACGTAATTTAACGCCGAGGTGGTCAGCAAACGCTTTTACAAGCAGATATTCGAAACCGTTTTCACCGCGTCCATCTCGGTAGTAGGTGGTCGGGCTTTCAGTGGTTAGCATAATGAGCGCTCCTCGTTTTAGCACGCGCTCAAGCTGATTGATGCGATCACTGCCGCTAAGACCGAGCGTCAGCACAATAAGCGGCAACGCCAAAGCTAGCTGGCGCAACTGGGCGCTTAATGTCAGCGTTCTAATCATTACTTTTTCTGGCTCTCCAGCAGTGACTGAACCCTTGTTTTGGTGGGCTTATCGTTAATTCTTTGTGACCTCTATAATCAGGTTAAATTGAATCTGTCTCAACAGCATTTTTCCGCTAAACTGCGTCTCTCCTTTGACAATGTTTGAGAGTTTCTAGCGAATGATTACCCTCCAAGGCAGACCGTGTCTTTCGACCTTCATGCGGAAGAAGTTGTTGTCGAAACTCCAGGTTACGCAACCCACAGTGGCCTCCGTCGAGGCGCGTTACATACACTTTGCTGATATTGCGGAGCCACTGACGAATGGACACACAGAGGTCCTTAAATCCCTCTTAGATTATGGTCCGCAGGGTGGCATGGATGATCCTCAAGGGCAACTTTTTCTGGTGATCCCACGATTCGGAACGATCTCGCCTTGGTCAAGTAAAGCAACTGACATCGCACATAACTGCGGACTTGATCAGGTTCGTCGTATTGAGCGAGGTATCGCTTACTACATCGATGTTCAGGGTGCGATAGGTCGTCAGCAGCAAGTGCAAATTGCTGCAGTTTTGCATGACAAAATGGTTGAGACGGTCATTTTTGATGAGGCGTCTGCGGCCACGTTGTTCCTTCACCGCGAACCCGCTCGGTCTGCCTCCGTTGACCTGTTGGGCTTGGGAAGACAGGCGCTCGAGAACGCCAATATTGAGCTAGGCTTGGCATTGGCTGATGATGAGGTGGACTATTTACTGGCCGCGTTCATTCAATTGCACAGAAATCCGACTGATGCCGAATTGATGATGTTCGCGCAGGCTAATTCAGAGCATTGCAGGCACAAAATATTTAATGCGAGTTGGACCCTCGATGGCGCGGCACAGGAGCATAGCCTTTTTGACATGATCCGCAATACGTATCGCGAACATGGTGAAGGCGTACTGTCCGCGTATTCTGACAACGCGGCCGTCATTTGCGGCTCGCGAGGAGGGCGTTTTTTCCCCGACCCCGAAACCAAGGAATACGGCTATACCGAGGAACCGGTGCATTTGCTCATGAAAGTGGAGACCCACAACCACCCGACCGCCATTGCGCCATATGCTGGGGCGGGTACCGGTTCGGGTGGTGAAATACGTGACGAGGGTGCGGTCGGTCGCGGTTCCAAGCCAAAAGTCGGTTTAGTTGGTTTTAGCGTGTCAAATTTGCATATTCCCAAGCACTCGCAAGTGTGGGAGCGTGACTACGGCAAGCCGGAGCGAATAGTGTCTGCGCTGGACATCATGCTTGAGGGGCCGATTGGCGGTGCCGCATTTAATAATGAGTTTGGTAGACCTAATCTCTGTGGGTATTTCAGAGTTTTTGAAATGGATTTTGAGGGTCAGCGCCGGGGTTACCATAAACCGATAATGATTGCAGGCGGGTATGGCAATATTCGGGAGGAGCATATTGATAAGCCGTCTTTCCAACCTGGGGCGCACCTAGTGGTGCTCGGAGGTCCGGCGATGCTGATCGGCCTGGGTGGTGGTGCTGCGTCGTCTATGACCTCGGGAAGTAGTCTGGAAGATTTAGACTTTGCGTCGGTGCAACGGCAGAATCCGGAAATAGAACGACGTTGTCAGGAGGTCATCGATCAATGCTGGCAACGGGGCTCTGGCAACCCTATCGCGTTTATCCATGATGTTGGAGCGGGAGGGCTATCGAATGCGCTTCCAGAATTGGTGAAAGACGGTGGTACGGGTGGACAATTTGAATTGCGACGCGTGCCTAACGATGAGCCTGGCATGTCGCCGCTTGAGATTTGGTGTAATGAGGCGCAGGAACGTTATGTACTGGCGATCGCCCCTTGTGATTTGCACGTTTTCGAAGCCATTTGCGAGCGTGAGCGATGTCCGTTTGCGGTTGTGGGGAGCGCGACAAACGAGAAGCGTATTCAGTTGGACGACGATCATTTTGGCGATAGCCCCGTGAATCTCCCAATGTCGGTTCTTTTTGGTAAGCCTCCTAAAATGCACCGCACGGCCAAGACAACGGTCGGTACCGCAGTGCCGCTTGAGTTGGTTGATCGCAACTTGGAAAGATGTCTCGGCAGTGTTCTCCGTCATCCAACCGTGGCCAGCAAAAAGTTTTTGATTACTATTGGCGACCGTTCCGTGGGCGGTATGGTGGCGCGCGATCAAATGGTCGGGCCTTGGCAGGTGCCGACGGCAGACTGTGCGGTGACGACGGTAACTTACGATAGTTATGTTGGAGAGGCGATGTCGATGGGTGAACGCACGCCATTGGCCCTGCTAAATGCTCCGGCCTCGGGACGTATGGCGATTGGCGAGGCAATCACCAATATAGCCGCCGCTCGGATTGGCCGATTAGGTGATGTCCGTTTGTCGGCGAATTGGATGTGTGCTGCGGGTGATACAGGGGAAGAAGCAAAATTATACCGCACAGTTGAGGCGGTCGGTATGCAATTGTGCCCGGCGCTGGGCATTAGTGTGCCGGTCGGCAAGGACTCTATGTCCATGCGCACGTCATGGCGAGATGGTGATGACGAAAAAACCGTGACAGCGCCTTTGTCGCTGGTCGTTAGCGCATTTAGCCCGGTACTCGACGTACGTAAAACGCTGACGCCGCAGTTGCGGACCGACCTTGGCGAAACATGCTTGGTGCTTCTCGATTTAGGTGCAGGAGCCAATCGACTGGGGGGGTCGATTCTTGCTCAAGTCAACTTGCAAATGGGTGATGAGACCCCCGATGTTGACGACCCTGCGTCTGTTGTGGGATTTTTCGATACGCTTCAGGCGCTGAGCGAGGACCATGAGATTCTCGCCTATCACGATCGCTCCGATGGGGGTTTAGCGGCCACGTTGGTAGAGATGGCGTTTGCGGGTCATACCGGATTGAACATTGATGTTGATCCATTGGGTCGCGATGTCATCGCGGCTTTGTTTAATGAAGAATTAGGGGCTGTCATTCAGGTGCGGGCCGATCGCACTGATACCATTGTAGAGCGATTTGCGGGTGTTGGAGTTCACGCTTGTGTTATTGGGCGTCTGGCAGCAGAACCGGTGATCCGGATCCAGCAAGCGGGCGTTGAACTATTTTCCCGACGGCTGGGTGAGCTGCACCAATTATGGAGTGAGACGTCTTATCGAATGGCTGCTTTGCGTGATAACAGTGATTGTGCGGCACTTGAATTTGCCGCGTTGCGCGCTGATGATCCGGGTCTGTCGGTCCATCTTACCTATGAGCTAAGTGCCAAAGTGTCGGCTCCAGCGATTCTTACGGGGGCTAAGCCGAGAATTGCGATTATGCGCGAACAAGGCGTGAACAGTCAGGTAGAAATGGCGGCGGCGTTTGATCGAGCACAATTCTCTGCGGTTGATGTGCACATGAGCGACTTACTTTCGGGTCGAATGCAGTTAACAGATTTTGTCGGGTTGGCCGCATGCGGCGGTTTTTCTTATGGAGATGTTCTCGGTGCCGGGCAAGGTTGGGCGAAAACGATATTATTTAATTCGCGCGCACGGGACCAATTTGCGCAGTTTTTCGAGCGACCTGAAACCTTTTCGTTGGGGGTGTGCAACGGCTGTCAAATGCTTTCATATTTGCGTGATTTAATCCCCGGTGCGGAGCTCTGGCCCTACTTTGTCCGTAATTTCTCTGAGCAGTTTGAAGCACGATTTTCGTTGGTTCGCATCGAATCGAGTCCGTCAGTATTATTACGCGATATGCATGGTTCCCACATGCCCATAGCAGTCTCTCATGGTGAAGGGCGCGTAGAATTTGCTAGCATGCAAGTGCAAACTCAATTAGAAGCTGCGGGTTTGGTGGGTATGCGTTTTATCGATAATCACTTACGTACCGCGATCGACTATCCTGCGAACCCTAATGGCTCGCCCGACGGAATCACGGGTATTTGTAGTCGGGACGGGCGCGTAACACTGATGATGCCGCATCCAGAGCGGGTTTTTAGAACGGTCACAAACTCTTGGCACCCCGAAGGCTGGGGAGAGGATAGTGCGTGGATGCGAGTGTTCAGGAATGCGCGCAATTTTGTTTCTTAAGCGCTAGAAATGAGGAAAGCCTAACGATGGTTAAATTGCTGAATGAAGCTCAACTGATGAAAAAAGCCCTACAAATCGGGGCTGTTTATGCTAGCAAACGCGGTTATGGAGAACTCGAAAGCCATGATAGCGCTAAACTTAAAGTTGAATTTCTATATCGTGTTCTGGTGGAGGACAAACTGATTCAGCCGCTCGCGAAAGACCAAATTAGTGACCCAAATATGCGCCATAAATTGGCATTGTGGGTGCATAAACAGCTTCCTGACACACACCCGCTTAAAAACTGATGCGTCGTTTTTACAAGCGTAATGATCACTACTGACGTCACGTTTGTGTTACTCTTTAGCTTGATGAGTTGACTAGGCAGTCGCTGTCACTTTTTCTGTGTGGATCATTCGTGTTCCATGCGGTACTTGGCAGAGGAAAGTCCGGGCTCCAAAGGGTAGAGTGCCAGGTAACACCTGGGGGGCGTGAGCCTACGGAAAGTGCCGCAGAGAGCAGACCGCCGATGCGTCGTTTTAGCGAAGCAGGTAAGGGTGAAAGGGTGCGGTAAGAGCGCACCGCGCTGCTGGTAACAGCAGTGGCAGGGTAAACCCCACTCGGAGCAAGACCAAATAGGTTTCCATTGGCGTGACCCGCGCTGGAAACGGGTAGGTCGCAAGAGGTAGGTGGTGACACATGCCCCAGATGAATGACTGTCCACGACAGAACCCGGCTTATCGGTCGACTCATTTTTTTGAAGGACGCGTCTCTGACGGTTCTGGATGTTGTGCTTTTTTTTAGCAAATAGTTGCGCTGCGTTCTGAGTGCAATCAGCTGGTTAATAATAAAAAAATATTTTTTATAGCAAAAGCCTCTAAGCGAGGCTTGCACCTATAATTAACATTAAGTAGTTTCCGCAGTTGCATGTTTTCCACCGTTAATTCTTTACCGCCCCAGAGCATACCTAAAAAATTCAGACAGTAATGTCTGAACACGCTGATTTTATTGCCTTTTTTGCCTCACCGCAGTGCTTGACTTTGAATCTTAGTATGAATAGTGTTCATATATGGGGAAAAGTGGGTAATTGTGGGTAATTTAGGCGTTAAATAGGCGATTTAGGGGTTTAAGTGTTCAGAGGCAGTGATCCAATCAATATGGATGCCAAGGGTCGAATGGCTATTCCGACCCGATACCGGTCTGTACTTGACACCATTTGTCGTGGCGAATTGGTTGTTACCGTCGATATGAAGTCGACCTGTTTGACGTTGTCCCCGTTGCCAGAGTGGAAGCGGTTTGAGGATAAGGTCGCAGCTTTGCCTGCGCTCGATGATCTCGGTGAAATGTTGAGCCGTTTCGTAGTAGGCCAAGCGAAAGATTTGCAGGTGGATGCCAGTGGCCGAGTGCTGATTCCTTTAGAGTTAAGAGATTATGCTCAATTAGATAAAAAGCTTGTGCTTGTGGGTCGCACGCAGCGATTAGAGCTTTGGTCCGAAGATAATTGGAATGCAGAACGAGAAAAATCGCAGGCTGATTATCGAAGTATGCTGGGTGCTCGAGACACGATGTCCGATGCCCTAAAAAATCTATCTTGGTAGGGTGTGTGATGACGAATGACCATACCACAGTGTTACTTCGAGAGGCCATCGACGCCCTTGTGCTCGATGCGGACGGTGCTTATATCGATGGGACATTCGGGCGTGGTGGGCATTCGGCGGCTATTTTGCAGAAGTTGTCGGGCCGCGGCGCGTTGCTAGCTATCGATAAAGATCCAGATGCAATTGCAGCGGGACGTGACCGTTTCGTCGATGACAGAAGAATTACCTTTACGCATGATTCATTTGCAAACGTGGGTCGTTCAGACATGGGTGTTCAGTCGGGTGGCGTTTCAGGCATTTTGTTAGATCTAGGTGTTTCCTCTCCGCAATTAGAAAACGCCGGACGAGGATTTAGTTTTATGCGCGATGGTCCTCTAGATATGCGTATGGATAGCACCCGAGGGCCATCGGCATCTGAGTGGCTAAGAACCGCTCAAGAAAGTGAGATTGCGACGGTAATCAAACGGTATGGCGAAGAGCGCTATGGGCGACGAATCGCAGCTGCAATCGTGCGCGAGCGCGCTATCGCATCGATCGAGAGCACGACTCGCTTGGCGGGTATTGTGGCGGCTGCACATCCATCGTGGGAACGCGGCCGCCATCCGGCAACAAAATCTTTTCAAGCAATTAGAATCCACATTAATCAAGAGTTAGAGGACTTAGATAGCTTTCTTAATCAGGTGATCGATGTTCTCAAGATTGGTGGGCGCTTGGTTATTATTAGTTTTCATTCGCTGGAAGATCGCCGTGTGAAGCGGTTTATTCGTACCCAGCAACGCGGAATTGCGATCCCTAAATATCTTCCCATAGCGGACCATGATAAGGGTATTCGGTTGGTAGGAGTAGGCTCTGCCACAAAGCCTTCAGATGATGAGGTCGCCGCTAACATTCGCTCGCGCAGCGCTGTTATGCGGGTTGCGGAGCGGGTCGCATGAGAGCATACGTTGCAGAAAATCCTCTCTTTATCGCCCTTTTAAAACTTTTGGTGCTGTGGATGATGGTGATAGTTACTGCGTTATCCGTTGCTTATTCGAGTCATCTGTGTCGAGAAAACTACGCACAACTCGCCGCGGCAGAAAGGTTGGGTCACCAATTACAAGCGGATTATGGTCGATATGTCTTGGAGCAGAGTGCTTGGGGTTCTCTACAGCGCGTAGAGCGTCTTGCGGAAGATGAACTGGGCATGCTCAGCCCAGTGGCAAGTGAGATTGTATTGGTTGATCAGATGCGCTCAGGGGGGCTATAGGGATGGTTCGTAAGCTCATCGAAAAACCGATTCCAAGCGGGCGTTTCTGGCTTGTTGCTTTGGTCTTGATCACTCTACCGCTCATGTTGATCGCAAAGATCGCCCAGTTGCAAGTATTCCCAGACGCCGCGAAGGGCGGTGCGTTCTTGCGTGATCAGGGCGACTCAAGGGCGATTCGGCAGCAAGTTATACCGGCCTATCGCGGGGTCATCGCAGACCGTAATGGCGAGCCGCTCGCACTCAGCATTCCAGTTACAACACTCATAGCAGACCCAAAAAGACTGCAGTCGGCCGCGAGTCAGGAGCAACTAGAAGTGCTTGCGAGCGCCTTAGATATTTCGGTGACGGCGTTGCATGACAAATTGGCGCGCTACCGCAAAAAGTCTTTTATGGTGTTGTCTAAACAGCTTCCTGTTGAGGAGGCAGAAGCCGTTCTTGCGCTTCGAATTCCTGGCGTCAGTTCGCGCAAAGATTACAAACGTTTTTATCCTGCGGGTGAGGTGACGGCGCAGTTAGTCGGCATCACCGACAAAGATGATGCGGGTCAGGAAGGGATCGAGCTTGCTTACGATGCATGGCTGAGCGGTGAGTTGGGTAATCGAAAAATATTGCAAGATGAAACCGGTCGTGTCATCAAGGATTTGTCGCTCATCAAAGCGGCTAAGCCGGGCCGGGAACTGCGTTTGAGTATTGACCTGCGGGTACAGTACGCAGCCTACCGTGCCCTGAAAGGGGCGGTACAAAAACATGGCGCGAAATCAGGCTCCGTCGTGGTGCTAGATGTCGCCTCCGGCGAGGTTTTGGCGATGGCCAATCAGCCATCATTTAACCCCAACGATCGGTCAGCATTTAAGCCAGGTGCTATTCGTAACCGCGCAATGCTCGATTTAATTGAACCTGGGTCGACCGTCAAGCCGTTCACGATTCTTGCTGCCCTTCAATCTGGACTGTTTGATCTCGACTCTGAGGTCGACACCAGCCCCGGTTATTTAAAGGTCGATTATAAGACTTTCGTCGATGCAGATGACTATGGGCGCCTTAATCTTACACAGATTTTGGCGAAGTCCAGTCAGGTGGGTACCACTAAGATTGCGCTGCAATTAGATCCAGAAAAAACCCGACAGCTGTTTGAAAAAATCGGTTTAGGAGAAAGTACCGGTAGCGGTTTCCCCGCTGAGGCGGTGGGTAATTTGCCGGCACATACGACATGGGATGCCGTCACTCAGGCGACTTTCGCGTTTGGCTATGGGTTTAACGTGACGTCACTTCAATTAGCGCGTGCATACGCTGTGCTGGCCAATAATGGTGTGCGTCGGGAAGTGTCTCTTATCGCCAATGACGAACGATTTACGGGTGCGCACTTGTTCGATCCCCGACTGGTGGAAACGGTTCGCGGCATGTTGCAAATCGCCACAAGCAGCCAAGGGACGGGCAGTAAGGCGATGATTGAGGGATATACGGTAGCGGGGAAGACGGGAACTTTACACAAAGTCAAAGCTGGCGGTGGCTACGCTAAAGACCGCTACACTGCGACGTTTGCAGGTTTAGCACCGGCAACCCACCCAAGGCTTGTCACCGTCGTTGTGATTGATGAGCCCGCGCATGGTAACTATTTTGGGGGTTTGGTGGCAGCGCCGGTATTTTCGGAAGTTACCAGTAATGCGCTGCGGTTATTACAAGTGCCTCCTGACTCTGATGGCACGCAGTCGGCGCTATTAAGCCGCTTAATGGCCGTCGAAAAGAAGAGCGAGTCATGATGAGTCGATCTGCACCCATAAGCGTGACACTTGGCGAGCTACTTGGTGATATGGTGTGTCCTCGGGGGCTTTTCAAAACGCCGATTTCAGCGCTATGTCAAGATAGTCGAAAAGTGCAGCCTGGTAATTTATTTTTTGCATTATCAGGCGCAAACACCTCCGGTACGGAGTACATAGCCGAAGCGTCAGAGCGCGGGGCCGTTGCTGTTGCGATTGATGCAGATGACCAAGACACGCTCACGACCCTCGATCCTCGCTTGCCCATGATTCCTATTTCTAATTTGGCGATGTCACTATCAGGTTTAGCGGCAAAATTTTATCAGATGCCGTCCAAAGACCTTCGCACGATTGCGGTTACGGGTACCAATGGTAAGACGTCATGTTGCTGGATGTTGTCGCATTTGCTGGAGTTTTTGGGGGACCCCTCCGCGTATTTGGGTACGCTCGGCTATGGGTTGGCTCGCAGAGGCGAGAACGAGCTACCCGACGTAGCATTTCAAGAGACTGGATATACCACGCCAGATGCGATTACAACACAACGAATATTAGCAGAATTGCGCGATTCAGGTGCTCGATGTGTTGCTTTAGAGGCATCATCACATGGTCTCTTGCAGGGTCGGATTGAGGCAGTGGGTGTTGATACCGCGATATTTACCAATTTAAGTCGCGACCACCTCGATTACCATCAGGACATGGATTCCTATGGTGAGGCTAAGGCGCGCCTCTTCCAGATGCCTGGTCTTCGGCAAGCAGTCATCAATTATGACGATAGTTTTGGGCGCAAGTTGGTCACCCGAATGTCGTCGTCGGTAGCGACTTATACGTACAGTCTCGACAATCCCAAGGCCGACGTCTTTTGCACATCGGTTGATCTCAACGCGCAAGGAATCAAGGCGAGCGTTACGACCCCATGGGGTTCGGGCGAGCTGTGCTCGCAGTTGGTCGGACAATTCAATTTGGCCAATGTATTGGCGGTGTTAGCAGCCACGGGCGCGCATTATCCTTTCGGCTCAATTCTCCGGCATATTCCATCCCTCCGGCCCGCAGCTGGTCGAATGGAGCTGGTGGATACGGCGCATGGGCCAAGTGTTGTAGTCGATTTCGCGCACACGCCAGATGCTTTAGAAAAGGTACTCATTACACTGCGAGCGCATTGTAGGGCCAAGATCTGGGTGGTATTTGGCTGTGGTGGTGAGCGCGATATTGGTAAACGCGCAAAAATGGGTTCGATAGCAGAACGCTATGCAGACCGCGTTGTACTGACCAGTGACAATCCGCGAACTGAGTCGGAGCATGCCATTATAGCGCATATCGAGCGCGGAATTATGGGCCGTGCCAGCGTAGAGATAGACCGCCGTGCCGCGATTCGGCGCGCTATATTCTCTGCGAGTTCTGAAGATATGGTGTTGATTGCGGGTAAGGGGCACGAGGGTTATCAGCAGCTAGCAGATCGTCGCTTGTCGTTCAGTGACCAGGTGCAGGCGCGTTTGGCACTGCGAGACAGACAGGTGGCCCCCCTATGATGCCGTTATTGACTCATGCTGCGGACACGTTTGGTGGGACGCTCGTGAATCCCGGCGCGCATTTTCGGCGTGTGTGCATTGACAGCCGTCAGGCTCAAGACGGTGACTTATTCGTCGCGCTTCAGGGTGAAAACCATGATGCACACGATTTTATTCCTCTGGTTGCCGACAAAATTGCTGCAGCAGTAGTGTCCCATCCAGATAAACACAGACCCATTACACAGTGGGTTGTGCCCGACACCACTCAGGCGTTGGGATGGCTAGCCCAATTGCGCCGCACAGTTTTTTTTGGCCCCGTTATTGCCATTACGGGTAGCAGCGGAAAAACGTCAGTGAAGGAATTCATTGCCGCCATTCTGAATCTGGGTGGCCGGACGCATGCAACGCAAGGCAATTATAACAATCAAATAGGGTTACCTTTAACAGTTTTGTCATGTCCGGATGACGCGGACTATTTGGTTCTTGAAATGGGTGCTCGGGCGTCAGGCGACATTGACCACTTGTGCACAATAGCGCGTCCCGATATCACTTTAGTCAATAATATTCAAAGCGCGCACATAGCCAGTTTTGGTAGTTTGCAGGGGACGGCATCCGCGAAATCGGAGATTTATCAAAATCTACCAGATGAGGGTACAGCCGTACTCAATCGTGATTTGCCCTATTTTGAGGCATGGCGGGAGCAAATCGGCAAACGACATTTCTTAACGTTTTCGATGGTCCACGACGACGCAGATTTATTCGCTGATGCGTTGGAGGTCGATGACCACGGCTGCTATTGCTTTGTGTTGCGCGTTGGAAGTCGTCTGGAGAATGCAGGTCGCTGGCCTGTGATACTGACAATACCTGGAAGACATACCGTTGCCAATGCCCTAGCGGCTGCCGCTTGCGCTATGGCGGCAGGAGCCCAAATTTGGCATGTGGTTACGGGTCTTGGCGCCTTAAAGCCGTTGGCCGGGCGATTGCAGGGCCGACCGCTCGTCTCTGGAAGTTGGTTGATAGACGATACCTATAATGCGAGCCCGGAGTCTGTGAAAGCCGCGGTTGATGTGTTGGTGGCACGCAAAGGGCGTCGTGTTCTGGTGCTCGGTGATATGGCTGAATTGGGTGCTGACGCACAAAAAATGCATTGTAGCGTGGGCGATTACGCACGTTTGGCAGGCGTCGATGAGCTACTAACGTTGGGCACCATGAGCGCCTATGCAAGCGGTATATTTGGCGGGAAACATTTCGATACGCTGGATGATTTAAGTCGACATTTACGTGACTTGGAGGGCGGTTCTGTAGCCACTTTTTTAGTTAAAGGATCACGCAGTTCCGCGATGGAACGGGTGGTAAAAGTTCTTGAGCAAGGAGTCATGCCGTCATGCTAGTTTGGTTGAGCGAGTATCTCAGTCAATATTACAGTCCATTGTCTGTATTCCAGTACCTCACGCTCCGCGGGATTATGTCAGTGCTGACAGCCCTCAGTATCTGCTGGATTTTTGGCCCAATGGTGATTCGGCGATTAAATTATTTGCAGATTGGTCAAACGATTCGTAACGATGGACCGCAAACGCACCTCGCCAAAGCCGGCACACCGACTATGGGCGGGGTACTGATTCTCATCGCTATATTTGCGAGCACGCTTCTCTGGGCAGACTTGGGAAATCGACACGTGTGGATCGTGTTAGGCGTGACTTTTGCCTTCGGCTGGGTGGGATGGGTCGATGATTATCGTAAGGTGGTAGAAAAGGATTCGCGAGGATTACCCGCGCGTTGGAAATACTTTTGGCAGTCAATTTTTGGATTGGGTGCTGCGCTAGTCCTTTACAGCACTGCACAAACTCCTGCCGAAACTGCTTTGATTTTGCCATTTTTCAAAACCGTTGCCGTGAACATGGGTCCATTTTTTGTCGTGCTGACTTATTTTGTCATTGTGGGCACAAGTAACGCCGTAAATTTAACCGACGGATTAGATGGTTTAGCGATTATGCCCTCGGTCCTCGTCGGCGGTGCGCTGGGCATCTTTGCTTATTTAAGCGGAAATTATCAGTTTGCCAATTATCTCAATATACCCTTTATCAGCGGCGCGGGAGAGTTGCTGATATTCACTGCGGCTCTGTGTGGGGCAGGCTTGGGGTTTTTGTGGTTTAACACGTACCCAGCGATGATTTTTATGGGTGACGTCGGCGCGCTGGCGTTGGGTGCCGCGTTGGGCGTGATTGCTGTGATTGTCAGGCAGGAAATCGTACTTTTTATCATGGGCGGAGTTTTCGTTATGGAAACTGTTTCCGTGATCATTCAAGTGGTGTCATTTAAATTGACGGGTAAGCGGATTTTTAGAATGGCACCGCTGCATCATCACTTCGAATTAAAAGGGTGGCCAGAGCCTCGGGTGATCGTACGTTTTTGGATTATCACGTTAGTGCTGGTTTTAATTGGCCTAGCCACGTTGAAGTTGCGTTAATCATGATTAAATCGACGGATATACAGGGTCAAAGAGGTTGCGATAGTTCCACCGCAATTCTCGGTATGGGCGCCACCGGGCTTTCTGTTGCCCGCTTTTTTAGTGCTCGGGACATTGACTTTACGTGGGCTGATACCCGTCAGCCCCCGCCCGCTTTAGCCGAGGTCAAGTCCCTGTATCCGAACCATCCTATCCGTCTTGGCACGTGTCATGACCTGCTGTTCGAGGGAGTTGAAACGATCGTTGTAAGTCCTGGGATTGCCCTAGACGATCCCGTCTTGGCGGCGGCCAAGTCGCGGGGTATTCGCCTGATCGGCGATCTCGAGCTTTTTTACCAGCAGGCCGATGCGCCGGTCGTCGCGATTACGGGTTCCAATGGAAAAAGCACGGTGACTACTCTGCTTGGGGAAATGGCCCGCAATTCGGATATCAGGGTCCGCGTTGGGGGGAATCTCGGTACCCCCGCACTAGATCTTTTAGCGAGTGATTGTGAACTCTATGTTTTGGAACTCTCGAGTTTTCAACTAGAGTTGTTTCCCGGAGCCTTTAATCAGGTGTGTACAATTTTAAATGTAAGTCCCGACCACCTTGATCGCTATGGCGACTTCCAGACTTACCTAACGGCCAAACAGCGTATCTTCACAGGTGCCGAATATGCGGTGGTCAATCGTCGCGATGCGTTCACTTACCCCGAAGAAGCCAGCGCTGTAAAACGGGTGAGTTTTGGTGCAGACATGCCATGTGACGGTCATTTCGGTGTCGGTATGGTGGACGGTCAAACGTGGCTTATGCAAGCGCGCCAAGGCTTAATGCCAGCGGCTGAAATTGCGCTTGAGGGACGTCACAATATTGACAATGCATTGGCCGCGCTGGCACTTGGGACGTGCATTGGATTACCAACACCGGCCATGTTGGCAACACTAAAAGATTTTTCTGGATTACCCCATCGCTGTCAAAAAGTAGCCTGTATCGAGGGCGTTATGTATATCGACGATTCCAAGGCAACTAATGTGGGTGCTGTTTGTGCTGCCGTCGAGGGCTTTGCCGATGGGGATAAGAAAAATATCGTTTTAATTGCGGGTGGACGCGCCAAAGGTGAAGATTTTGCGATGCTGGCGAATGCAGTAGCGCCGGCCGTCAAACATTCTTTTCTGATCGGTGAAATGGCCCCTCATTTGCGAGATATTTTGCACCCGACTACGCCATCCACTTGCTTACCGACTCTTGAGGATTGTGTAAAGGCTGCACGTGATCTGGCGGAAAAAGGGGACGTTGTATTACTTTCGCCCGCATGCACTAGCTTTGATATGTTTGATGACTTCGCCCACCGAGGTCGTTGTTTTCAAGCTGCAGTGCATCGCCTTTATCCGGCCGCCTCGTGCTCGGAGCATCTATGAATATCACCGCGGCGCGGTTCGATATTGACGTCGCCTTACGGCGTTGGTATGTCGACCCTTATTTGCTGGTGCCGACCATGGCACTTTTGTCGCTCGGCTTGGTGATGGTCGCCTCGGCATCATTCAGCTTTGCGGACTATCGCTTTGGTAACGCATTTTTTTTGGTCAAGCGCCATATGTTTTATGTCTTACTGGGTTGCACAGCAATGGCGTCGGTCTTTTTTGTCTCTGCCAATTGGTGGGCTAAATACAGCAATCTTTGGATTTTTATGTCCTTTGTGTTGCTGGTGCTTGTCCTTCTTCCTGGTGTAGGGCGCGAGGTCAATGGGAGCCGTCGCTGGCTCGCAGTGGGCGGTATGACGCTGCAGGTGTCTGAATTAGTCAAGGTGGCCGTCACGATTTATTTGGCGCGATTCTTTGCAAAGAATCGGAACGTTTTGGCAGATGACTGGCGCAAAGTCTCCGGAATAATGTTGGCGATGTTGGTGTTGTTTGCGCTATTGCTTGTCGAGCCAGACTATGGGTCTGTGGTGGTGATAGGCGGTATTTTTATGACACTGTTCTTTATCGGTGGAGCGAGTCTGGGGCTTTATACGTCTTTAGTGGTCGCTGCAACGACAGGCCTGTGGTTTTTGGCTGAGGCCGCCCAATATCGTCTGGCAAGACTGATCAGTTTTCTCGACCCCTGGGCGGATCCATATGGTGCTGGATATCAATTGACGCAGTCGCTCATTGCCTTTGGACGCGGCGAATGGTGGGGGCTCGGGTTGGGGCAATCCGTGCAAAAAATGCACTATTTGCCAGAGGCGCACACTGACTTTCTCTTCGCAATTTTTGCAGAAGAATTTGGTTTTGTCGGTGTGGTGCTCGCGGTGCTGACTTTTATTGGTTTAATTGCGCGTATTTTTCAGCTGAGTCGTCGAGCGATGGCGCAGCAGCAATGGTATGCCGCCTATTTGCTGGCAGGTTTCGGTGTGCTGATCAGCGGGCAGGCTTTTATTAATATGGGCGTCAATGCGGGCCTCCTACCCACCAAAGGTCTGACACTCCCTTTTGTGAGTTATGGGGGTTCGAGTTTGCTTGCCTGTTGCATGGCAATGGGTTTGGCGATGCGCTTGAGTCACGATCTTCATGACAGATCTCAGCATGCAGAGAGGTGGCGCCATGCATGACAAACGATCGGCCCGTGTTCTAATCATGGCGGGTGGCACGGGGGGGCATGTTTTTCCGGGCTTGGCCGTTGCTCACTGTTTGCAAGAGGCGCACGTGGATGTCGCATGGCTGGGCACACAGCGCGGCATTGAGGCGGAACTCGTTCCCGCAAAGCATATCCCATTAAATACCTTAGAGGTTGAGGGCGTTCGCGGTCGCGGTCCAAAGGCGCTAATGCGCGCACCTTTGTTACTGTGGCGCTCTATTTCGCAGGCTTTGCGCGTAATGCGACAATTCCAACCAGATGTCGTTTTGGGAATGGGTGGGTTTGCGTCGGCACCAGGCGGTGTTGCTGCTCGTCTGAAAGGCATTCCGATTATTGTTCATGAGCAAAATGCCATTGCGGGGACCACCAATCGCATCGTCAGTCGTTTTGCGACGCGCGTGTTATCGGGATTTCCAGATGCGCTACCGAGGGCGCAATGGTGTGGGAACCCGCTGCGCCCAGAAATTTTGGCGCTTCAAGAACCGCAGCAGAGGCTCAAAGATCGGCGGGGTCAGGCGAGGCTTTTAGTTCTCGGAGGCAGTCGAGGCGCCAAGGCGGTTAACCAGCTCATTCCGGCGGCGGTCGCGCTAATCGATCCATCATTGCGGCCCAATATTTTACATCAGGCAGGTGGCTCACATGCGGCTATGACCAAGGCAGTTTACGCGACGCTGGCAGTTGATGCGCGAGTGGTGCCGTTCATTGACGATATGGCAGACGCGTATGCGTGGGCCGATTTTGTTATCTGTCGCGCGGGTGCATTGACGGTCGCTGAAGTGGCTGCCGCAGGCGTTGGGGCGCTGTTCATTCCGTTTCCCTATGCGATAGACGATCATCAAACAGCTAACGGACAGTGGCTAGTTGATCGCGGTGGGGCGCTATTGCGGCAGCAATCGACTGTGACGGCACAGGCGCTGAGCGATGTGATCCTCGATATAGCCAGCCATCCTGAGAAGCGACTCAGAATGGCAATTGCCGCGCGCGATGGGGCGAAAAGCGATGCTGCGGCGACCGTGTCTAGTGTATGTATGGAGTATCTGAATGTCGGATCATAACTTCCCCCAGCAACCTGATATGCGGCGTATTAAGCGTATCCATTTTGTGGGTATTGGCGGCAGTGGTATGTGCGGAATTGCCGAAGTGCTTCTTAATCAGGGATATACCATTTCCGGCTCAGACATCGGTCATAACAGCAATATTGCGCGCTTGGCATCTTTTGACGTAGAAATTTTCTATGGTCACCTCGCTACAAATATTGAGGGTGCTGATGTTGTGGTTAAGTCGTCTGCGATCGATGACAGCAATATCGAAATCAAGCGCGCTCATGCGCAGGGTGTTCCCGTTGTTCGGCGGGCTGAAATGCTTGCTGAATTAATGCGTTATCGTCATGGAATTGCGGTGGGGGGAACCCATGGTAAGACGACAACAACCAGTCTAATTACTGCAATATTTGCCGAGGACGGGCGCGACCCCACGTTTGTAGTGGGAGGAAAAGTCAATAGCGCGGGTACGAACGCCAAGCTGGGTGGTAGCAAGTATCTCATTGCCGAAGCGGACGAAAGCGATGCCTCCTTCTTACACCTGCAGCCGATGGTGGCGGTGGTTACCAATATTGAAGCCGACCACATGGAAACTTATGCGTATGACTTTGAGCGGTTGAAAAAGACCTATGTTGAATTCTTGCATAACCTACCTTTTTATGGACTGGCGGTTTTATGCTTGGACGATGTCGTTATCCGCGGAATGTTAACGCAGGTGTCCAGACCTATGCTGACCTATGGATTTAATACTGACGCCGCTTACCGAATTCGCGAAATAACGACGACGTGCTCGCAATGCAGTTTTGTGTTGGACCGTCCCGATGGTCAGTCGACACTGCCGATCACCCTCAATATGCCAGGGCGTCACAACGCGCTTAATGCGGCGGCGGCTATTGCAGTAGCAAGCGATGAGGGTATTGCTGATGACGCGATTATCAATGGATTAGCGAATTTTACCGGCGTTGGACGGCGCTTTGAAATTCTTGGCGACTATGTGGTCAAATCTGGAACCGCGGTCTTGGTCGATGATTATGGGCATCATCCCACCGAAGTCCGTGCGACCATTCAGGCTGCTCGTGATGGCTGGCCCGATAAGCGCTTGGTGATGGTCTTTCAGCCTCATCGATACAGTCGAACACGCGATTTTTACGATGAGTTTGTACAGGTGCTGTCGCAGGTTGATGAACTGTTATTGTTGGATGTCTACCCGGCGGGGGAAGCAGAAATTGCAAGTATCACCAGCGAGAACCTCGCCGCCAGCATACACAAGCGCGGTGCTATTAGCCCAACGTATGTTGAACACATAGAAATAGTTCCGATTTTATTAAATGATCTCGTTCGCGATAACGATATGGTTCTGACTCAAGGTGCGGGAAGCGTGAGTCAGTTGGTGGCGATGTTGCAAAGATATCAAGGAGGCTCCGAATGACTGTGTCAGATCAGTCTATGGGTGTCGTCGGTTTACTTTATGGAGGCATTTCGTCAGAACGCGAAATCTCGCTGCAAAGCGGTGCGGCGGTGGCTGAATCGCTAGCACGATCAGGGATTGATACGCATTTAATTGACGTTGGAGCTGATTTAATTGATCAGCTTCGAGCAGTGCATCTCGATCGCGCTTTTATTGCTTTACATGGCGCTGGGGGTGAGGACGGCACAGTGCAGGCGGTATTAGAAACGCTCGCAATTCCCTACTCGGGGAGCGGTGTGTTGGCATCGGCTTTGTCTATGGATAAGTTGCGCTGCAAGCAATTATGGCGAGGGTTAGGCTTGCCTACGGCAGATTTTATGGAGCTGAGTGATGATTCAAATTGGGCGGCGACACTCGATATGTTGGGTGGTAGCGCGATGGTCAAGCCCAGTCGAGAAGGGTCGAGTATTGGTATGAGTCGTGCCGATAGCTCCGATGAACTGGCGCGCGCTTGGCAGTCCGCAGTGCGCTATCAGGGTCAGGTCTTTGCAGAGAGTCGATTGCGTGGCGAAGAGTATACAGTCGCGATTGTCGCGGGCCAGCCATTACCGTCCATACGGATCCAAGCGGCGATCGATTTCTATGACTTTAAGGCAAAATATCACTCTAATACCACGCAGTATTTTTGTCCGAGCGGACTGTCGGAGGAGAGCGAAGCCGAGCTGATGTCACTTTGTGTCAAGGCATTCCAAAGCTTAGATTGTCGTGGTTGGGGGCGTGTCGATGTAATGATGGATGAGGATCAAAACTTCTATCTTCTCGAGGTGAATACTGTGCCCGGTATGACAAAGCATAGTTTGGTGCCAAAAGCGGCGGCAGCGGCCGGAATAAGCTTTGATCAACTGGTTTACCGAATACTGGAGGCATCTGGCACATGAAGCATATCTCGTCGCCACGTGCCAGAGTGAAGAGTCGCTCACAACGTCCAGCGGCCACTGTATTTGTTCGGAGTCTGCGCACGTTCGCGATCATGTCTTTGGCGTGCGGGACGGTCGCAGGAAGCGTATTGATGTTCGATCAGCTGAACCGACCTTTGACGCGTGTCATGATTGGCGGAGACTTCAAATACCTGAACCAGAATCAAGTCGTTGAGATGCTTAGTGACGAAATAAAAGGCGGGTTCTTATCGGTAGATCTGAACCATGTGCGCCAAGTCATTGAGAATCATCCGTGGGTAGATCAGGCTGTAGTAAGGCGGCGTTGGCCCTCGATATTAGAAATTGAGGTTGCTGAAGAGATTCCGATTGCGCGTTGGGGCGAGATGGGATTTCTTAACTATCGCGGCAAGCAGTTGGAAGTTTCCAGCCGAATGCATACGGGAAAATTGCCTTTGCTGTTCTCACCCTTGGCGTCTTCCGAGCAGATGATGCGCCAATATCAGGCATTTAGTCAGCAGTTACTGCCGGCTGGTTTGCGCATTGAACGACTCGATAATGACGCGTCAGGTGCGTGGCGCGTTGATACATCGGCGGCGATTCAGCTTATTTTGGGACGCGATCAGGTTTTGCAGAAGCTCCGTCGTTTTGTGACGGTCTGGGACTCTGGGCTCAGAGAGCATTCAGCGTCTATCGAACGTGTTGATCTGCGTTATCCCAATGGTCTTGCCGTGGGATGGAAAGGGCTGACATTGTCGGGGGGTCAGGTCTTGCCTGAAACATTAATGTATGGCGGTACCCGCGGCTAATCGCGAGTTTAAGAGGACAGGGTATGACAAGGGCAAATGAAGAAAATATGATTGTCGGCTTAGATATTGGCACCTCTAAGGTGGTTGCGATCGTGGGAGCGATTGGCAGCAATGGTGATCTAGAAATCGTGGGTACGGGCATGTGCGCATCTGCCGGCTTAAAAAAGGGTGTCGTTGTCAACATCGAGTCCACAGTTCACTCGATTCAGCGTGCGATCGAAGAAGCAGAGTTAATGGCCGGTTGCTCTATTCATTCTGTGTATGTTGGCATTGCGGGCAGTCATATTCGAAGCCTTAACTCTCACGGGATTGTCGCTATACGCGATCGCGAGGTCCAGCATTTGGACATTGAACGCGTGATCGATGCGGCTCGAGCGGTGGCAATACCTGCGGATCAAGAGATTCTTCATGTCGTCCCGCAAGAATTCATCATCGATGAGCAAGAGGGTGTGCAACAGCCAAAAGGGATGTCAGGTGTTCGGCTCGAGGCCAAGGTTCATTTGGTGACATGTGCGGTAAATGCTGGGCACAACATTAAAAAGTGTATAGGGCGTTGCGGTCTAGATGTGGACAAGATCGTTCTGGAGCAGCTCGCCTCGAGTTATGCAGTCCTCACGGAGGATGAGAAACACCTTGGAGTGGCGCTCGTGGATATCGGTGGGGGGACCTCAGATATTGTGATTTTTAGTGAAGGGGCCATTCGTCATACCGGCGTGATTCCGATCGCAGGAGACCAGGTGACCAATGATATTGCTATGGCACTGAGGACACCGACCGCCCATGCGGAGGAGTTAAAAGTGAAGTATGCCTGTGCCTTAGCCAAACTGGCGCGCCCAGAGGAGACCATCAAGGTGCCAAGTGTCGGCGATCGTGAGCCACGGGATATGTCTCGTCAACTCCTTGCTGAGGTTGTGGAACCACGGTATGAGGAATTGTTTACGCTGGTCCAAGAGGAATTACAACGCAGTGGATTTGAGGAGCTCTTAGCCGCTGGGATTGTCCTTACAGGGGGCACTTCCAAAATGGAGGGCGTCATAGAGTTAGCAGAGGAAATATTTCATATGCCGGTGCGTGTCGGCGCGCCTGTCCGAGTAAAAGGTTTGGCAGATATTGTCAATAATCCGATTTATTCAACGGGCGTGGGGTTGTTACATTTTGGCATGCAAGAGCAGCAAAAACGCCTGGAGGCAGACCGAGGCGTCAATGAAAAGAGTAGTCTGTGGCAAGGTATAAAGGGTTGGTTTGGCGGAGATATGTGAGCGTGAGTCATACAGTTATTTAATTTTTAGGCGTTAAAAAGGGGAATATCATGTTTGAATTGGTTGATAGCATTCCGAAGAATGCGGACATAAAAGTGATCGGTGTGGGCGGCGGCGGTGGTAATGCGGTCCGCCATATGATGCAAAGTAATATTGATGGGGTAGATTTTATCTGCGCCAATACCGACGCACAGTCTTTGAGTGGGCTGGAAAATGCCACCATTTTGCAGCTCGGGCAGACGTTGACAAAAGGATTGGGTGCCGGGGCTAACCCAGAGGTAGGACGGCAGGCAGCGCTAGAAGATAAAGATCGCATTGCGCAAGCGCTTGAAGGCTCTGATATGGTCTTTATTACCGCTGGCATGGGCGGCGGCACAGGTACTGGTGGCGCGCCCGTGATTGCCGAGGTTGCCAAGCAATTGGGTATTTTGACAGTTGGTGTGGTTACACGCCCATTTTCGTTTGAAGGTAAAAAACGTATGGGTGTAGCGGATGAGGGTATTGCTCAGTTAAAAGAGCGTGTCGACTCGTTAATTATTGTGCCAAATGAAAAATTGATGCAGGTCCTGGGTAAGGATATGACTGTACTCAATGCCTTTAAACAGGCTAATGATGTTTTGTTTGGTGCGGTGCAAGGAATCACTGATCTCATTTTGCGGGATGGATTAATTAATGTAGATTTCGCCGACGTGCGCACAATTATGGCTGAAATGGGGATGGCCATGATGGGGACTGGCGAAGCCAGCGGAAACGATCGTGCCATCGTTGCCGCAGAGGGCGCCATTCGTTGTCCACTTTTGGAGGACATCAACTTGCAGGGGGCGAAGGGAATCTTGGTCAATATCACGAGTGGTTACGACTTGACTCTGGGAGAGTTCGAAGAAGTGGGTAGCACCATTCGTGAGTTCTCAGATGATAACGCAACGATTATTGTGGGCAGTGTTTTTGACCCAGAATTGGCAGACCAATTGCGTGTGACTGTCGTGGCTACGGGGCTCAAGGCACCTGAACAGAAGGGCCCCCAAGTTGTTGTGCCGTCACGCTTAAAGACCCCGCGGCGTAAATCTGACGGCACCATTGACTACGGTGATCTAGACAAGCCGACGATAACTCGACAGCCAACGGCGGTGAGTATGGGATCAGCCGCGCGACAGCTGGATGTTAAAGTAGACCCTGAATTAGATTTTTTGGACGTCCCAGCTTTTTTGAGAAAGCAGGCCGATTAAGGATGCTTTGAGAATTTAGCGTGGGGTTAAACGTCTTGGCGCTTGAGGCTATGTCTGCTAGACTCAAAGTTAATCTTGACGGCAGAAGAGTATGATCAGGCAAAGGACATTGAAAAGCTCGATACATGCGTCTGGCGTTGGACTGCACTCGGGTGAGCAAGTGTTCCTTGTTTTGCGACCTTCCGATCCCGATACCGGTATTGTTTTTCGGCGGACAGACCTGAATCCTGTGGTCGAAATTCAAGCGCGGGCCGACAACGTGAGCGACACCATGCTGTCGACTACGTTGACTGATGCAGGGGCGCGGGTGTCCACTGTGGAGCATTTGTTGTCGGCTTTGGCAGGATTGGGAGTCGACAATGTGTGTGTTGAGGTGTCGGCGCCTGAAATACCTATCATGGACGGAAGTGCGGCACCCTTTGTATTTTTGTTGCAGTCCGCAGGCATTGTGGAGCAAGACGCGCCTAAAAAGTTTGTACGTGTTAAGAAGACCGTCAGTGTTGAACAAGACGGCAAGACTGTGAGTTTTAAACCTTTCGAGGGGTTTAAGTTGAATTTTGCTATTGATTTCGATCATCCAGTGTTCCAGTATCAAAGCCTGACCGCGAGTGTTGATTTTTCGAGTTCAGTATTCGTTAAAGACGTAAGCCGTGCTCGCACTTTTGGTTTTATGCATGAATATGAACAGATGAAGGCGCTCGGATTGGTTCGTGGCGGGAGTTTAGAGAATGCCATTGTGGTCGATGAGCACGATATTTTGAACGAGGGTGGCTTGCGTTATCACGACGAGTTCGTCAAGCACAAGATCCTTGATGCAATCGGAGATCTGTATTTACTGGGAAACAGTTTAATTTGTGAGTTCGACGCGCATAAATCAGGACATGGTCTTAACAATGCGTCTTTGCGAGCGCTGATAGCGACAGAGGATGCCTGGGAATTTGTTACCTTTGAAGATAATCCAGACGATGTGCCTATTGCCTATTGTGCTCCAAGCTCTTCGATAGACAGGATGTATCAGTGAAAATAATTTTTATAAATGACCGCGCTGAAAAGACTCGCCTACTGACTCTTAATGGTTGGGCGAGAGGTTTACTGTCGGTATGCTTGTTAGGTATTCCTGTGGCCGCTGGCACATGGCTAGGGATGAAGATAGCCGACGGTCGATGGGAATTGTTGTTCGAGAATACCGTAGGAGAAATGCGCGAGCAATTGGTCGTGCAGCGAGGTGCCGTTGATCAAGGCCGAGAGCAGGTTGACGAGACCTTGTCAGCCATGACGGCGAAACTTGCCCAGATGCGCTCAAGACTTGTTAGATTGGATGCACTGGGGGAGCAGTTGACGCAAATTGCTAGCTTGCAAGATGGGGAATTCGATTTTTCTCAGTCGGCAGGATTGGGTGGGCCCGACGAGCGTCTTGATTCTGAGGTGACCCGTTCCATGTCAGCGCAGGACGAGCTTAAGTTGATGTTTGCTGCGCTCGACAACAGTCTGAGTGATCGCGAAGCCCAATTGAACGTGTTGCAGTCCATGATGTCTGATCATCGACTTAAAAATGAGGCGACCGTGGCGGGACGCCCGATTATCAAAGGCTGGTTGTCGTCAGCATACGGAATGCGCACTGACCCTTTTCACGGAGACAAACGTTGGCATAGTGGGGTAGACTTTGCCGGGCGAGAGGGCTCATCAATTATTGCTGTGGCTTCGGGTGTTGTCACATGGTCGGGAACGCGTAGCGGCTATGGCAAAATGGTAGAGATAAACCACAGTGATGGTTACGTCACGCGCTATGCTCATAACAAAGAGAACATCGCGAGTTTGGGTACCATTGTGAAACGCGGTGAAGTAATTGCTAAAATGGGGAGCACTGGGCGCTCGACGGGTCCTCATGTACATTTCGAAGTCTACAAAAATGGTCGTACCGTCGACCCCTCCACGTACATCCGCCGCACTGTCCGCTAGTAGCGCTCAATCTAATTTAGGCCTTTAACGCCATTAGTTGGCGAGATTAATCGCGGTCTCTGGAGAGGTTTGGATGCTGGACTCTATTCTTAAGAAATTTCTAGGCAGTAAAAATGCGCGTGATTTGCGTAGATTTAACAAAACGGTTGCTAAGATCAATGCGTTTGAAAACGCGATCCAAGCACTATCAGATACGCAATTAGCCGCTAAAACAGGCGAGTTTCGGTTGCGCTTAAAAGCGGGTGAGTCGCTAGACGAACTGCTCCCGGAGGTTTTTGCGACGGTGAGAGAAGCGGCGCATCGTGTGCTTGCAATGCGACATTTTGATGTTCAGTTAATTGGGGGTATGACCCTCCATGAGGGACGCATTGCGGAAATGCGCACGGGTGAGGGCAAAACGTTAGTGGCGACATTAGCGGCTTACCTGAACGCGTTGCCAGAAGCGGGCGTTCACATTGTCACGGTGAACGATTATTTGGCGAAGCGTGATGCCCAGTGGATGGCGCCACTCTATACGTCTCTCGGTTTGTCGGTGGGAGTCGTGCAGTCTTATCGAGGCCCAGAAACCGCAAATTCATTTTATTTTCCCGCGGGTCTTGGCCAGTCGATTGAAAGTTGTAGTCGCCAGCAGGCTTATGCTGCAGACCTTACCTATGGGACCAATAACGAATTTGGTTTTGACTATCTGCGCGATAATATGGCGTTACGCCTTGAGGAGAAATCTCAACGGGGTCTTCACTATGCAATTGTAGATGAGGTGGATTCAATCCTTATCGATGAAGCTCGTACACCGTTAATTATTTCCGGTGCCGCCGAAGACAGTTCGAAGCTCTATCGGGCTATTAACACCCTGACGTCTAAATTATCACCTGAGCAAGACGGTTCGGGGGGTGATTTCACAGTGGATGAAAAAACTCGGCAAGTCGAGTTAACGGAAGAGGGACACCTCAACGTTGAGGAAAAACTCATTGTAAACGGATTATTGGGTGATACTGAAAGTCTCTACCAGGCGTCAAATCTAGGGCTTCTGCACCACGTGTCCTCTGCGTTGCGCGCACGGCACTTATTTCACGTGGATGTCGAGTATATTATCCAAGATAATCAAGTTGTTTTAATCGACGAACACACCGGACGTACGATGCCTGGACGACGCTTATCTGAAGGGCTTCATCAAGCCATTGAGGCGAAAGAGAATCTGCCTATTCAGCAAGAGAGCCAGACGTTGGCGTCGACCACGTTTCAAAATTATTTTCGTTTGTACGCCAAGCTCGCGGGTATGACGGGTACTGCCGATACTGAGGCCTTTGAATTTCAGCAGATCTACGGTTTGGACGTGATGGTGATTCCCACCAACGTAGAGGTAGAAAGAACCGACCTTAATGATCTTATTTACTTAACGCGAGAGGAAAAATTTAACGCGGTGATTGATGACGTTCGCGACATCATTGCAAAGGGAGCACCGGTTCTCGTTGGCACTGCATCGGTTGAAACGTCGGAATTATTGGCCTCTATGCTCAATGCGCGCGAGATAGCACACAGTGTTTTAAACGCCAAACAGCATGAACGCGAGGCCAGTATTATTGCCAATGCGGGTCGACCAGGTTCTGTAACCATCGCCACTAATATGGCAGGACGTGGCACTGATATCGTATTAGGAGGAAACATCGATGCAGAGCTGAAAGCTGTCGCTGGCGAAGATGAAGAGGCGATAGCGGCACGCAAGCAGGCGTGGGAAAAGCGCCACAAGACAGTTTTAGAAGCGGGTGGGTTACATATTATTGGTACCGAGCGACACGAATCTCGTCGCATCGATAATCAGTTACGAGGGCGTGCTGGACGTCAAGGTGATCCTGGAGTATCGCGCTTTTACCTGTCTCTTGAAGATAATTTGATGCGTCTTTTTGCGTCAGATCGCGTTAAAAACATGATGCGGTCTATGGGAATGGAACAGGGCGAAGCCATTGAACACCGCATGGTGACCAATTCCATCGTCAAGGCGCAGCGGAAGGTTGAGGGACGCAATTTCGATATTCGCAAGCACCTTTTAGAATACGATGATGTGGCAAATGATCAGCGCCAAGTCATTTATCAACAACGCAACGATTTACTTGAGGATGAGGATATCTCGGAGATCATCGAGAACATCCGAGAGGATGTCGTCAATGGAACGATTGACGACTATATCACCCCAGGGAGTTTAGACGAGCAGTGGGACATTTCGGGTTTAGAACGGGCCCTTGAAACCGAATTCGCTCTCAAAGAAAGTGTGCAAGCGTGGTTGCGTGAAGATAATCGGTTAGACGAAGAAGGCGTTAGACAACGCGTTGTTGAAGCAGTTCGCGCGTCTTATTTGGCGCGCCAGGTTCATGTTGGCGACTATATGCGTGAAGTTGAGCGCCAAATCATGTTGCAGGTATTGGATAATCTTTGGAAAGACCATTTGTCAACGATGGATCAGTTGCGACAGAGCATCGGATTGCGCGCTTATGCTCAGAAAAATCCGAAGCAGGAATACAAACGGGAGTCCTTTGCGTTATTTGAAGAGCTGCTCAACCGTATCAAATCGGATACGATTCGTTTTCTTAGTCATGTTCAAGTGGCGTCCCAAGAGGATATGACGAGGCTCGAGGAGCAGCGCCGTAATCAGCAGGCGCGACGTGAATATACGCATGGCAAGTTGGACACCGATAATGAATTGGCCACTAACGAATCGCGGACGAGCGCAAAAACACCTCGGCCCATACAGCGCCTCGAGGCCAAGGTCGGGCGAAATCAAGCATGTCCCTGTGGCTCTGGTAAGAAGTATAAGCAGTGTTGCGGAAAAATTTAGGTGGGATAAAAGTTTGGCTCAGTCACTAGAAGACGAAGACTTTGATGATGATAAGCGATAATTGTGGATTGAATTTGCTGCATCCAATCGCGGGTTTTTCCTTGGGAACAACCTGCGCGGCGATAAAAACGCCGGGGCGCCGAGATCTCGTCATTATGAAGTTGGCTAAAGGGTCGAAGGTTGCGGCATTATTTACCCAAAATGCCTTTTGTGCGGCTCCCGTTTTGGTCGCTAAGCGCGCTTTACAGAGAGGCTGTTCGCGCTATTTAGTGGTTAATACAGGGAACGCTAATGCGGGCACGGGCGAACGTGGCGTCCAACATGCGGAGTTAACATGTCAGGAAATTGCAAAACTGACGGGCGTTGACGTCAGCGATGTGATGCCCTTTTCAACGGGTGTGATAGGCGAGTATCTGCCCATCGACCGGTTATTAAAGGCGATTCCAGGCGCGCTCTCGCACTTGGATGAGGATGGTTGGAGTGAAGCGGCGAACGGTATTATGACCACGGACACTCGCCCCAAAGGAGCGAGCGTCAAGTTGACGATTCCCACCAGCACCAAAACGGATGATATCGATGGTCCTACACGCGCTGTTAATGGCACCTTGACGCTGACGGGGATTGCCAAAGGCTCGGGTATGATAAAGCCAGATATGGCCACGATGCTGAGTTTTATCGCTACAGATGCCACTGTTGATGCGGAGCTTTTGCACCGAGCACTGCGTCTGGCCGCAGAAAAAAGTTTTAACCGTATCACTGTCGATGGCGATACATCGACTAATGATGCACTGGTATTTGCGGCAACTGGTTGCGGTGATGTCATTATCGACGAGGGAAATTTCGAGTTGTTCGCCACACATCTCGAAGCGTTGTGCACAGAGTTAGCACAGGCTTGTGTGCGCGATGGGGAGGGAGCGACTAAATTTGTTAGCATTGTTACTACCGGTGCGGCCAGTCAATTAGAGGCCAAAGCGACCGCGTACACGGTGGCCGAATCACCGCTTGTAAAAACTGCGCTGGGAGCGTCGGATCCCAACTGGGGCCGCATTTTGGCGGCTGTGGGTCGCGCACCTATTCCTAATCTCGATATTTCGAAGGTGTCTGTGTCTTTGAATGGTACGGCGATTGTTGAGGGAGGTGCGAGGGCTTTGGGGTACACCGAACAGGCCGGGCAGGCTGCGATGCAACCAACAGATATTCATATTGTGATTGACCTTGGGCGTGGCGAGAGTTCTGAAACAGTGTGGACAACAGACCTTGGGCATGAGTACGTGCGCATTAACGCTGAGTACCGTACGTAAGGCTATGGGTACTTTTTAGCGATGCGCAGATTGCCCGTAGTTGCAGGTGTCGTTATTGGCGAGGGCGCGCGTATCTTCATCACGCGGCGTGCCAAAGGCCGGCACTTAAGCGGTTTCTGGGAGTTTCCGGGGGGTAAGGTCGAAGAGGGTGAGACCTCATTTCAGGCATTACATAGGGAACTACAAGAAGAACTTGCGATTGTCGTAAAAAAGGCTGATTTGTGGATGCAAATTCAGCATGATTACAGTGCTATGAGTATTGCCATGGAGGTGTTCATGGTCACTGATTACGAGGGCGTTCCGCGGGGCGCTGAGGGTCAGCAAGGGCAGTGGGTAGAGATCGGTGAGTTGTGCGCCGAATCCACGGAATTTCTATTTCCAGAAGCCAACCAGGCTATTCTTGTTAAATTGGCAGCGCTGGCGTGGCCACCATGAACGGTTTCGACTGGAGCTTGGGTTAGTGGCGAGTGCGCTGTTGGTTCTCTTCGACCACCTATAACACAGACCCCGTAGACGGTCACAACACTATATATTTTATTTTATTGGGTGTGCAAAGTTGCGTAACGGACAGGGTCTGCGTTCCTTAACGCACACGCTGTACACTCAGTTGGCATCCAAGTCTTCGTTGGCAGTCACGGGGATTGAGTAAGTTTCTGTTGCCCACTCACCCCAATCGAGTTGCTGACATCGTTGACAGCAGAAAGGTCTGTGCGCCGATTCGGTGTTCCAGACTACGGGCTTTTGGCAACTAGGACAACGTACCGTCAAGGCACGAGTGTCGTCAGCACAGGTGTCATCGTTCACGCGAGTGATCTTCTGCAAGTTGGGTAAAACGTTGGTGCAATACTGCTACCCTTTCGGCAAGCGTGTCTAATGGCCGACTATTGTCAAAAACGTAATCAGCGCGCCGCCGCTTTTCATCCCTCGCCATCTGACTATCGATAATAGCTTTTACCTGTTGGGGTGAATTACTGTCGCGCTTTGCTGCCCTTTGAATTTGCAACTCCTCAGGTAAATCGATCAGTAGCAACATATCAACGAGTTTATGTTGGTCTGTTTCTAGTAACAGAGGCGATTCGAGCATGACATAGGCTCCCTCCGCCAACTGTAATTGGTTCACAATCCACTCTGCTATCAGCGGGTGCAGGAGGTTTTCAAGCCATGCTTTCTCCGCGGGTTGGGAAAATATCAGTCCTCGCATCGCGGCTCTATTCATCTGCCCATCACTCTGAATCATCTCTGATCCAAAACGGTCCGCAATAAAGTTTAGCGCTGGCATGCCGGGTTCAACGACGCGCCGAGAAGCTTGGTCGGCGTCCACTACCTCAACATCAAGATTACGAAACGCGTTGGCAACGGTGCTTTTCCCTGAGCCAATGCCGCCAGTTAAACCGATAATGTAAGGGTCATATGACACCCGAAAAGTACTCCGTTAACTGTAGACACCCTTGTCGGCATTATAACCCTGATTGGACTTTATGCCAGAACGTTGTGAGCCACTATATCTGGGACGTACTCCAGTAAAATATTGCGTACCCCGCGCCTGCGAGAAAGGGACCGAAGGCGATCGGCTGAGATCGCGTGGTGAGCCCCAGCAGGATGGCGATGATAGAAACAAAGAGCGCTGATACGGACGCTACTACCACAACCAGCGGCAGCATTTGCCAGCCGAGCCATGCCCCCAGGGCGGCGAGAAATTTGAAGTCGCCGTAGCCCATGCCTTCTCTCCCAGTTACCAATTTAAACAGCCAGAACACGGCCCAAAGGCTCGCATATCCAGTTGCCGCCCCGAGCACAGCGCTTTCAAGGGGTGAGAAATGTCCTTGCAAATTGACCAAAAGACCCATCCACAACAGCGGTATTGTAATGTAGTCGGGCAATAATTGATGACGGTAGTCGATGGCCAGAAGGAGAATGAGCGCATAGGAGAACAAAAGCGCATACACCAGGGTCAGGCTCATCCCGAACTGAAGGAGCGCTATCACCGTCACCGATGCTGTTAAAAGTTCAATGCTCGGATACTGAAGAGAAATAGGGGCTTCACAATGGCCGCAACGACCCCGCAGTAAAATAAAACTGACGATAGGGATATTTTGCCCGAATGTCAGGGTCGTTTGACACTGTGGACAGTGCGATCTGGGGCTTACAATGGTCAGGGGCGTCTGGTTGTCGAGATGATGTGTGTCGAGTTGGAGGTGATCATGTGACTCGCGCTGCCATTGTGCTTCCAATTGTATGGGCAGCCGCACGATGACGACGTTGAGAAAGCTGCCGATTATGAGCCCATATACCGCGAAAAGTATTATTAGAAGAGGGTTGGCTGGCAAAGCAGCGACTACTTCCATCATTAAACGCTCCTATATACACGTTATTACATGACTGAGCCCAGCTCAAAGATAGGTAAATATAGTGCAAGTATAATTGCACCGACTAAGCGAGCAAGCACAATCATCATGGCGGGTTCAAGCAAATGTAGTAGCGTCTGTATCGTCGTGTCTAAGGTGTTTTCAAACTGAAGCGCAGCGGTATACAGCATTTTTTCAAGCGCTGCACACTGCTCCCCAATTGCAACAAATTGCTGCAATATGCTTGGAAAAAGTGCCACCGACAGCAAAGCTGTGCTCATAGTGTCTCCGGCAACAAGTTTTGCTTTAAGCTGTTGGACCGCATTCGCATAAACTTTGCTGCGTGAGCACTCGGCGACGGTGTCAAGAGCACCGACAAGGGGAACGCCCGCAGCGATACTGGTTGAGAGTGTTCGGCAAAAACTCGCGGCAGCTGCCTCTTGACGCATGCGGCCGACCATCGGCATCTTATAGAGACGTCGGTCAAGTGCTATGGGTAAGCCCCGACTGTGCCCTAAAGACCATCGAGTAACAAGGACTATAAAAAGCGTACTCGCGGTTAAAAGCCCGCTGTGGTCTTGCAAAAACTGCGATACCGCCAGTAATGTCAACGTACTCTTTGGCAAATCTGCATTGAAGTCGGCAAAACTAGTTGCAAATATTGGTACCACTTCGATGAGGAGTAACAGCGTAACGACCAAGGTGAGACCGAGGACTGCCGACGGATAAACAAGTGCCTTTTTGATAGCGGATACGCGTTCTTCGTGTTTCGCCCTGTCGTTAACTAACCGGTTGAGTGTGGGACCCAGCATTGCAGATAATTCCGCGTTTTTTACGAGCTGGCAAAAGAACGGATCAAACTGTTGTGGGTGACGAGACAGCGCGGTGGCGAGGTCGCTTCCTGCGGTTAAGTCATCGCGAATCGTTCTTAACAGGGTAGCAACGCTGGCGTTGTTTGTACTACTTTAAGTGATATCTAGGCAATTCAGTAATGGCACGCCGCTGTTAATGAGTGTTGCGAGTTGTGCCACGAAGCTGTTCATGTCTTGCCGGTTTGTCGGCTTTGACCAGCTTATGCCCAGGGACAATAGAGGGGTCAGCGACAGAGCGATGACGGATTTGCGACGCAACTGAACTCTTGCCTCGTAGGCACTAAAAGCCTCTATTTGGCCCGTGCGACAGTCCCCCTCGAGTGTCTTTCCCTTATAGCAAAAAGAAGTCATGGCGCCTTGGGGGCGCAAAGCGCTCCTATGAAGCTGTGTGATTTGCCAGTTCGGTCCACTGAGCCCCCAAAGATTGTTTGCAAACCGTGAGGTTATCAGGGCCACACCGATGCCGTTGACGACCACGGCTCAATTCAGCTTATTGGCGATCGCAGCGATTACTATTCGCCGCTCAGCGGCCTCTCTTTGAGCGAAAGATCCAAAATACGCATTGATAGATCGATAGCCTCGACATGCTTCGTTAAACCTCCCGATGACAAGTAGTGGACGCCGCAGTCTTTTAAGCGGTGGATATCATCTTCAGTAAGGTTGCCAGAGATCTCCACTCGAGTTGTACCGATCGGTAATTCGTTCACCGCTTGAAGCGCGTCGGACGAGAAATTGTCCAGCATAACGGCGTCTGCGCCTGCGGTTAGCGCTTGCAGAAGCTCATCTAGCGTTTCAACCTCTATTTGCACCGGCGTATCGGCCCTCAAGTGACGAGCTTGAGTAATGGCGGCGGCGATCCCGCCGCAGGCTTGTATATGATTTTCTTTAATTAAGAACGCATCATGCAGACCCATGCGGTGATTTTTACAACCGCCTACGGTGACCGCATACTTTTGTGCTAAGCGCAATCCAGGAATCGTTTTACGGGTGTCGAGAATACGCAGGTCGCGACCTTGTACTTTATCTGCAAATCGCTTAGCGCACGTTGCCGTTCCAGACAGTGTTTGCAGGAAGTTAAGCGCGGTGCGCTCCCCGGTCAGTAACGCGCGCGCGTTTCCGGAAAGGCTCGCGAGTAACTGGTCAGGCACAACCTGTTCGCCCTCCTTCACACGCCAGTGGATGGTGATATTTGCCGACAACTGTTTGAATACCTCTTCGACCCATGCTTGACCACAGATCACTGCAGCCTGTCGCGTTATGATCTGCGCCTGCGCTTGCTGGGTCATTGGTAGGAGCATCGCGGTAATGTCGCCGGCACCCACATCTTCATCGAGCGCGCGTGCTACACATGCGGGGATGTCGCGAGCGGTTTGGGGGGGTATGTTCGGAGTCTGCATGGACGGTATTTCCGGTCACAGATTGATGGGGCTCGGCGCATCGTGAGATTGATCGGTCGAGATGTTTTTGGGTCGCCGCGTTCGAGGTCGAATTTTACTCGCAATCCTGCTATTTTAATAGACACGCTGGATCCGACCGCGTGGCGTTTTTGGACGCTAATAGTTTCTTCTTAGTTGCCTTTTAAAGTTGGTCGGTTCGCCGATATACTAGTCGTGCCGCGCCGCGCACAAAGCGCGTAAATGCTGTGAGAGTTGGGAGCGCACGAAAGTCATGAATACGGGTCAATCACAATGGTTAGACGTTGATCATTATGTAACATCGCCCAATGCAGATGACCGTCCTAACGGCGTGAGAATCGACCTGCTGGTGATTCACAATATTAGCTTGCCGCCTAATGTGTTTGAGGGCAATTATGTCGATGACTTGTTCACTAATTGTTTGCAGTCTTCATTGCATCCGTATTTCGCACAAATTGCGCATTTGAGAGTCTCGGCGCATTTGTATATTGCGCGTGTAGGCTCTGTGACTCAATATGTTCCGTTGCATCGTCGCGCATGGCATGCGGGGGTGTCGAATTTTCGCGGTGTTGAAGCCTGCAATGACTTTTCGATAGGTATTGAGTTACAAGGGGCAGATCACGTTCCGTACACCGATGTCCAATATGAGCAATTAGCGCGGATTACCCGGGCCATACGGCACATTTATCCGACAATCACCGAAGACAGAATTGTCGGCCACTCCGACATTGCTCCCGGTCGAAAAACAGACCCCGGTGATGCATTCGATTGGTCGAGATATCGCGCGGCGCTTCGCGGCGGGTAATTCTTTATCGTACCACCTCATCTTCTTTTTCATGCCAAGGTGCGACGATGAATAAGAGTAACATGCCAGGGATTGCTAAGAGCGTGCAGAGGTAAAAAAATGACTCCCAACCCAAGTTCTCAACTAATATACCTGCGGTAGAATTGAAGACGGTTCGTGGCAAGGCCGTGAGGGCCGTAAACAGCGCAAGTTGTGTGGCGGCAAAAGCGGGATGTGTCGTACGCGCGATAAATGCCACAAAAGCGGCGGTGCCTAGCCCGACGCCCAGATATTCAAACGCAATGATAACACCAAGAAGTAACAAGCCCTCGCCAACCCGCGCTAATACGGCAAAACCCAAAATCGATATAATCTGAATGAATCCAAATACCCACAAGGCGCGATTTATACCAATTTTTAGCATGATCACGCCGCCTGTAATACCGCCTATGATCATCGGCCACAGCGCCGCTTGTTTTGCCACCAGTCCAATCTGTGTATTGCTAAACCCTAGATCAATATAAAAAGGCGTTGCTAACGCAGTGGCCATGCTATCACCGAGTTTGTAAAACAACATAAAGGCAAGGACGAGCAACGCATGACGGGGGGTCTGGCGGTTGAAAAATTCTATGAAGGGCTCTTTAATCGCACTTTTTAAATTCACAGGCTGACCTGAGGGCACAGCGGGCTCAGAAACGCACACCGTCAAACCCACACCCAAAAACATAAATGTTGCAGTAATCAAAAAGACGGAGGACCAAGGAAGAACGTCTGATAATATTAGCGCTAGAGAACCCGGTACCAAACCCGCAATACGGTAGGCATTAACATGAATCGAACTACCCAACCCCAATTCATGGTCGGGCAGTATTTGTCGCCGATAGGCATCTAGAGCAATATCCTGAGTCGCGCTCAAGAAGGCGATCAGTGCGCATAGATAGGCAATGGGCCACAGTTGCAGTTGCGGGTTCATCCATCCCAGACCGGTAATGGCGACAAACAGCAGTACTTGTGTGGATAGCATCCAGCTGCGCCGAATACCGAAATTGCGCCCCGCGACAGGCAGTGAATATCGATCTAGCAATGGCGCCCAGATAAACTTCCATGTGTAAGGGAGGCCAATCAGTGCAAATAAACCTATTTGTTCAAGTCCTACACCTTCACTACGTAACCACGCCGGTACTAACGTAATCAGCAGGTATAACGGCATCCCTGAAGCAAAGCCCGTAAAAATACAGATCAACATGCGGCGGTTTAATAACGATTGCCAGATATCTGACATCACGGTTCCTTCAAGCTAGAGTTATGCGTTGTGTCGGAGAGTTAGCGTGTTAAAGGTCGACTGCTGCGCAGCCGAGCGCGCAAAGAGCTTACTTCCATTTCCTAGCAAGACTACGCTATTCTTGGTGCCTTTTAAACTCGAGGGCGCGAAAAGCGCTGATTTGAAAAATTTTAAGGGTGGCGTCGAATGCGAAGTGTATGGCTTTTGTTGCTGATTATGCCGATCGTTGAGATGTGGGTGTTGATTAGTGTCGGCGCCCAAATTGGCGCGTTTGTAACGATCTTATTGGTGGTGTTGACGGCGGTCTTCGGTGTCGCATTATTGCGCCAGCAAGGGCTCCAGACGCTGTGGCAGGCCAAACAAAAAATGCTTCACGGACAACTCCCAGCACGCGAGATGTTTTCTGGAGTGATTTTGGCGGTGTCGGGCGCTTTTTTAGTCACGCCGGGTTTTGTGACTGATGCCTTTGGGTTTGCCGTCTTGATACCCAGTATTCGGGAGGTATTAGCGGTGACTTTAATGCGTAAGATTTTTGCGCGCACCACTCTCTTTTCAAATCAGGTGGACGCAAACGAGCCGTCGGCAGCTACAACAGACAGCGGTGCTCGCGTCATTGACGGTGAGTGTAGCGAGTACCGAGATCCCAGACTATAAATGGTGTACCTTTTTCGGCAGTTTTTAAAGGATTTGCGGCTTTCACAAAAAAAAGTTTGGCCCACCCTTGAAAAGCATTTGAGTAGCCTCCATCTATTAGGTGATTGCGGAGGTGTGCCCGTTAACCACGGTTTTCAAGCGGGGGCAATCATCTACTTATTGCAGATAGATTAACTGGAGAGCAGAAGCATGAAAATTCGCCCATTACACGATCGTGTGATCGTTCGTCGGCAGGAAGAGGAACAAACAACCGCGGGTGGTATTGTATTGCCCGGTTCAGCGCAAGAAAAGCCCAATCAGGGCGAAGTCATAGCCGTCGGTTCAGGCCGAGTGTTGGACAACGGTGAAACGCGTGCAGTGGATGTCAAGATTGGCGACACCGTAGTATTTGGAAAATACGCCGGTAGCGACACAATAGACATTGACGGAGAGGAGCTGGTCATTCTTAGTGAGTCTGACATCAAGGCCGTCATGGACGCATAGGAGCGCAATTCGTCGCTCAATTAGGTAAAGAATTTTTGTCGTAACCGTTTTTTGAAAGGAAAAAATCATGGCAGCTAAACAAGTAAAATTTGGCGACAGCGCTCGTCAAGACATGCTCGAAGGGGTAAATGTTCTGGCCAACGCGGTCAAGGTGACTTTGGGTCCCAAAGGGCGTAATGTCATTCTAGATAAATCGTTCGGAGCGCCGACCGTCACCAAAGACGGGGTATCGGTCGCGAAGGAAATTGAACTTCAAGATAAACTGCCCAATATGGGCGCTCAGATGGTCAAAGAGGTAGCGTCCAAGGCATCAGATGACGCCGGTGATGGCACCACAACAGCGACCGTTTTGGCTCAGACGATTGTCAATGAGGGTCTAAAATCTGTGGCTGCGGGCATGAATCCTATGGACCTGAAGCGCGGTATCGACAAGGCGGTAATTGCAGCGGTTGCAGAAATTGCAGCGATTGCGAAGCCTTGCTCCGATTCTAAAGAGATTGCTCAAGTAGGGACGATTTCGGCGAACAGTGATCATTTAGTCGGCGATATTATTGCCGAGGCGATGGACAAAGTGGGTAAGGAAGGCGTGATAACCGTTGAAGAAGGGTCGGGACTTGAGAACGAATTAGATATCGTTGAAGGTATGCAATTCGACCGTGGTTACTTGTCGCCGTATTTTGTTAACAATCAAGAAAATATGAGCACGGAACAAGAATCGCCATTGATTCTTTTGGTGGACAAAAAGATTTCCAACATCCGTGAGTTATTGCCCCTCTTGGAAGCTGTTGCTAAAGCGGGTAAGCCGTTGGTGATGATCGCCGAAGATGTTGAGGGTGAGGCATTGGCAACGCTGGTGGTCAACAATTTACGTGGGATCGTCAAAGTAGCGGCTTGTAAGGCGCCAGGTTTTGGAGATCGCCGCAAAGCGATGTTAGAAGACATTGCTGTACTCACCGGCGCGACGGTTATTTCTGAAGAAGTGGGCTTGGATTTGGAAGCGGCAACGCTGGAGCATTTGGGTACGGCCAAGCGAGTTACCATGACGAAAGAAAATACGACTATCGTAGACGGCGCTGGCGATCATGGAACGATTGAAGCACGTGTAAAGCAGATTCGAGCGCAAATCGAAGACACAAGTTCTGACTATGATCGTGAAAAACTGCAAGAGCGTGTTGCGAAATTGGCGGGCGGCGTTGCCGTGATTAAAGTTGGAGCTAGCACTGAGATTGAGATGAAAGAGAAAAAAGCCCGCGTAGAGGATGCATTGCACGCGACACGAGCGGCGGTTGAAGAAGGTGTTGTCGCAGGGGGTGGCGTGGCCTTGATTCGAGTACTTCAAAAAATCGATAACCTCACGGGTGACAATGACGACCAAACTGTGGGTGTGGGTATAGCGCGTCGCGCTATGGAAGCTCCCCTCCGTCAAATTGTCGAAAATGCGGGTGAAGAGGGCTCTGTTGTCGTTGACAAAGTCAAGCAAGGCTCGGGTAATTTTGGCTATAACGCGGCCACAGGTGTTTACGGCGACATGATTGAGATGGGCATTTTAGATCCCGCAAAAGTGACGCGAACCGCGTTACAGGCCGCGGCATCTATCGCCAGCCTCATGTTGACCACTGAAGCCATGGTGGCCGATATGCCTGAAGATAAGCCAGCAGCAATGCCCGATATGGGCGGTATGGGCGGCATGGGCGGTATGGGTGGTATGGGCGGTATGATGTAACGTCTGTTTACTCGGTTAGCACTAAAAAAACCCTGCCGAAAACGGTGGGGTTTTTTATTTTGAAATAATACGTTATTTTTTTAGTGGTATCTTTGGTCTATAAATCCCCGTCGATGGGGTGTGGTCGATCGCCTAAGTCGTTATACTTTCGCCCTGACGTCATTCTTGAGATTAGAGGTTTTCGGTAACATGGCTGACTACGATGGCAGGCGCATTAATCCCATAGTGCCTGAACGAGAAGGTATGATCGGGAGTTCCAGTAGTGCAAAAGCAACGACTAAGTCGGCAAATTTAGCGCCTAAGTCGAGTGCGACGGCATCGATGGGAAAAGGCTGGAAGTTTTTTGTGAGCTTTTTCATGATTGCCATAGGATGTGCCGGGGCCTTTGGTTGGCAACAGTTCTCAGTTTTACAAGCTAATCATACAGCGTTGCAACAACGTTTTGATGAGCTAGATTCAAGGCTCAGTAGTACCGACGAGTCCGTAATGCAATCCGGAGCTGCGCTTCAGGTCAAGTTAAGCCGGCAGCAGGATGAATTGCGCAAACACTGGTCCGAAATTAGGAAGCTATGGGGGGTATCAAACGATATCAACAAAGGAAAGATAACCAAGAATCAAACCGACATTACTTTTTTAGCGCAAAAGCGTGTTAGTCAAGGAAGTGCTTTGGCCTCTCTCGATAAACGCGTTGATGCGGAAAAAAAGCGGATTGGTACGATCAGTGAAAATTATCTTGAAATGAGCGCTGATTTGGCAGACTTGTATGGTCAGTTACGCGCAGGAAATCAGGCGCAAAAGCAAGCGAGTGAAAGCATCACGCGAATTCAGCGTCAGTTAGAAAGCCATTCAGAAGCCATTGAATCGGTTGACGGATTCAGACGCCAAGTGAATCAGAAGATCTTCAAGCTGGAGCAAGCATCGGCCCCGTCGATGCCAAATCCGTCTGCAGAGTGAATTAATAATTTCTTGGCGATGGTTATAGTCTAAACTGTGCTAAAGAAATCAACATAAAGTTGTATCCTTGGTGTAGGTCGTCAACATCATCGGGTGAGAGGACCTTTTACCGCCGTTAAAACCTAGAAAATGCTCATAATTAATTTCAAGGATGAAAATCATGACAAAGCTTCTTGCACATCAGACTGTTATTTACTTTATTCATTACGTGTCTGGTAATCAACTGCGCACGCACACGCACAAGATACTTGGCACATCGGCCCCATGATCAGCCACTATGACCTCGATGCTGAACGCAGCGTCAGTGATGACCAAAATAGCGTGCTAGGGGGCTTGCAAATTGGGCGTCGTGTTGCCCAAAATTGTGGATCTCGAACTCGGATACGCGAAACATGTCGGCCACGATGATTTTGATGTTTTGACATTAAATGGCCACTTTTGGATGGGCGATATCGCTGATGGTTGGGCGCCTTTTGCCCTGTTGGTTTTGAATCAATACGACTTTAAAGATTCAAGTAATCTTGCTCCGTCGCACAGTGACAAATCGATTCAGGTGCTTTTTGGGCTTGGCGTTGGTAAACGGATCCTCAGCATTACGATGTGCGTGCAGATATGCGTTTGTTAGGCGGCCATAGCGAGTCGGGTGAAGACTTAGGTTTTCAGTTATCGGTTAATCGCGTGTTTGGCGGCGTTGCCCCTCGGACTGTGCAGGTCCCGGAGAAACCTGAGGTGATTCCTGAGCCGATTGAAATTTTGGCTAAAGAGCCCCGTGAACGCACTGTTACGGTGCGACTCAATGTCGAGTTTCAATTCGACAAAGCAGAGGTTATCAAAGTTCGTGATGATGAGTTGGAGATCATAGCGACATCGATGCGAGCGCATCCGGCAGTAACACTCATCCTTGAGGGTCATACCGACAGTATGGGTAAGGCAGAATATAACCTCGATCTGTCGCTGCGACGAGCTGAGGCAGTCAAAGAAAAACTCACCCAAGATTATGGCATCGCCTCGGAACGGATCAGTGCGAAGGGTTTTGGCGCGTCTTATCCCATCGATACTAATGAAACGTCTCAAGGGTGTGCGGAAAATCGTCGGGTGATTGGTGAACTGACCTACACCGAAATCCTAGTGGAATGACAGTAGACCTATTGGCCTTTTGGTGGCACTGTATACGTCGTGTTCGAGTGCTACCAGAGGGTCTGTTCGCCCTTAGAAGCTTCATTATAGGGGTAAGTCAATGGCCGCGACGTTTTATTGGCATGATTACGAGACAACCGGTGTTAACCCAGCAACAGCGAGGCCTTGTCAATTTGCCGGCCAACGCACGGACGAAAATCTCCAACTAATTGACGAACCATTGGTGCTTTACTGTCGTCCAGAGGATGATATTCTGCCCTACCCGAGAGCCTGTATGGTAACTGGGATCACTCCGCAGCATGCACTAGAAAAGGGTTTGCCCGAACCCGCGTTTATCCGTCAGATCCATACCGAGATGAGTGCGCCAGAGACCTGTGGTGTCGGGTATAACAGCATACGATTTGATGACGAAATTACCCGTTACGCGCTTTACCGTAATTTTTATGATCCTTATCAACGAGAATGGCAACACGGAAATTCTCGGTGGGACATTATCGACATGCTTCGCCTTATGCGAGCACTGCGTCCCGACGGGGTTGAGTGGCCCGATCATCCATCAGGAGCGCCCAGCTTCAGATTAGAAGACATTACCGCAGCCAATGGCATTGCGCATGGTCAGGCGCATGATGCGCTTGGCGATGTACTGGCTACTATCAATGTTGCAAAGCGGGTCAAAAATCTGCAGCCACAGTTGTTTGACCACATATATTCTAAGAGAAGAAAACGCGCGGTCGCGGAATTTCTTGATGTAACTAATCCGCGGCCGTTCTTGCATGTGTCAGGAATGCTCGCTCGCGAGAATCAGTACGCCGCGATCATGCTACCGTTGGCTCAGCACCCCAGCAATCCTAATGCGGTGATCTGTGTTGATATTTCTGCAGATCCTGATGAGTTGAAGCTCGACGCGGACGCGCTAAAAGATCGCCTATTCAGCGCAGCCGACACGTTGCCCAGAGGCACTCAACGCCCTGCTTTGAAGCTAGTACACGTCAACAAATGTCCAGTGGTTGGAACACCCAAGTTAGTGGATAGTAAAGTGGCGAGACGAATTAATATAGATTTGGATGAGTGCCATAAAAATTGGCAAAAACTGCGTTCTATGGACATACGTGAGAAGCTGCAACGGGTATATTCGAGGCAGGTATTCGCGGTCAAAACCGAAGCAGAACAGCGACTCTACGATGGCTTTATACAGGACGTTGATCGGCCGTTGATGGCAACAGTTAGGGCCGGCACAGAGGCTCTCCTGACCCAGAGTTCAATGACGTTTTCGGACCCCCGTTATACGGATTTGTTATTGAGTTACCGCGCGCGCTATTTCCCAAGTACATTAACGGACGTCGAGCAGAACCAATGGCACGAAGACTGTCTGTGGCGACTAACGGACACCCAGTCAGGTTATTGTACTTTAGAGCAGTTTAATGCGGAGCTTGCTGAAATAGAGGCCGAACCGACAAACGATCCTTTCCGTCCTGACGTCGTCAAGGCGTTGCGAGAGTGGGCGGTACGAGTGGCTAACAAATTTGCATTGACCACAGATGCGACGTGATGACTTTGCTAGAGTACGGCGTCTAAACAGGCTAAACTGCTGACTTCTCAGAGCGGTTGAGGGTACGTAGTGAATTTCACAGGTGCGCATATTGTTTCTATCGATCAGTTCGAAAGACCTGATGTCGAAGCGATATTTGCGGTAGCGGACCGCATGCAACCTTATGCGCTACGCAAGCGCGTTACGCGTGTGTTGGAAGGTGCAATTCTGGGCAATATGTTTTTCGAAGCGAGCACGCGCACGCGCATAAGTTTTGGTTCTGCTTTTAATTTGTTGGGTGGTGAAGTTCGCGAGACTGCGGGCTTTGATAATTCGGCTCTAGTTAAAGGAGAATCCTTGCAAGATACAGCGCGCGTGCTATCCGGATTTAGTGATGTGATTTGTATGCGCCATCCCGTTGCTGGCTCGGTAGCTGATTTTGCACTGGCGAGTCGCGTACCCGTTGTGAGTGGTGGCGATGGCGCCAATGAGCATCCTACTCAGGCATTGTTGGACCTCTACACGATCCGCAAAGAAATGGCGGACCGCGGTCGAAGTATTACAGGGCTAAAGATCGCCATGATTGGTGATCTGCGGCATGGCCGCACGGTGCATTCGCTCGGAAAACTCTTGTGCTTATATACAGATGTTGAGGTCGTGCTCATCTCGCCCGAAAAACTGTCTCTGCCCGAGGGCATTGTAGAATTAATGCGAAACTCGAGTATCAAAGTAACGCACTATGACGACTTGCTGGAGGGCATCGTCGACGTTGACATTGTTTATTCGACACGGATTCAGGAAGAACGATTTCCCAATAAGCGCGAGGCTGATTTGTACCGTGGAAAGTTCCGCTTAAATCAAGCTATATACACCGAGTTTTGTCAGCCTAATACGGTCATCATGCATCCGATGCCGCGTGATTCGAGAAGTGATGCAAACGAACTCGACTGCGACTTGGATAATAACCCTAATTTGGCGATCTTTCGTCAAGCCGATAATGGCGTTCTTGTGCGTATGGCTTTGTTTGCGATGGTGCTGGACGTCGTGGACAGCGTAGACGCTCACTCTCATGATGTCCGCTGGTTCAATGCGCGTCAGAATTAATCTGCAAGCGCGGTGATCGCGATGCATGATTTTGACGAAATTCGTCCATACAGAGACGCTGAACTGGCTGATGTTTTAGCACGCATTATTGGAGACAAAGAGTTTCTTGACCTCATTTTGGAGCGCCAATTCTCTTGGTTGCCCGCGTATTTTCTGCCACTCATACGTCCCGTGCTAAAATGGCACTTGAAAAGGCTTAGTCATGATCTCGAAACAGTCCGTGATTTTCAGGCACACCTGTCAAGCCGTTTAAAAGCCATTTTGGACGAGACCACTACCAGCTACGGTTTTAGCGGAATTGAAAACCTCCAGCGGGATCAAGCCTACGTGTTTATGAGTAATCATCGCGATATCGCTTTGGATCCAGCATTGGTGATTCTTGGGCTGGTTGAGTCTGGCAGAGACTCATTGCGCATTGCGATTGGCGACAATTTATTGACCAAACCTTTCGCGTCAGATTTGATGAGAATCAATCGCAGTTTTATTGTCAAACGCTCTTTGTCAGGACGAAGAGAGAAGTTCGCAGCTTTAAAGTTATTGTCTCGTTACATTCGCCACTCTATTAGCACGGACGCAGTCTCAATATGGATTGCTCAGGCTGAGGGCCGAGCCAAAGACGGTCGTGATCGAACAGAGACGGCTTTATTAAAAATGCTAGCGCTCAGTCGTTGTGGTGAGCAGTCATTTGGTGAGGCGATGCGCACACTCAATATTGTGCCTGTGTCGATAGCCTATGAGTACGATCCATGCGATGGTGATAAAGCGGCCGAGCTGTTTGTCGGCCAGCAGGGTGACATTTATCGTAAAACCGCTTACGAGGATTTAGCGACGATCAAAAAGGGCTTTGTGGGTTTTAAGGGACGCGTTCATGTTAATTTTGGTGAACCTTTGGTGACAGAGTTTGAAACGGCAGACCACTTGGCGAGTGCCATTGACAGGCACATCGTTTCTGGTTATCGCCTTTTTCCATCGCATATTGTAGCTTGGCAGTGGTTGAACCCTGACGATGATGCCAGTGCGTTGCACGCGCTGTGGCCGGACGAAGATTGGATTAGGGCGCACGCAAATCTTCAGCGGCGATTGGATCAGTTGCCTGAAGAGCACCGAGATATTGTGCTGGCCGGTTATGCGGCCCCTGTGATTGACCAACTGGCGTTCGCTCAGCGGCCGCAAGGGGCAATATGACGCTTGGCACAGACAGTAAAGCGACGATTCAACAAGGCTATAGGCAGTTTTTGGCTGCGGGTAAACTCAGTCCAAGGCAGGGCCAGAAGGAAATGATTGCAGCGGTAGCCAATGCGATCAGTGATGATGACGCACAACGTCGCGTTGCTGCTGTTGAGGCCGCGACGGGTACGGGTAAGACGGTGGCCTATTTGTTGGCGGCGCTTCCCTTGGCAAGGGCCCTGAATAAAACAGTCGTCGTTGCGACTGGAACAGTGGCATTGCAAGAGCAGTTGATCAATAAAGACCTGCCCGATTTACTCAAGGCTTGTGAATGGGATTATCGTTGCGCCTTAGTCAAAGGTCGCGGACGCTATGTGTGCCAATTACGTATGCAGCAGTGTATCGACGCAATTGACGCCAAAGAATCGGGCATTTATTTATTTGAGGACGAACAGCTTTTCAAACCCGATAAGAATACTGAAAAACTCTACCGCGAATTATCGTTGGGTCTTGAGGAGGGCGAATGGGATGGAGACAGAGATACCTGGAGTACTCGAATTGATGACCAAGATTGGCAGACCCTCACCGTTGACCGAAGGCAATGCACGGGCCGGCGGTGCCGTTATATCAATCAGTGTTCATTCTTCAAGGCTCGCAGCGATATTGAGGAGAGCGACTGTTTAGTGGCGAACCATGATATTGTGATGGCCGATTTAGCGTTGGGCGGTGGGGTTATTTTACCACCGTTGGACGAATGTATTTTTATTTTCGACGAAGGCCATCGCGTGGCAGATACCGCAGTCAGGCATTTTGGTGCTGAGTGTCGCATCAATGCGAGTCTCAACTGGCTAGATAAGTTGCCCAAGCAATGCGCGGGACAAGGGTCAATATTTGCTGACGATCTCTTATTGGTTGATCAACTGCCACGTATCCAAGAGGACGCTGCGCACTTGTCCAATCTGTTACTGACCGCGTTTCCTCTGTGCCAGCATTATCTGGATCAATTACACGACGGGGACGAGCGCTACCGCTTTCCGCACGGGGATATTGGAACGGCTATCCGTGACGTGGCAATACAGATTACTGAAGTGCTAGCACTTTGGTTAAATCGGCTGCAAAAACTTGTCGACGCGCTTAATGATGCACTGAGTAATCGGCAGTATCCGGTGGCTACGCCCGACATAGAAGTTTTTTACCAGCAGGCCGGGCAGTGGCAATCTCGGGCAGAGAAACTCGCGGCACTTTGGGATCGTTTGTGCCAAGACGTTTCTCCGAACACGACGCCTATGGCGTGCTGGCTACGTTTTGATACGGTATCTGGAGGGCAGGATATTGTTGTTAATGCAAGCCCCATTCGCGCGGCAGAGGTTTTGCAAGAGCGACTCTGGGGCCGAGCCTATGCAGCAATACTCACTTCGGCAACGCTGCGTTCGCTCGGTAGCTTTAATAGTATACAGCGTGACACGGGTCTTCCTTCCGATGCCCAGTATATTGCTGTCCCAGGTGCCTTTGATTATGCGAAAGCGGCAGTTTTATGCGTGCCTAAAGACGCCATTGAGGGAAATGACGTCGTTGCACATAGCCGCTATTTAGTTCGAAATTTGGAGTCGATGATTGAGCGTAATGCGGGTACGCTCGTGTTATTTTCATCGCGCCGGCAAATGCAAGATGTTTACGCTGACATCTCTCAAAAATTACAAAGTATGGTATTGATGCAAGGCCAATTTTCCACTAAAGAGATGCTCCGGCTCCACCGAGAACGAGTCGATCGCGGCGATTCTAGTCTGCTGTTTGGATTGGCAAGTTTTGCAGAAGGCGTTGATTTGCCGGGAAATTATTGTCGACATGTCGTGATCGCTAAACTCCCATTTGCGGTCCCAAATGACCCTCTTCAAGAAGCTCTCTGTGAGTGGGTTGAAGCTGCCGGCGGTAATGCATTTTGGGATATTTCATTGCCCACCGCATCCCTGCGTTTAACCCAAGCTTGTGGTCGCTTACTGCGGTCTGAAACTGATACAGGTACGGTAACGATTCTCGATCGGCGCGTTGTAACCAAACGCTATGGTGAGCAATTGTTGGACGCGTTACCGCCGTTTGCGCGCGATTTAAATGCCCGCTAATCTTCACGGCGAAGCGGCAGTACGCGGGTCAAAGCTCGCGGTTCTAGTGACTGCATTAGAGCAATTAGAGGACATTCTTAGAAGCCTGCACCTGTGGTCACCAGAAGCGCCAGATGTCCACGCGCTTGAGAGTGATCAGCCCTTTTCCTTTGATCAGCTGAGCTTCCCGCAGTGGTTACAGTTTATTCTAATTCCGCGCTTGAGAAAGATGCTAAACACGGGCAGTGAATTGCCTAGGGCGTGTTCTATTACACCGATGGCCGAGAGCTTTTGTCAGGAAAGAGGATATGAGCGCAATGACTTAGTTGCTTGTCTTACACTGATCGATCGGGCGCTGACGCTAGAAAACCCGACTGGTAGCACTCAGGATTAAACCCGTTTGCGCGGCGGCTTATTACCACCATAGTCCCTATCTGTGGGGGACTTTTTTTTCGGTTGGCGTCGCTCCGGTTTTTTAAGGGCCGCTTTTGTCTTGGTACTCGGGCTTTCTGCGCGGCTTTTTTCTGTACGGTTATCACTTTCTAAAGGGCTAATCTTGAGGGGTTTCTGGCAGATTCTAACTTTGCGTAGGTGGGTAAATAATTGCTTTGGCATGCCCTCGGGTAAGGCGACCGTACTGAACGTGTCGTGGAGTTTAATCTGGCCAATGTAACGACTTTCTATATCGGCTTCATTCGCGATGGCGCCAACGATATTGGCGGGCGTGATACCGTCTGCAAGACCCACTTCAATACGATAAGTCACCATGGGAATATCATCTTGCTTTGAACGGCTGTGGACACGCAAGTCCTCGTCTGCTGGTGTGCGGCGTAATTCATTTAGATCGCGCGGCACTTTGGCGGTCTCTTTCTGGGGTTTCAAGCGGGCTTGCCTGGGTGATTTAGGTTGCTCGCGTTTATTTTTATCCGATCGTTCAGGCTTCGGAGATGGCTGGGTCTTGAGTGTGTCTTGCGTGGGAAATAACGGACGTTCCTTCTGTTTCTCATAGAGCAGCGCCGCCGCTATATCGGCAACATCTAGTCCATGCTGCAGGCTCATGGACTCGACCAACGCTTTGAACTTCCCTAACTGTGGTAGCGCGATCGCTTGAAGAAGTTTCTCGCTAAATTGCTGGACCCGCAAATCACTCACCTCGGCATTGCTAGGCAACACTAGAGGTTTAATGGTTTGTCGGGTCGACTTTTCGATCGAACGAAGAAGACGGTTCTCTTTTGGCGTTACAAATAAAATGGCAATTCCGTTGCGCCCCGCTCGCCCTGTGCGCCCAATACGATGCACATAGGATTCATTGTCGTATGGGACATCATAGTTGATCACATGACTAATACGTTCTACATCTAAACCTCGTGCTGCTACGTCAGTTGCAACAACAATGTCAATTTGTCCTTTTTTTAGACGCGCGATGGTCCGCTCGCGAAGTGTTTGACTTAGATCACCGTTGAGTGCCGCCGACACATATCCCCGTGATTCAAGTTTTTCCGAAATTTCTACTGTTGATGACTTCGTGCGCACGAACACGAGTATGCCATCGAACACTTCTGCTTCTAAAATTCGCGTCAGCGCATCCAATTTTTGGTGCCCTTTTAGCATCAAATACTTTTGATCGATACGCTCTACGGTTTTCGTCCTGCTTTCGATACTGACGCGTTGTGCATCACCTAGGTACGTTTCGGCCACACGCCTAATGGGAGCTGGCATAGTGGCGGAAAACAGCGCACGCAAACAATCTTTAGGTGTTTGAGCGAGGATACTTTCCACGTCGTCTATGAATCCCATACGTAACATTTCATCCGCCTCATCGAGCACGAGTCCGCGGATTTTGCTTAAATCCAAACTCCGGCGCCGCAAATGATCCAGCACTCGCCCGGGCGTTCCAACGATGACCTGAGCGCCGCGCTGTAGTCCGCGTAATTGACCTTTTATGTCGGCACCACCGTAAATAGGAAGCACGTGAAACCCGGAAATAAAGCGTGCATAGCTACTGAAAGCCTCGGCCACCTGAATGGCTAACTCGCGGGTGGGTGTCAGCACAATAATTTGAGGTGTTCGCTGCTTGATATCAAGTTGACTCAACATGGGTAAAGCAAATGCTGCGGTCTTGCCAGTTCCTGTCTGTGCGGTACCCAGCAGATTTTGACCCGCCAGTAAAATGGGAATGCTTTGCATTTGAATGGGTGACGGCACTTCGTAGCCAAGGTGTTGCACGGCTTTGAGTACGGGTGCTGAAATACCCAGGGTAGAAAAATCTGGAGCTGACATAGGATCCTGTGGCGGGGTGCGCGAGCGTAATAGCAAGGATCAGGAGTATACGGTGATCCGTGGCGCTATGAAAGCACTCCCTCGCCGTGAGGTAGTCTGTAGTGCTACTATTATCGAAATGAATGTGTGCGTTGCGGCAATGGGGTGGGTGACAGACAGCTAAAGCCCCTCATAGCTAGCTGCATTTTTTGCTACAGACTCACAAGGAGATACCAATCAGCGATGAGTGAGCTATTTTTGATACGTCATGCTCAGGCCTCGTTTGGCGCCACCAATTACGATCAGCTATCCGACTTGGGCGGTCGCCAGTCACGTTGGTTAGGCGCTTATTTTTTGCGGTTAGGCATTCAATTCGAGCAATTGATTGTGGGCGATATGGCGCGCCACAGACAAACATGTGATGCGATTTGTGAGGGTATGCAGTGTGAGGGAAAATCCTACCAAGTTCTGCCTGGGTTGAATGAGTATGATTTTGGCGAATTGGTTCAGGCCTTTTCAAAGCAATCTCCAGACCACCCGCTGTTACTCGACTTGCAAGCAGACCGCACTAATAAGCAGAAACACTTCCGGTTGTTGAGGGTTGTTTTGACGGCATGGGGGCGCAGTGAGATTACCGAGGTGTCAGAAACGTGGGATATGTTCAATGCTCGCGTGCACAAGGCCCGCGAGCAGATTCAAGCGCAGTCGGTGAAGGGGGGGCGGGTGCTAGCGATTGGTTCTGGTGGTTCTAATAGCGCCTTTATGGGGCAGGTCTTGGGTGTGCCAGCGGAAACCGTTTTTAATCTCAATTTGCAATCAAAGAACACAGGCATTAATCGGTATTTCTTCAATAAAAAGACGATTAGTTTAACGGGATTTAACGCTGTGCCACATTTAGAGACGCCGGATTTAATGGAATATGTGACCTTTGGTTGATCGATATTTGGCAGGCTCTAGGGCGGGTCAGGCAGGCATATTCTGCCGTTTTGGGCGAGTGCATTGGGCGAGGAGCCATTTAAAATATGAGTATTAGAGATAACCGTCGCGAGTACCAGTATGCGACTCTGCGCCGTAAATCGCTTCTAGATGATCCTGTTGCTCTATTCAATGCATGGCTTGATCAAGCTATAACGGCGGATCTACCTGACCCTACTTCGATGACGCTCGCGACGGTTTCCTCTGAGGGACGTCCTTCTCAGCGCATGGTATTGCTAAAAGGGTGCGACACGTCGGGATTTGTATTTTACACCAATCTTGGCAGTCGAAAAGCGCAAGAGTTGGCGGGTAATCCATTCGCTAGTTTACATTTTTCGTGGCTGACGTTGGAGCGCCAAGTGATGATTGAAGGTCATGCGAAGCCGCTGTCACGTGGGGAAGTACTTTCGTACTTCGAAAAACGCCCTTTCTCGAGTCAGATAGGTGCATGGGCCTCTCGACAGAGCGCGCCTGTCGAATCCCGAAGTGTTTTGGAAGACCAGTATAAAAACGTATCAGCGCGTTTTGCAGAAGGGCATGTTCCGACCCCTGATTTTTGGGGAGGCTTTAGAGTTGCACCACAGCGCATTGAGTTTTGGCAAGGCGGAGAGCACCGACTCCACGATCGATTCGCCTATTCGCGTAAGTTGCAAGGCGGCATGACTCTTCATTGGGATTGTGAGCGTTTATCGCCTTAATCTGGTTTTTTTGGAGACAGCAGGCTTTAACGCGAGTAATGGATATCTAAAATCGTTAAGGATCGGTTGCCAGAGGGTGTGGTGATCTCTACAACGTCGTCAAGACCTTTGCCAACGAGTGCTCTCGCAATGGGTGAGTCGATACTGATATGATTTTTTTCTGCATCGATCTCATCGGCGCCCACCAATCGATATTGGTGCACTTTGGCGGTTTGATCCTCTACGGTTACCCAAGCGGCGAAAAAAACTCGACTGCGATCCAGCGGCGGGTCTTCGACGATTACCGCGTCGTCGATTCGGCGTGTTAAATAGCGCACGCGCCGATCTATTTCGCGTAACCGACGTTTGCCATAAATGTAGTCGCCATTTTCTGAGCGATCGCCGTTTTTTGCAGCTTCATGGACTACTTGGGTAATCTGTGGACGCTCGACTTTCCAAAGCGCATAAAGTTCGGCCCGCAACGCTCTCGCCCCGTCTGCGGTCATGTATGGAGAGCTTTTGGGTTGAGGAGGGCGGTATCGTGACATAGTTAAGCGAGCTAGAGTTTAAAGACATCTTGGTAAAAAGCGAGCTCGGTCTCAAGAGCATGCACAATGACGGAAGCGTCTTTAAAACCATGCCCCTCCTCAGGATACGTAATGTGCTCTGCGCGAATACCTTTCTGGCGTAGGGCGTGGACCATCATCTGTGCTTGATTTGGTGGCACAACACGATCTTTTAAGCCTTGAAAGAAAATGACCGGACACTCTAATTGGTCGGCGTGATGAACAGGCGACCGTTGTACATAGCGTTCTCGGCACTGCGGATACGGGCCGATTAATCCATCGAGATAGCGCGATTCGAATTTATGTGTATCCCTCGCCAAAGTTTCTAAATCACCGATGCCATATAGGCTGGCTCCAGCTTTAAAAGTTTGGGTAAAAGTGAGTGTTGCGAGCACCGTATAACCCCCCGCACTACCCCCGCGTATAGCGCATCGTTGTGGGTCGACCCATCCTTCTGCCACCAAGTGATTTACCGCGTACCGCGTGTCCTCGACATCGGCCATACCCCAGTTGTGATTGAGTGCTTGCCGAAAACCGCGTCCAAACCCACTGCTGCCGCGATAGTTTAGGTCAAAAACCGCAAAGCCGCGACTTGTCCAATACTGAATTTTCAGGCTGAGTTGAGAGCTTGTACTGCTCGTAGGGCCCCCGTGACACATAACAAGCAATGGGGGCAGTTCGTTCTCTCGCACATGATAATCGGCGTTTGTAGGCGGGTAGAAAAAGCCCTGTGCGAATGTACCGTCGGCGCTTGGGAATATCACACTCTCGGGAAATGATAAGTCCTCCTTTGTAATACTGGGGGGCGATACCGTGCGAGTATCTGAGGCATTCTCTGGCGTGTAGAGTGATGTATACTGATTTAGGTGTCCAGAGTCATCGGTTTTATCGAACCGAATAATACATTGGGCTTCTTGCGCATTTGCAGCCACGCAGACTAAATTCCCATGAAAGCAGCAAGCACTGTGAAAGTGGCTATAGGGTGTTTTGGCGATGTTTAGCGTCTCGGACTCGATATCAAAAGTAGCAGCGCTCCAGATACCCTCCGCGCTGAATAAACAGCCGACGGTTTGGGCATCGATAAAATCGAAGTAAGTGACCCCGAGTTGCCACAGGGGCGCCGCAAATTCTGCAGAGCGTTTGAGTATTGGCGCGGCAGCAGCTGAGTTGCTTGAGTTAGGCGACGTGATACAATAAAGGTTCCACCAATTTGAATGGTCAGACACAAAGTATAAGTCGCCGTCTGGCGAGAAGATTGGCTGCATAATGGCTTCTTGGTGATCTCCGGCAACTTGATGTGAGTGCATGAGCGTGCCGTCTGGTGCCATTGTTCCAAGCCACAATTCGGTGCCATCCCAAGGCATTTGAGGATGGCACCATTGTATCCAGCAGAGCGTTTTTCCATCGGGACTCAATCGAGGGTACGCGTAAAAATCTGCCTGATGGGTTATCGGCTGTGGGGTATTTTCGGCATCATGTATTGGGTCCATTTGCAGGCTCACCAACATATTTTCTGGCTCGCCATTTTCTGGGTGGCACTCTCCGACCGCGATGATACGGTGACGATGGTCGTCGACAATTAGGTCGGCAAAACGCCAGTTGCTGGAAGGCGTCAAGGCACGCGGTGTTGCATCAGCGGATAGACAAAGCGCATAAAGACGTTGGTCGAGGGCATGAATAAAGTACAGTACGCCGCGGTTCACCACATATGCGCGGCCTCCGTATTCGTGAACACGACTGTGGTGGCTGAAGGGCGGCGGCAGTAAATCCATGACTTCACCGTTTGCATTCCGACACATAATTACATTTCGTCCCGCATCCCATGGGCGGCTTTCGACCCAGTACAAACAATCGTTTTCGACACTAAGAAAATTGACTGCGGGTGCTGTCTGTGCCACCAGACCCGCGGTGATCGGCGATGGCCATCGACCGCAAGGGAACAACGCTGGGAGCGATACGGACGACATGGTTAGCCTCCGACTCGCAAGGTCTTAAATCCTTGCGCGTTGAGTAAGTCGATGACACGGAGTATCTGGTCGCCTTGGATCTCGATGCTATTGCCTTTCACGGTTCCGCCCGATGAGCAAGCTTGTTTGAGTCGTTTGGCGAGTTGTTTGAGTGCGTTCGGTTCCAGAATAAAACCAGTCAGCAGAATGACGCCCTTGCCTTTACGGCCTTGCGTTTGTCGGCTAACGCGAATAGTTCCGTCGTTTATTTCTGCATTTTGTGGTGTTTTTTCTATAGCGGATTGGATTCGACCCATATCCGTCGAATAAACCAATTTTGAGTTGTTCATAGCTCGCTATTCCTCACGGGTGAGTCAGTTACCGACTAGCATCTTATTAAAGCACAGTTTGGGTGCGCTGACCGCCGCCAATAGGTCTACGCGCGTAATATTAAAATAGCCTCACGCAGAGGGTTGTCGAAAACTCAGAGCCTCTTGGTAATGTTGCAGTTTCGGTTTAGCAATATCCTCGGGGTCGGCAATGCTGCTCGCGACGCGTAGCACTCGGTAGTAACTGCGAGTAGACAGATTGTAGTGATCAATGGCGTGGTGCATTAACGCCTTTTGTGCCTTGTCCAATGGACAGTATTTGAGTAAGGCGCGACTGTCGAGTTGACTGTTGAGAAATCCTTGGCGGGCGAATTGGCGCCGGCGCGATTTAACAATGGTTGCTCGGAGAGCGGCCATATCGCCCTGCGTGCCGGTCTGATGAGGGTCGGTTAAAGCGTGCCTAGCAATCGGCAATACTTGGACTTGCAAGTCGATTCTATCCATCAGCGGGCCTGATACCTTCGCGCGGTAGCGTTTTATTTGCTCGGTTTTGCACTGACATTGCGGATAACCCAGATAACCACAAGGGCAGGGATTCATGGCTGCGAGCTGCTGGAAGCGAGCGGGGTAGACCAGTTGAGCGGCTACTCGAGAAATCAAAATCTCTCCCGATTCCAGAGGCTGGCGCAAAACTTCGAGTACGGCGCGCGAAAATTCAGGTAGTTCATCCAGAAAAAGAACACCCAGATGTGCAAGTGAGATTTCGCCCTGCCACCGAATATACGACGGCCACTTCGCGTGCATCGTTGTTGGCTAGACTCGGTGAGATGCTGGGAAAACGGCTCGCGAACGTGGTTTTACCCGCCCCGTGCGGATCATAAAAAAAGCGTATGGTGTCCACCGCATGCGATGATTTTTAGGGCCCGTTTGGCATGGTCTTGACCGATTACATCATTTAAAGAGGATTCGCCTTGGTTTGCGTTATCAGGCTCGCTGGTTTCTGTGGGATGGTCTTTTTGTGAACAGAGAGACAGCGATTTTTGCCCGAAGAGATGTGCGGAAATCGCCAGCGGATGATCGGCAGCGAAAAGTCGCACGCCTTTGTCAAATCTGGCGCTGTCAGCATTTTCTGTGGCGACGATTAACGCTTTTCCCCGCGCTGCACAGGCAACGGCCGCCGGCAGTATAGCGGCGATACCGCGAAGGGCGCCTGATAGCGCAAGCTCCCCAACAAATTCGTAGTGGTGGAGTGCGTCTGTCGGTATTTGCTGCGATGCTGCAAGAATTCCCATGGCAATGGCGAGATCATAGCCACCGCCGTCTTTGGGCAGCTCGGCGGGTGCTAAATTCACGGTAATACGGCGCGCTGGAAATTCGAAGTGTGAATTTAGCAGTGCGCGGCGCACGCGTTCTTTGCTTTATCTAACCGTAGTTTCAGGAAGCCCGACGCTGTTAAAAGCGGGTAGTCCATTGGATAGATGGACTTGCACTGCGACGGAGGGCGAATCGATGCCTCTGGTGGCGCGCGTAAATATTTCGGCCAGTTCGATAGGGGTCCCTCCCAACGGCGATGATGGCGGTTTTAATTTCAGGTTTTTTTCATTCGTCTAATGCCAATTGCGCCGAGATCGCAGACAATTTCTTTTCTAGCTCATCAATTTTGGAGCGAGAGCGGGTCAACACGGCCTTTTGGGCGTCAAATTCTTCTCGAGTGACGAGGTCAAGTCGCTCAAACGTGCTCATCATCGCAGACTTAATATGCTTTTTTACCTCATGACTAAGATCATTTTCAGCATATGGCAGAAGCATTTTGAATTGTCGCTCAAATGTTTCAAATAATTCTTTGTGCATGCGCTACTTTTCTCCTTTTTTGTTGCGAATAACCTTGGGCTTTATGTTAGCAGAAAGAGTGTTGCGGGTTGTGAGTTGTGCTAGGCAAATACGCGAATGATGCGCACTTTTTTGGTGCGCTTTTTGCCGGGCGATGCCATTTTTGACTCTTGCTGGTGCGATGGTTTTGCTAAGTACCGTTTTTTTACCGCTTTACGCGATTTTATTACGATATAAGAATTGGCACGGATCATGCAAAGACATGAGCGTGGTTGTTTGAAAGGCCACGCCAAATTTAATCGAAACACAAAAGTTCACTTGGGAGAGTTGTTCATGAAGAATTTTAACAAATCTGTGATGTCTGTAGCCGTAGCTTCTGCTTTATCGTTGACCGCGTTGGCCCCCGCAGTGTCTGCGGGCGAGCTGAGCGCTTCTGCTGGGGTTGCCACCTCATACTTGTGGCGTGGTGTTGATTTGGGGGATGGTGCCCCCGCGGTTTCAGCAAGTTTGGATTTTGCCGAAGGGGGTTTTTACGCTGGGATGTGGGTATCGTCTGGCGATACATCTGCGGGGACCGAATACGACCTTTACGCGGGGTTCGCGGGTGAGGCTGGATCACTTTCTTATGACGTCGGAATCATATCGTATGTGTATCCCACAGGAGGTATCCAAACTGATGCCCGTGCAACCGAAGGTAATATAGGTGATGCGATGGAAGCATATATAAGTCTTGGGATGGGACCTGTGAGTCTGACTCACTATGAAAATATAGCGGAAGGGGGCGGCTACATTCCTAATCCGGATTACTACTACACCACCGTGGCAGTTGAAGCTGGTGCGTTCAGCTTTTTATACGGTGATCATGAAAGCGCCTTCAGCGATCACTTTGACATCAGTTATGCGTTCAATGATAGTATTTCGTTCACCTACACCTTCCCTCTTGAAGACGATATTACGGATGACGAACCAGTATTAGTTGCGTCTTATTCCTTCGCATTTTAGTGTGACGATTAAGCTCGTTAGAAAATCATTCCTCCGACTGGCTGGCTGGTCGGAGGATGACATTCGCAGCCAGTCTGCAACATAGAACTCTGCAAGCGCAACAGACAGTATTTTGTGGGGGAAGGAAGAACTTTAAAACCGAAGCAATTATCAATGAGCGGCGCATAGCGCCAGATGGGGATTACGCATGAAATTGATTACAGCAATTATCAAGCCTTTTAAGTTAGACGAAGTGCGGGAAGCATTGGGCGAACTCGGTGTTGCGGGTGTGACCGTGACAGAGGTAAAGGGTTTTGGTCGGCAGAAAGGCCATACAGAGCTCTATCGTGGCGCAGAGTATGTGGTGGATTTTCTGCCCAAAGTGAAACTCGAGATCGCGTTAGATGACACATTAGTAGATGGCGCTGTCGAGGCGATTACGGCTGCGGCTAAGACCGGAAAGATTGGCGACGGTAAGATTTTTATTACGCCTTTGGAAGAAGTGACAAGAATTCGTACGGGAGAGACCGGCGTAGAAGCTATTTGATGTGTGTGATGGATCTTAGCGCATATTTCAAAAACACCTAGACCTGGAGACGCAGAATGGAAAACGATATTGTAGGATTGAAATACGCACTCGACACCTTTTACTTTTTGATGTCGGGTGTGCTCGTAATGTGGATGGCCGCAGGCTTTACGATGCTTGAAGCTGGCTTTGTGAGAGCCAAAAACACTACTGAAATATTAACAAAAAATGTGGCGTTGTATTCAATTGCTTGTTGCATGTACATGGTAATGGGTTATTCCATTATGTACGGAGGGACTTCAGGCTTGTATTTGCCTGATGCGTGGTTCGGCAACAGCATTGCGAATGAGACAGCGGACGCCGTTTACGCTAGCGGTGGAGATACCTATTACTCAGGTGCGTCAGACTTTTTCTTTCAGGTAGTGTTTGTTGCTACCGCCATGTCAATTGTCTCGGGCGCGGT
>CAJWCO010000001.1 GCA_913031145.1 uncultured Cellvibrionales bacterium | reverse complement strand
CGTCCATCAACTTAATTGTCCGTGCCTCGACACCTTTGGCGCCGTCGATAACCATTAGCGACGAATCCACCGCCGTCAACGTGCGATAGGTGTCTTCAGAAAAGTCCTCGTGCCCGGGCGTATCCAGCAGATTAACCATGCACTGATGGTAAGGAAACTGCATCACCGATGACGTGACCGAGATACCTCGCTCTTTTTCCATGGCCATCCAGTCTGATGTCGCATGGCGGTCACTTTTTCGCCCCTTAACAGTCCCTGCCACCTGAATAAGATTGCCAAGAAGGAGTAATTTTTCGGTAATCGTGGTTTTGCCAGCATCGGGATGTGAGATAATGGCGAAGGTTCGGCGGTCGGAGGATTGCGAAGGCATTGTGCGTCTACATCATTACAAGACAGGCGGCAGTATAGCGCCACAAAGAAGTCTTGGCACGACATTGCAGCGTATATGCCGATAAACGCGATTGAAAAAGCCGCTAAAAAGTGTATTAAAAACGTCACTGCAACGTTGAATAATCCAATCAGCGAAGGTGAGCAACCGATCCAACCACATTAGAACAGGTCTCCACTATGCGGTATCAGGGCCAAACCGAGTATGATCATCAGGGCGAGCCCCCCAAAAGGGGCGTTCTACTGTGTAATTTGGGCACGCCAGATGCCCCCTTCACCCGCGAGTTGCGTCGCTATTTAAAGGAATTTCTCAGCGATCCGCGCGTCGTGGAAGTCCCGCGGATTCTGTGGTGGCTGATTCTAAACCTCGTTATTTTACGTCTTCGACCATCGCGCTCCGCTAAGTTATATCGCAGTGTTTGGTCTGAGCAAGGATCGCCCCTGTTGGTCAATTGCCAAGCCCAAGTCGACGGCGTAAAAGAACGACTTGCCGCCCACTTCGGCAAAGAAGTCCCAGTCGTTTTAGGGATGCGCTACGGTAATCCGTCGATTGCCTCTGCGTTAACTGAGTTGAGCCAGCAAAATGTGCGGAATATTGTTGTTCTTCCACTCTACCCCCAATACTGCGCAGCGACTACCGGCTCAACATTTGACGCATTGGCGAAAACAATGATGCGCTCTCGGTGGGTGCCCGAAATCCACTTTATTGGCGGTTACCAGCAATCGGTCGAGTACATAAGCGCGCTTTGTAACAGTATCCAGCGGCATGTCGATCAACACGGACTTCCTGACAAACTGATGTTTTCGTACCACGGAACACCGCAGAAATATCTTGAAAAAGGCGATCCTTACCATTGTTACTGTCATCAAACGACGCGTTTGGTCCGCGAACACATGGGCTTGGAGGAAAGTCGCGTGATGAGTACGTTTCAATCTCGCTTCGGTCGTGAACCTTGGTTGCAGCCTTATACGGACAAAACACTTGAAAAACTCCCTGAAGATGGCATTACTCATGTTGCGCTGATCTGTCCGGGATTTTCCTCTGATTGTCTGGAAACTTTGGAAGAAATAGAGTGCGAGGCGCGGGAAATATTTATTGAAGCCGGAGGCCGCGAATTCCACTACATACCCGCACTCAATGCACACCCAGAGCATCTTGATGCGTTAACAGCCATTGTTCGCCGGCATCTCACTTAAGGTCACGTCCCATTCGTGCCAGCCACTGATGCAATAGCGGAATACAATCGTCCGGCGCTTTTACCGTGGCGAGATGGTCTGCGCGAGTCACGCCCTTCGTTAAGAGCGCAATGGGCTTTTGCTGCTGTTTCGCCCACAGACAAAAACGGTAACCCGAGTAAGTCTGTAACGATGAGCCAATCACTAGCAAGGCGGGCGCTTGGGCCATCATCTGTTCGACTGCCCTCACCCTCGTCGCAGGAATCGAGTCACCAAAGAAAACCGCATCAGGTTTTAAAACGCCCCCACAACGAGCGCAATCGGGAATGACGAGCTGCCGGTAATCGAGATCGTCAATGTCGGCATCGCCGTCAGGGGCAATCTGCCCAGTCAGCGCGACAAACTCTGCATTGTACGTTGCAAACCACGGTTGCAACGACGCCCGCGATTGGGATACGCCGCAACTCAGACAGGACACGCGATCAATACGTCCATGCAGATCAACCGTCGCAGTGCTTCCAGCTCGTTGATGAAGGCCGTCCACATTCTGCGTTATCAACCCTGCAATCACACCTCGATGTTCAAGTTGCAGTAGCGTTCTGTGTGCGCTGTTCGGCTGAGCTGATGCCATAAACCGCCAACCCACAATATTCCGAGCCCAAAAGCGCTGACGACTCGACACGCTGGCGACAAACTCTTGATGAGTCACTGGAGGCTTTCGCTGCCACTCACCCTGAGGGTTTCGATAAGTTGGCACCCCAGACGCTGCACTGACACCAGCCCCGGTGAGAACCAGCCACTTTGGCTGGGACATTAATAAATCGACAAATGCCATCACATGAGTGTCCTAACGGCGTGTGTGAGGTTAAAGATGGCAAATTTAAGAAAATGACATCACGTCAGTGGCATAGGGGTCATTTAAAAGTCAACCCGAATACTGATAACAGGCAAAACATCTTCACATAAAACGCTTTAAACAAGGACATTGCCTCGGGTAGGAGTATAATAGTGTCTAAGTTGTGCTACAAATAAACTCGGTGAGCAGATGGATATAACCACCTACATCCAGAACATGGGGCGCGCTGCGCGCCAGGCATCCTCGTCTATGGCGACCGCGACTAGCGACACAAAGAATGCCGCTTTAACGCGCATCGGCGAGCAACTAGACGCGCATCGCGACAAACTCTTAACGGCCAACCAGCGCGATCTCGACGCGGCACACAAGCAATCTCTCGACGGCGCTCTACTCGACCGATTGGAGCTAACGCAAGACCGAATTAACGGCATGCTCGAGGGCCTCAATCAAGTGATTGCGCTAGCCGACCCCATTGGCCAAATGACGGACATGGGTGTGCGCCCTAGCGGTATCCAATTGAGTAAATTACGCGTTCCGCTGGGCGTGATCGGCATTATTTACGAATCCCGCCCGAATGTGACCATCGATGCAGGCAGTCTTTGCTTGAAATCAGGTAACGCATGCATCCTTCGCGGTGGAAGCGAGTCACTCCAGTCAAATCGCGCAATTGCCGATAGCATCGAAAGCGCGCTGGCATCGACGGGTCTGCCAAACACCGCCATTCAGATCGTCAATACGTCTGACCGAGCCGCCGTCGGCAAATTAATTACACTCACTGACTGTGTGGATGTCATTGTGCCACGGGGCGGCAAAGGACTGATCGAACGGATCTCTGCAGAAGCGCGAGTTCCCGTCATTAAGCACTTGGATGGCAATTGTCATCTGTACATCGATGACGACGCCGATATCACTATGGCATTGGCCCTCGCAACCAATGCAAAGACTCATCGCCTGGGCGTCTGTAATGCAATGGAATCGTTAGTGATTGCAGAAGGTATTGCCACACAAGTGTTACCGCAACTCAAAGCGATCATGGACTCACATAACGTTGCACTGCGCGGCTGCGCTAAAACTCGTCACATTATCGCCGGCATTGATGCGGCAACCGAGGCGGATTGGTCTACTGAATATCTCGGCCCGATATTGTCGATCAAAGTCGTTGACGGGCTAGACAGTGCCATTGACCACATTAACCGCTATGGCTCACAGCACACCGATGCCATCGTCACACACAATACTGAGCGCGCTCAACGCTTTGTCGTCGAAGTCGATTCGAGCTCCGTTATGGTCAATGCATCCACCCGATTTGCGGATGGCTTTGAATACGGCTTGGGTGCTGAAATTGGCATATCAACCGACAAAATACACGCCCGCGGGCCCGTTGGGCTGGAAGGTCTGACCAGTCAAAAATGGGTCGTTCACGGCGACGGACAGATCAGACAATAGAATGTCTATCGCGCTGCTAGGCGGAACCTTCGATCCGGTCCACAACGGCCACCTCGCGATCGCCAGGGATTTAACCGATTACTTAGGAAAAACGCATGTTAAACTCATGCCCTGCGGAATTCCAGTGCATCGCGGGCAATCCATTACGTCGGCAGAGCATCGCAAAGCGATGATTGATCTTGCCGTCATTAACCAGCCGAAACTGGGGGTTGAGTTAGGGGAAATCGAGAGTACGGAGCCCAGTTATACCATTCATAGTTTGCGTCGGATTCGCGCTCAAATAGACGAAAAAAAAGCGCTATTTATGTGCTTGGGAATGGACGCCCTAAACCACTTGCACACATGGCACGAGTGGGAGTGTCTACTGAACTATTGTCACATTTTAGTGATTTCAAGGCCCGGGGCCGAATCCCCCAGTGATCCAACGCTCACGCGGTGGATACAAAAAAACCTGTGCGAGATAGAGCCCCGTTCAGTTCAAAAGCCGGCTGGGGCGTTGTTTTTTTGCGAACTGCGCCTTCTCGACATATCATCAACACAGATCAGACATTGCGTTCGAAATGGCGAGGCAATCCATTCCTATGTCGTCGAACACGTCGCCGACTACATCTCAAAAAACAACCTTTACAAATAAGCGAAACTTATGGGAAAAAACTTACAACAAATCGTTTTAAATGCCTTAGAAGATGTGAAGGCTATCGACATACAAGTCATTGATGTGCGCTCACTTACAGGGATCATGGACATTATGATTGTTGCCAGCGGGGCGTCTAATCGACAAGTCAAGTCCTTAGCTGCTAATGTAGTGTCGGAAGCAAAGATACGCGGCTTTACTCCAATCGGAGTCGAAGGAGAGGACACCGGCGAATGGGTTCTCGTTGACTTTGGCGACGTCATCGGGCACATCATGCTACCTGCTACGCGCGAGTTTTATGACTTAGAGCGTCTCTGGACCTTGCGTCCAGAAACTGCCGAAGAAAGACCGACCGAACTGGATGTAGAGGATACAAGCCACGATAAATGAAATTTAAAATTATCGGTGTTGGAACCCGTATGCCAGAGTGGGTGACTGCCGGCGTTCGTGATTATCAGCGAAGACTCCCAAATGACGTATGTCCCGAGTGGATTGAAATCGCGCTAGGCGCTCGTCAAAAACATCAATTGATTAAAAAAGCGATTGAAAAAGAGAGCCTGCTTTTAATGCGTCAGATAAACAAGCAAGACTTTGTTGTAGCGCTTGACGTTTTAGGGCACGCAATGAACACTGAGCAGTTGGCTGAAAAACAACTTCACTGGCAACGGGAAGGTGCGGATGTGTGCTTTATAATCGGAGGGCCTGATGGACTATCAGAGGACTGTTTACAACGTGCCAACATGCGCTGGTCACTTTCTGCACTCACGTTGCCGCACCCATTAGTGCGCCTTGTATTGATAGAACAACTGTATCGGGCATGGAGTATAAACGCTGGCCACCCGTACCACAGAGCATGAGAAAGATCACCTGCTATGAATGACACTTCTGCCTTTATCGATGTTTCAGAGCAAAAAAATCTCTTTATCAGCCGAGTCGTGATTGCGTCTGTTATTGCCACCGCAATGACCCTTATCATCGTGGCTCGTTACTTTGATTTGCAGATTTCTCGGCATCAAGATTTTGTCACGCATTCGGACAATAATCGGGTTTTAATGCGTCCCGTCAGCCCTCCCAGAGGGCTTATTTATGACCGTAATGGTCAACTCCTTGCAGACAATCAACCTACCTATAACCTCACGCTAGTGCGCGAGCGAAGTGTTGATTTAGAGGAATTACTGACGAGCCTCAAACAATTAATTCACATCCCTGAAAAAAATATAGTGCAATTTAGAGAGCGACAAAAACGCCGAAAACCCTACGAAAGTACTGCCCTTAAATACAATCTAACCGAAGAAGAACGAAGTATTTTAGCGGTCAACAGCTATCGCTTGGCAGGTGCGGAAGTTTCAGCGCGGTTGGCAAGGCACTATCCAAAAGCTGAGCTGTTTGCGCACGCCGTTGGCTATGTCGGACGAATCAATGAAGCTGAAAGCCGCGTCGTAGATTCGGTGGCTTACAGCGGCACTGACTCAATTGGTAAAACCGGTATCGAAAAATATTATGAGCAGAACCTGCTCGGAAACGTTGGCAATGAGCACGTTGAAACCAATGCGCGCGGGCGCGTTATGCGCTCGCTAAGCAAAGTTGACCCCGAAGCTGGCGAAAGTCTAACACTGCATTTGGATAGCCATCTGCAAGAAGCTGCTCACACTGCATTGAAAGACTATCGCGCGGCGTTAGTTGCGATCGAGATTAAAACAGGCGGTATATTGGCTATGGTCAGCACACCCGTCTTTGACCCCAATCTATTTGTTGCTGGGATCAGTCAAGATAATTACTCGGCGCTATTACACTCAAAAGATCGACCGCTGTTTAATCGAGCCATCCGTGGACAATACCCCCCAGGCTCGACGATTAAGCCGATATTTGGTGTCATCGGTTTGCAGGAACAAAGCATCAGCATGGACTATCGCGTCGACGATCCGGGCTTTTTTACGATTGAGGGCGTTGAACGCCCTTGGCGCGATCATAATTCCAAGCGCGGGGGGCACGGTAAAGACGTTGATCTGGCTCGAGCGATTATCGAATCCTGTGATGTCTACTTCTACACTATGGGGTTGGAGACAGGGATCGATACATTGGCCGATTACAGCGAACTGTTTGGCTTAGGGAAAATAACGGGTGTCGATATTCCTGGCGAACAAGCTGGTATTATGCCCACTAAAATGTGGAAACAGCAGGCTCGCGGTGAGCCATGGTTTAATGGCGACACGATTAATGCCAGTATTGGGCAAGGATTTATGCTTGCCACCCCCCTGCAATTGGCGGTTATGACAGCGCGTTTAGCCGCGCGTGGCAACGCTGTTCAGCCGCGTCTGATAAAAGCGAGGAATGGCGTCGAAGAGCCTCCACTCACGCCGGCCAACGCTATCGATATAGAGCCGCACTACTGGGACTATGTCCATCAGGCCATGCAGGACGTCGTTCATGCACCGCGTGGCACCGCCTTCGGTATTCGTAAAGGTATGACCTACACTATGGCAGGCAAAACCGGAACTGCTCAGGTGATCAGCATTAACGCTGACGATGAATACGACAAGACGAAAATTGATCAACGCCAGTGGGATCATGCCCTTTTCATTGCATTTGCGCCCGTGGAAGACCCACAGATCGCCATCGGATTAATCGTAGAGAATGGCGGTCACGGAAGTTCGACAGCGGCACCTGTCGCTCGCTTAGTAATAGATGAGTACATGAAGACTCAAACCAAACCAAAGTTAGGGCAGCGATAAATCGATGCAAAGCAGTGATTTTGTTCGTCAGTTACAAACACCCGGTGGCAATGTCAAAGTGTCCAAGGGCGTTAACCTCGACTATATGTTGGTGATGATATTGCTCGTGCTCTGTGTTATCAGTTTATTAGTCATCTACAGCGCCACAGGTCAAGACACGTTTTATGTGAAGCGACAACTCATTTTTATGATGGCTGGCTTTTTTATCATGAGCGTTTTTGCACAATTCCCCGCGCGAATATGGGAGCGATGGGCATTTGTATTTTACGCCGGAGGCGTCCTCTCTCTGGCGGCAGTGTTGCTGGGTGGCGTAGAAATCAATGGCGCGCAACGCTGGCTTGACCTAGGCTTCACCCGACTTCAACCGTCCGAGTTGATGAAGATCTGCGTGCCCCTCATGATCTCTTCCTACATCGCCAAACAGGCGATTCCACCGACATTCCAGCATGTGGTTTTAGCCGTCGTGCTGATCGCCTTACCCGTCTTTTTAGTGATGAGACAACCTGATTTGGGGACCGCTCTACTGATATCGGTCTCAGGATTTCTTGTATTATTTTTGGCGGGATTGAAGCGCGGATATTTGATCAGCGCATTTGTGTTAGCGCTCGCGGCATTGCCGAGCTTGTGGTTCTTTGTCATGCGCGACTACCAAAAACAACGGGTGTTAACACTGTTAAATCCGCAAGATGATAAGCTCGGTGCGGGGTGGAATATTATCCAGTCCACAACTGCGATTGGGTCTGGCGGATGGTATGGCAAAGGTTGGACGCACGGTACGCAATCACAGCTCAATTTTTTACCAGAAAGCCATACCGACTTTATCATCGCGGTGCTTGCTGAAGAGTTTGGCTTGGTGGGCGTTTTAACGCTCTGTGGCATTTATTTTCTACTGATGGGTCGCTGCCTATTTATCGGGATCAATGCGCCATCTATGTTTGGACGACTGATGGCTGGAAGTGTCGCGTTCACGTTTTTTATCTTTGTTTTTGTCAACCTCAGTATGGTCTCAGGAATTTTACCGGTCGTCGGCGCGCCACTGCCGCTGGTCAGTTATGGCGGCACAGCAATTGTGACCTTGTTCGCTGGATTTGGTATCCTTATGTCTGTCGCCGCCGATTCTAAACAACGTTAGGAGCCTCGCTTGAAAAAAACTCTTTACACAGCACTTGTCATAGCGTGCGCGCTAATTTCGCCGGCATGGGGAAACTATGCAGAGCATCCTGACGCCGTCAAATTTTCTGAAAAAATGACTGAAAAACATGATTTTTCAGTCGCCGAAATGAATGGCTGGTTGTCCAATGCAAAACGTGTCGAATCAATTATCTCGGCCATGGAACGCCCCGCCGAAAAAGTAAAGCCGTGGTATCAGTATAAAAAGCACTTTATCTCCGACCTTCGAATCAGTCGCGGCGTTGAATTTTGGCTGCAACACAAGGACACACTAACACGCGCCGAGAGCGAGTTTGGTGTCGACGCTGCAATGATCGTCAGCATCATCGGTGTAGAAACAAATTACGGTCGTAATGTGGGCTCCTATCGCGTCATAGACGCGCTTAGCACACTGGCATTTGACTACTACACGACAGTGGACAAACGAGAATCGCGGCGCCTGTTCTTTACTCATCAACTCGAGAATTTGTTCCTTTTAGCGCGCGATCAAAAACAAGATCCACAGAGTCTGTTGGGTTCGTACGCCGGTGCCATGGGTTGGGGTCAGTTTATGCCCAGTAGCTATCGCGATTACGCCGTCGATTTCGATACAGACGGATTTGCTGACATTTGGAACAATCCGACCGACGCCATTGGCAGTGTAGCTAATTATTTCGCGAAACATGGCTGGCGCTCCGGTCAAGCTGTGGCTCTGCGTGCAGTGCTAGAAAATACCGCCAATGGGTCGCGTCCAGAGGGAACAACGCACATCGTTGCAGCCGGCGACACCTTGTACGCAGTTGCTAATCAATATGGAATAAAAGTGTCAGACCTGCAGACAACGAATAACTTAGAAAACGCAAGACAACTCAGCGTAGGCCAAGAACTGAGTATTCACACGCCGCTCAAACTTAACCAACTAAGACGCCCATCGACGACTCTGGGTGATCTAAAAACTCAAGGATTGCGAGCTCTTGAACCCGCTGACGAAAGCCGCAAGGCCTTACCTCTTGAGCTCGATATTGGCGGTGGCAGTGAATATTGGCTAGGTTTGAACAATTTTTATGTTATCAGTCGTTACAATCCGCGGATTAAGTATGCCATGGCGGTTTATCAATTGAGTGAATTGATACGGAGTCAGTACTGTGGCCCAGAAAATCCTTGTTAATGGATATCTATTATTCGCCATTAGCTTTCTCATTCAGGGGTGTATCCGAACACTGATCATCGACGAAATCCAAGATGGGGCAGGAGATGCTGTTGATGTCACTCTGATACCCAATGCAACACCGGTCATTGAACCTGTGCGTCGCGCGGGTAATAGCAACCCTTATTCCGTTTTTGGTGTGACCTATCGCCTCTTACCGAGCGCAGAGGGGTATCGCGAAAGAGGCACAGCGTCTTGGTACGGGAAGAAATTCCACGGACGCCGCACTGCCAATGGTGACGTTTATAGTATGTATGGTATGACGGCTGCGCACCGTACACTGCCAATCCCCGCCTACGCGCGCGTTACCAACCTCGACAACCAGCGATCTGTGATCGTGCGCATTAACGACCGAGGGCCCTTTCATTCCGAGCGCATCATAGACCTATCCTACGTAGCTGCCCTTAAGCTAGGGTTCGCCAAACGAGGAACTACTCAAGTAGAGGTCGAGGTGATCACCCCTCCCGCTGCGCGTGATAACGCATTGCCGGAGGGTAGCGAAAAAACCGCTGCTCGAAAAACGCCAAGCCTCCCTCATGTGCCACTCCCAGTCGATGGCGCGTATCTGCAAGTAGGCGCATTTACTACCCCCGACGCGGCGAGCACATTGCGCGCTCAGTTAGAAACAATGACTGATCTTTCCGTTGCAGTAAAACAACAAAAACAACTCTATAAAGTCACAGTAGGTCCCGTAATGACCCTGCAACAACTCACAGCTTTGCAAGAACGCCTGCGAAGCCAACTTAACATGACTTCTTTTGTACTTTGGCCATAAGGTTAGAACAGAACAAAGCGCGTTCAGGCATTGCCAAGAGAGACGAGGATGATAAGATGTCTCGTGTTCAATTCTTCGCCCAACCAACCGAGAACTTTATGCTCAAAGAACGCTTGTTGACCGCTTTTATCTGCGCTGTTTTGTCTATGACGTCTTTGCACACACTGGGGCAGGAAGCGATTCCAACAGTTCCTCAGACCGCGGCTAAATCATGGATTTTAGTCGATGCGGATACCGGCTTCGTCCTTGCCGAACACAATGCTGACGAGCTTCTTCCGCCGGCGAGTTTAGCCAAAATGATGACTACCTATATCGTCTCTAAACAGATCGACAAAGGTGCTCTGGGCGAATTTGATAATGTGGTAATTAGTGACAACGCTTGGGAAAAAGGCGGCGCAAAAACTGATGGCTCAACCATGTTTCTCAATCCCCGCAGTCAGGTTCCCGTTATTGACCTAATGCGCGGTGTCATTATTCAGTCGGGCAATGATGCTGCGATTGCACTTGCTGAGCACGTTAGCGGTAGCGAAGATGCGTTCAGCGAATTAATGAGTGAAACAGCTGTGCAACTGGGTATGGATTCAACTCAGTACTATAATTCCACTGGGCTTCCCGAAGAGGGCATGGTGTCCACAGCGCGTGACCTTTCAGTGCTCGCTAGAGAAGTTATTCAAGGTAATTCTGCTCACTATGCCATCTATTCAGAAAAATATTTTCAACATAACAATATCAACCAGCCTAATCGTAATCGCCTTTTATGGCGCGATAGCAGCGTCGATGGTCTGAAGACCGGATACACGCAAGAGGCCGGCTACTGTCTGGTGACAACGGCCAAGCGTCGTGATATGCGACTCATCTCGGTCCTAATGGGCGCCCCCAGTGATGAAACTCGGGCCAGAGAGTCACAGAAACTTTTGTCTTATGGTTTCAGACATTTTGACACTAAACAAATCTACTCTGCGAATCAAATCATCAAAGAAAATGCCAAAGTATGGTACGGCGAAGACGATTTCTTGAACTTATCGGTGAGCGAGAATATTGTACTAACGTTCCCACGGCGCTCAGAAAAATTGCTGACCGCTAAAACAATTGTCGATGAACAAATTGAGGCGCCTATCCTTACAGGCCAAGAGCTGGGTCGTCTTCAGGTCTCACTTTTAGACAAAATCCTCGTCGATGTTCCGTTAGTCGCAGAGAAAGATATTATCCAAGCAGGTATTTTTTCACGATTTTACGACTGGATTATCCTCTTCTTTACACGACTGATTTCTTAACCCATAACGCGCGCTCAACTCTGCGGACATAAATAAGTGAATATTATGAGTACCGAAGCGCCTAAAATAGAATTTCCTTGCGCGTATCCCATCAAAGTCATGGGCGAGGCTCATAGTGAACTAGAGCAGCAGGTGATCGATGTCTTGGCGCATAATAACGTCGAGTTCGATCGTCGTCTCATGTCAACACGAAATAGCCGACGAGGTCGGTGGCGATCGATCACAGTGATGATCCAAGCCACAGGTGAGCCTCAACTGAAAGCGATTTTTGAGGGCTTAAAAAGTTGTTCGCGTGTTCGTATGGTATTGTAATGGGGTTAACTAAACGCAGTCTTATGGTGCGTCGGCTCGGCCTTCAACCCTACAATGATGTCTACCAAGCAATGCGAAAGTTTACCGAGTCGCGCAATGCGAAAACAGCTGATGAGCTTTGGTTACTTGAGCATCGACCCGTATTCACTCAGGGGATGACAGACAACAGAGCACATATTTTATCGCCCGGGGAGATCCCGGTGATAAAAAGTGACCGCGGAGGGCACGTAACATACCATGGGCCTGGGCAATTGACCGCTTACGCCCTGTTAGATCTAAAACGCAGAAAATTAGGTGTACGCCAACTTGTCTCCCACTTGGAAAATGCCATTCTACGAACACTAATGGATTGGCAGGTCGTAGGGCATACGCGAGACGCTGCACCGGGCGTTTATGTAGAAAATGCCAAGATCGCTTCTCTCGGGCTGCGTATTCGCCGCGGTTGTAGCTATCATGGTCTAAACTTTAACGTTGATATGGATCTCTCGGTTTGGCAGCGTATTAACGCCTGCGGTATGAATGTAACGATGACACAGTTGCGCGATGTTTTGAGCACTCCGATAAAATGTCGCGATGTTGCCAATAGGTTACTTCATCACTTTTGTCTTTTGCTAAACTATGAGGCGTCCCAAACCGACTCTGTGACACCTTCAGAAAACGCGGCCAACCTTTAGGTATCTGCACTATGAACTTGACACCAACCAGCCCCCCCAAACGCACGCGTAGATTGCAGCAGGGTGAAAAACTGCGCAGTGCTGATAAGGTCGAGCGTATTCCTGTCAAAGTGATACCCACAGTGGATGTTCTTCGCAAACCCGAATGGATGCGCATTAAACTTTCCATATCGCCAAAAGTGCAACAAGTGAAAAACGTTTTGCGCAAACACAAAATGGCGACCGTCTGTGAAGAAGCCGCCTGCCCAAACCTTAATGAGTGCTTTAGTCATGGCACTGCCACTTTTATGATTATGGGCGAGATTTGTACGCGACGTTGCCCATTTTGCGATGTAGGACACGGAAAACCCAACCCTCTAGATACTGAAGAGCCGGCCAACCTCGCACGCGCTATCGCTGAGATGGAACTTCGCTATGTCGTTATCACCTCGGTTGATCGAGACGATCTGAGAGATGGTGGTGCTCAGCATTTTGCCAACTGCATTCAACAGGCGAGAGACCTTTCACCGCACCTCACCGTTGAGGTTCTGGTGCCCGACTTTCGAGGCCGTATGACGCCTGCTTTAGATATTCTCAGCGACACCCCCCCCGATGTCTTTAATCATAATATGGAAACGGTACCGCGTCTCTACCGTGAGGCGCGCCCTGGGGCCAACTACCAATGGTCGCTTAAGCTCCTAAAGGAATACGCTATCCGCAATCCCAATGTGCCCACAAAATCTGGATTGATGGTCGGGTTGGGTGAGAATAAAGAGGAAATGTTCAGAACACTCGACGATCTGCGGAACCACAATGTCAGTATGCTGACCGTTGGTCAGTACTTGCAACCTTCGGTCAGTCATCTGCCTGTTGACCGTTTTGTTCACCCAGACGAATTTAACGAGTACACTGAATATGCGCTGAGTATCGGCTTTAAACAGGCCGCTTGTGGACCCTTAGTCCGCTCCAGCTACCACGCCGACAAGCAAGCCCGAGGTGAAAATATTTGCTAGCATGGCCGGTGAGTATTGCCGCGCGGGATCGGCGTAAGGATCAAGGTTTCAGCACAAGGGTGCGCATGGCGCTGTTCGGGAAAGACGAAATGGGTCAGCACCGCATTGTGGTAAAACTGCTGCTGATAATTTTCGCCAGTCGGCCTAAGCTCAAGATGGACGACAGCGAAAAACTACCTCCGATTTTTCCCCGCATGAAAAACTTTCAACGACGTAACGCGCACTTTACGGTCAAACTGTTGCCTTTATAAAATCGGGAGTTTGCGTGACCTACAAGACCCCAAGAGCAACCAAACTTTTAGAGCATCTCATGCGCATAGCCAGATGTGTCTCTTTAAGACGCACGCTGACGGCTGTGGCCGCACTTTTCACCACAGCATGAATATCTGCCCGTCATTGCCTGTTTTGCGGCGTTTTTTAAACCACTAATGAAGAATCGAGAACGTATTTCCAGTGGCACTAGACATCACCGCTGTGTGAGGCCGCTGATAGCCACGATTTGCTTTTCATGGGGCCTGACGTCAGTGTCCGTCGACATGATGATCCCCCGCATGAAATCGCTGTTTGATTTATCCTACACATCTGCATTGTTCATTCAGTTTAGCTTCTTTCTGGCCTATCTGTTTATACCCATTCCTGCTGGACAAATGATTCAAGACTCGGGTTATAAGAGAGCAATCATTTTCGGTCTGAGTGGAACCGCGATGGGTATATTTATTCTCGTACCCGCGGTAAATGTTGGCTCTTATGAGCTTTTCCTCGTCGGTATATTTTGCGCAGCAAGTGGCATCGCGATGTTGCAAGTCGCCATAAATCCGATGATCGTGGTACTGGGTGACGCCAAAACAGCTGCCTGGCGCTTAACACTGGCCCAGGCATTTAATTCGCTTGGCACCACCATAGGGCCTATCATCGCTTCGGTCACACTGTTGAGTATCGACACCTTATCAACGTCGCAATTGACCAGCTTAGAGCCTGTCGAACAGGCGCGCTATGTTGCGGAAACCACTCGAGCTATCGTCATTTTTGCGCTCTCGTTAAGCGCTATACTCGCTCTGTTATCGCTTCTTGTGCGCTTACTTCCCGAGCCTTTACCAACTTCCTTAAAACCAACGGCCTTTGCCCAACTACACGAACCCTTGAACTCGTACAGACAACTCGTGCGACAGTGGCAGGTTCATCGAGGTATGGCCGCCGTCTTTCTCTATGTTGGTGCTGAAGTGACCATAGGCAGCCTGTTAATAAACTTTTTGCGCCAAGGCAGTGTGCTGGGTCTCACCGCGTCAGACGCGTCCTATTTCGTAGTCGTGTATTGGGGATTAGCGATGTTCGGCCGGTTTGTAGGAGCGGTCATTCTGCAACGCGTGCCCGCCGATCAGGTGTTAAAGGCCTCAGCTGCCATGACTACGGCGTTAATTGTAGCCGCGCTTGCCACAAAGGGAGCCGTCTCAGCGGCGTTACTGGTGGCCGTTGGATTTTTTAATTCCGTGCAATTCCCGCTTATCTTTAGCCTTACGCTTCGAAATATGCAAGCACCTGCGCCCCGAGTGTCCGCGCTTTTATGCATGTCTATTTTCGGCGGTGCCGTTATTCCAATGATCGCGGCTATAATGGCCGACCATGTAAGCCTTAAAAGCGCTTTCGCCGTGTACCTGATCAGGTGCGGGTATTGCGTATACTTTGCAGTAACCTGCCGTAAATCGGTTCTACCGAACTAAAGCACCCACAGTGACGTGCACACTTTATTGCAAATAGCGATTCAAAAATAATGTTTTGACCGATCCATTCCGGCCTCTTTTTGTCCAACTAAAACAGGCGTCTGGCCGCTCAGCGTCAACATCGTCGAGATAACCGGCCAATAAACCCTCCATGTAGGCTTTACGTGCGGGATCGCGGTCTGATAGATCGGTACTCTCGCCAACGTCTGAATCCACTTTAAATAAAAGAGATCGATTGGAAGCGTGAAATTTCAATAATTTATAATCGCCAGAGCGCAAGGCTGAATGCGGCTCATCTAAACCCGCGCCGTTATAGTGGGGAAAATGAAAAACCAAGCCGTCGAAAGACCGTTGAACTGCAGCCTGCGGATTACTGAGTAGTGGCCGTAAGCTACCGCCATCGATCTCCGCTGGAAGCCCTTCAGACGACCCCGCAAGATCTGCAAGCGTGGGGAGTAAATCGTAACCCACCACTGGCGTATCACTTTGGCTTCCCGCTTGAATTCCGGGACCACGGATGGCAAACGGCACGCGAAGACCTCCTTCGGTTAAATCCCATTTACCTCTTTGCAGAGGCATGTTCAGGCCCGATTTATAAGGTTTTCCTCCAGTCAATTTGAGCGGCAGTACTGGCATTCCACCGTTATCAGCGGTGAAGATAATATAGGTGTTATCCGCCAGTCCAAGCGCGTCATAAGCTTCCAGAAGAGCCCCCACTGACAGGTCGAGATCACGTGTCATTGCTGCATAGGCATGATTATTGTGGATTTTTCCTTTCTTCCATCGCCCGACTTCATCAAAAGATTCTTGACTGTAAACGAGATTACTATGTACTGCATAATGCGATAATTGAACAAAAAATGGTCGGTCTTCCTCGACCGACTCTTTAATAAATTCAATCGTGCGTTGTGTCAGTGAGTAAACCCGTTTGGGGTCCTCATCGGCATACCCGCGCCACTGCCTTTTGGGTTGATTATTGACGAAATCGCCTTCACGATTTTTTGTGATGCCATCGTGAACATCATAGCCATAGCGATCGGGGCTTGCGTCGATATGCCATTTACCAAAATGCGCCGCACGATAGTTCGGGTCAATGGCCTTTAAAACCTGAGCAATACCCATTTGGTTGTGATCGACCTGATTCTTTCCTTGCGCCCACGTTCGGTGTAAACGAGCAGATGACTGACCAAATTGAAGACTGTATCGCGATGGCGCACAAACCGGAGCTGCTGCATAGCCATTCGAAAAACGCATTCCTGAGTTGACCAGTGCATCCATGTTGGGCGTCCGGTAATAATCACTTTTCGCCCAAGGACGCGATTGATCCATAGGGGTCGATAGACTTGTCCAGCCGTGGTCATCCGTCAACACTAAAATAAAATTCGGGGTATTGGCAGCGTGCGAGTGAACGCTCACCAAAGCGACAAACAGATAGCTTAAAACGTACATTTTTCGCATAAAGAATCCTTTACTCGCCCTTTGAAAGAAAGGCCTGATCAGTAGCCAGCGCCTACAAGTGGGCTATCGTGATCGAGTGGCTTATTAAAAAAATCTACCTCAGGCACTTCACTGATGTGACCCAAGATACCCTTGCCAGCGGCAGGAAAAGAGGGATGCGTCAAAGACTGCCCCCGTAATTCAGCATGATAACGCGATGGAAGCGCATAGGTGCCAACGGCGCTGGCCTCACCAACAAACGAAATATCCGCGAGCAATGGGCGAGAATCACGGGCGATAAACGCAGGCGCAATAGAGCCCGAAAAAGCATTTCGAGCTATCTGCACATCGTTCCAGCCAATTTTGACCCTATGCCCCATGTGACTGTTCGGGGAGGCCACAAAAATGTTGTTGATAATGTGGGTGTCTACGCTGTTAATCTCTATGCCCGGCTGGGAATTAGCTGCAGTCACATAGGTGTTGTTATAAATATAAACACCCCGAGATTGAATTCGACGTGGCACAGAAAAATCACTGACAAAAACCGTTTTACCTGCATGGTGACTCGTTTTTCCATCCGGTCGCGGCACCTTGATACGCCGCGTTCCATCACCGACACTGATGTTGTAGCGCCAAATGATATTTTTGTTCTTGCCAAGAATTTCAGTTCCATACCCCTCATTGTCGTATAAAAAATTGTATTGAACGAGAATATCTTCGTTTCCATAGTCCACGTGGATCCCACTGGAATCGTTGTGCCCCCTTGACGAAATCGCTACATTTTTTTGCGCGACTATATGCCGGCTACGAAAGAACCAAGCGCCACTTCCGCGCTGAACCGACCGCTCCGCTTGGATCGTTGAGCCTGAGCGCAGAAAGATATTCCCTTCTAAAAGGCCATTGTAAACACCGTTCATAAGGACACAGCTTCCTCCCAAGTGCTCGCATGTATTTCCTGTAATGCGCACATTGACATCATAATTGACTGGCAAGCCCGCCAATCGGTCAACCTTAGAAGGGCGATGACGAAGGCTCATACCAAAGCGGCCTGTATGACGGAGCACGTTATTATGCAGATAAATCTCGCTTGTGTTGACAGCGTCTTTATACGTCTTCGCGGGCAATGTCTCAAAACGAATACCACTCACCGAGGTGCTATCAAAGTGCTTCTTCAGCTTGATCGGGTAGATATTTTGAACGGTAAGATTATGAAATTCGAAGCCCTTGAGAAAGCGCTTTCCGGTATTGCGCACCAAAATACCAAAGGCATCAACGTCTCTGACGCCCCTCAGTGATTTACGGCGAAAGTTTTGGATTTCAAGGCCTTCAATCTCGATATAATCTTGGTCATTGATAACCACCGTCGCGACCGCTGAACCTTTTTCCATCGGTGCTGCATCTAAGATGGGTTTTTCACCGTCGCCATAAGACGTAAACGTGATGACTGCATCGGGAGCGCCCGATTCATCAATAATCAATTGGCCAATAAAACGATCGCCTGCACGAAAGCGTACCGTATCACCGGGAGCAAGACGCTGTGAAACCACGCGGTCAAGGCTAGCCCAAGGGGTCTTTTCGGTGCGTCCGTCATTGTTATCGTTCCCAGCAGACGCGCTAACATAGTAAGCACTTACTTCTTTAGCAGCGACTGCCGTGGTTACTAAATAACATGCCACAACGCACGCGCACACCAGCAGAGAAGATCTGTACCTACCTAAGTAATTGGGCATCAACGCACCCCTTTCAGATCAAGACCGACGTCTTAATCGAATGCTCTAAAGATTTTGCGACGATGTAAACGCCTCAAGACTTACCCACTTGTCGGCCCACGCTCCCAAAAAAACCGATATCACGGCCAGCGACGACCCAAATGGTACCGTGTTGTGCGCTTGCCAAAAGCGCGAACAACGACGGCCGAGTACCCGTTAAAAACGCGCGGTAATCCCCAACGCTAACCGCCGGTCAGTATCGAACATTCGTCCAATCGGCCCGCTGGCGAAGACTGCCGGTTGCACTCTGCGACTTTTCGTGAGATTAACGCCATTGAACCGAACAGTGAACATTTTATTAATCCTGTAAGACATCGACGCATTCAACTGCCCTCTGTCATCTTGATAGAGCGGCTGCCCGTTGGCAACATCAATGGCCTCATTGACTAAGAAATGGTCCCGAAACGTGTAGCGTAAGCGCGCGTTAAACCCATATTTTTCATAGAAGACGGTAAAGTTGTAAGAATTTTCGGATAACTTCCTGAAGTTCACAGGGAACTCTTGGAATTCACCGTCCTCACGCAAAAAATTGGGCGTTTTGAACAGATAGTCGCGGCTACCCTTTTGATAGGCATAACTGGCAACCACACCCAAACCATTGTAGGGGCTCGGCAGCCCCCTAAAGCTATGCTGAAACGAAAACTCTAGCCCTTCGATGTTGCCGCCCGGCAAATTCACCGGGGTAATTCTTGCCACCAAAATACCTGGCGCCCCCCAAGCCGTGGTGCAGCCAAAATCTTGAGAAAGCTCTTCGTCACCCGCGTTCGTATTGCCCGCTTGCGAGTTACAATAGTCTCGTGCAAAACTTGTTTGATTGGCAACAACACCGTCTAAATCTTTGTAGTAGTAGCCAAGACTGAATACGCTACCCTTACGAAAATAATACTCCGCGGTTAGGTCGTATTGATCCGCGGTCGTGGGTTTTAACTCTGGATTTCCCACTGTTACTGGATTTTCATTTAACGGAAGACGTACCGTGGGAGACAACTGGCTAAAGTCAGGCCGCCGGAGGATTTGTGCAAAACCCAACCTGATTTGAAAATCTTCCGTCGGCAGGAAGACCAAACTGGCACTCGGCAGCCATTCCGTATATGTTTCGCGAATATCGATCGGTTGCTGCACTTCTAGGCCATCGACTTCCCCGATGATCGAACCAAATGTGTGCTGGACCGTCTCAACACCTCTTATGCCCAAATTACCACTAAGCGGGAGGCCAAAGAATAGGGTCTCGAAGTCAGCCCGAACATAAAGAGCGGCCGTGTCTTCTTCAACCGTGAAGGTCTGAGCGGGATCGTCCGTATTAGAGTTACACGCGTCCGTGTTATCTTCACACAGGGTCAGCGCTTCTCGTACTTCGGCACGATTCCCGGCAATCGCTAATGGATCCAGCGAAAACCAGTTGTCGAGATAGCTGCCGCCCTCATTAAAGGCAAAGAAATCTCCCGGCCCGAGGTCCCCGTATTCTTTGAGGTCCTCTCCAGATACCCCGGGGTAGTTTCCCGTGAACCGTGACTCGCGGTTCCTTTTTATTGATCGCTGACTCACCCGCACACCCGTTTTTATCGACGTCCACCAGACTGGCAGCTCATCATCGAGATTCCAAGTAATATCAACCTTTCCCTCCGTCGAATCATTGTCGAAGTATTGATCTGTATCACGGGCAATAAACAGCGAATAGTACCTTGGATCTGCAAGATTTTTAAGCAAGTCTGGGTCCCGACCTTGGACAGGACCGTAGCTAAAAAAGCCGCCGCGCATATCGTATTGAATCGGGATGCGGGTGTACTCCGCGCCGTGAACTGTAGCACCGTCTTCATTGACATCGTTGAACTGCCAAATCGCGTTCAAATTATTTTGTGCGTTCTTGGAACCGCTAGAACTGACCTCAAAATCCACGCGCACATTATCGCGCTCCCATTCACCGCCGAGCGCTGCCACATAAGATTGGGTATCGCGATTACCCGTTTTATTGTTCGTGCGGAGCCGCATACCATCATCAGGACTAGCCGTTTGGCTGGGCAAATCCACCTGCCCATTTCTGATCCCCCCGCCAATAATACCTGACGTCATGACGGGCACCGTGAACCCTGCCACATCGGAAAGCCCAAACGTGGCATCTGCCGCACCATCTAATTCCAAGTCAGACCCTGCGGCACCAAAAGCGGCCACTTTTCCTAAATTCTGTTGCGCAAAATCCGTATAGGTTCCCTCAGCAAAAAGTTTTAACGCTTCTTTGGGCCGCCATTCCAAGGAACCTTGGAATGCTGTATTTTTTCGACGGCTGCGGTCGACCTGAAGGCTCGAGTAGCCGGGCTTGTAATAGGCATCGCCAAGACCATCGCCATCAAAGTCGATTTGGCTAGCGCCGTTGCCATTGTGGCCCTGCGTGACGCCCTGCGAACTCCGAAGAGCGTCTTCGCGAACAATCTTGTCCCTGTGTGTAAGCGTTACAATGGCACCGAAATCACCGTACTCCGTTGACATATTGTCGCCTATCGTTGCGGTAATGTCCTGATTCCACTGGTCTGCATTATCCGCATATTCCGACGTCAACTTAATCATACGAAGTGGCTTTTGCAACTTAAGGCCCCGGTACATGTTGACATTGATGGTGCCGCCAAGCGAACCCTCAACCATATCGGCGGTGGGGACTTTGACCACAACCAACTGCCGAACGAGCTCTGCTGGAAGATCAGAAAAGCTGATACCCCCACGAGCGTCACCCGATGGTGTGCTTGTTCGCCCATTGATTTCAATGCGGTTTTGGTCACTGCCGCGAATTGACACGCTATCGCCAATACCCGCACTTCGCGTGATCTGCACGCCCGGAATGTTCTCTAAGACCTCCGCCAAATTCTCGTCAGGGAGTTTGCCGATATCGTCTGCATTAATAATTTCGGTAAGGTTGGCGCGCGCGCGCTTCGCTTCTAGGGCAGATTCAAGGCTAGCGCGAATTCCGTACACAATCACTTCTTCGAGTTCAGCATCACTCGGTTCGGCTTTGGGCTCTGCGCTTTGGGCAGTAGCTAGCGACCCTGACCCTAAAATCAGTGACATGCTCGCCGCCTTGACCCATTGACGTCTTGCTGAAAACTTATGCTCCATTACAACTCTCCTAATTTAGTCGACGTCACACTACCTTTAAACCGTTTGCCGAGTGCGACGCTACCGAGTTTTTCTGTTTCTTTGTATGTGCCCCGCAATCTTTAAGATCCGAACCAGAGACGTCGATTAATCTGCATCTCGAACAAAGCGTTGCGCCGCTACCGTGCCCGTTCGAGCTTTCGCCTCCATTAGACCTTTGGTAAAGTTAATTCGGAACGAATTAACCGCTGCTTGTGCTTTCGGACTTGACGACCAAAAGTTGATGACCGCGCCCGGAAACACGGCTGTGTTAATCGCGGGATTATTCCGATCGAACGCAACGATGGATTGATATTCCTTCATGTTTGGTATGCGCCAATCATCATAACCTGCATACGTAGAATCTCTCGCCGCTTTCATCGACGCCCCCCACACTGACGTCGTTACTACTCCAACACTGCAGTCAATACCCGACAGGCCTTCCGGGCACTGCGTCCACATCAGCCCCGTTACCCGATCAGTCACGGTGCCATCTTCATTAACAGTATAACGCCCACTAGAGGTGTCGTTAGCTTGGTAATCACCTGATACCAATCGAACCTGAAATGCCATCGTTTTAGTCTTCGAGTTACCAATTCCGGCAAAGAAATTTATCGTCCAAGCATTGGCTGCATTGCCCGCATCGGGCAACGACGTCCAATAAGATTGCGACTTACCATTTGGAAACATGTCGGTGTCGAATGCCGGGTTCTGACGCCCGTTATTACCGATGCTCAGTAATTCCATCGGCGTTGGCACGCGCCAGTCATCTAACCCACATAACATTTCCCCGTTAGTGGTCTCAGCGAGCAAAGCGCGATTCGACCAGTTCACTTTCTCGTCAAAACTATGCACCCCTGTCGCGGTCTTAATCTCCCAAATTAGCCCGGTAACGTTGTCTTTAACACAACTCCATTGCGTTCCGACAGCCTCAGAGCCTTCATTCGACCAAGCCGCCGTCTGCTCCGCCAGCACGGCACCATCGCTGGCAAGTTTGCTAAAATCAAAGCTCGCCACACCCGTGCCGACTTTGCTGACAGCGAGAGTCGTATCGGCATCACGCCCCTGATCGCAGTCCTGAGGAACGTGCCCTTCACTATCAATGCTCTGCGTGCAGGTCGCATTGAGCCCAGATGTCGCATTTGCACTGAACAAAATACCGGTGTCGTTCAATGGATTTTGCGGCACGACGCTGAGCTCATTACTCCCCGCACTTTCTTCAACACCGTCAGACGACGTAACAACAAAATAATAACGCTCGCCGTTGTCCAGTCCAATCATTGTGAACGGCGAAGTTACATCCAACGTCAGTGTTCCCGCAGACAACGATGCATAATTCGCAGGGTCGCCGATACTCTCTTTTGCCGAATACAGGCTTAAGGTGGCTTCATCGCCTGTAGCATTCCATGATATCGTCGCCCTCGCATTGCCTGAAGACACCATACTAATGACCGGCGGTAGAAGCGGAACGGGTTCTGCTTCGACGGTAATCTCAGCTGTGGCTGTCGCTTCTAGGTAGTCGCTATCGGCTGGCTTGGTGGCCGTTATAGTAGCCGTGCCCACTGCGAGTGCTTCCACTAGGCCGGCAGGTGAGATCGTCAAAATATTCGCGTCGCTGCTGGTATAAGTTATGACGCCGGTGCCTGCACCCCCAGTCGCGGCCAGCATTTTCGTGGTATTCAGCGTGATCGAAACCGCCGTGCTCACAAAGCTAATGACTTGAGTTTTTGGCGGTATAACCGTGACGTTCGTGGTGGCCGCTGCTTCAGCGTATTTGCTATCTGCCGCTTTCGTCGCAGTCATGGTGACGCTACCCAACGCATGCGCAGAGATAGAACCTGCGCCCGATACCGTCGCAATACTCTCATCACTGCTACTGTAGGTAATAACCCCAGAACCAAGCCCGTCCGTCGCTGTCACTTCCTGCATATTGCCAATGACAATCTCGTAGCTCTCACTCACAAAATTTATCGACTGGAGATGACTCCATGTTTCCGCCTCGGCGGGTGCCGAATCGTTATCGCCACACGCCACCAAAAAAAGACAGAAGCTCGTTAATAAAATGATTTTCGTCATACGCATCTTTTACACCTACTTCGCAATTTTCAGGCTATTAAGCCAGATCATTTTCAATTTAATCGTCAGCATTCTTTAGAACTACCTACGTAGATTTTGTTTCGCGTCCAGACTATTGGATCACAATAATCTCAACGACTCGAGTTTAAAGAACAGACTAACACGCGTCTGCCCGCGATCAAAAAACTTTGTGAGCACGCACGCTCAGTTGGTGGTGAGTCTTAAAACCCCTTGGGCATTTCGTCCATACTGATCGCTTTGCTTTTGTCTTTGTCCAACCAATAAAAATTTCCTTTTATGGCTTTTTCAGCCTCACCCTGCGTCCAATACCCATCTTTATTTTTGTCCCAACGCTTAAACTTTTTACGCAATTCGTCTGGCCGTATGGACTGCATGTAATCTGGGCGCTGGACGAACTCACGTCGGGTCCACTTGCCATCCATATCAGCATCGAGCTCAACGTATTGGTTGGAGCGATAATTGCCAAATTCTTGAAGACTCAGGGCGTTGTCCTTATCGAGATCGAACGAGCGCCAAAGCGCTGTCGACTCCGCGTAACACACGGCAGGTAAAAAAATAAAACAGGCAAAACTAGCAACAATTTTTTTCATGAGCGTATCCTTTTCAGTCTCTAACGTTGTGAATGGATCAGTTGGTGAATCCTGCTCTTTGTCTCTTATTTACAAATTCAGACGCACCGCGCCAACCCGCTTGACGCAGTGCTTCATGGCGTTCGAGCACATCGATATAGTCTGGGTTTTCCGATACGCTACGCGTCTCGTGCGGATCGATCTGGTGGTCATACAATTCCTGAGCCAGAATCTCCCCGGTTTTATCGACCACCCAAGCGGTATAACGATAGCGATCAGTCCGTACTGTCTTACCCATAAGGAGTTGCTTGTTTACATGCCGCGGGTATTGCGCGAACGCGGCTTCTTTCCAAGGTCTCTGGGGCTGGGCAATAAGCGGCAACATTGACAGCCCCTCTAAAGCATGCGGCTGGGTAAGACCCGCCGCCTCAAGCAGTGTGGGATACACATCGACCGTTTCAACCAGTGCACTTGAGCGTTGACCCGCCGTATTCATTCCCGGCACGCGGATCATCATGGGAATATGAATATCTAGCTCTACGGTTGAGTGTTTTGCCCACCCCCCGTGATCACCCAGCTTGAAACCATGGTCGCTCCAAATCACGACAATAGTTTCATCATCGAGTCCAAGAGACGACACTTTATCTAACAACTGACCGACAAGATCATCCGCGTAAGAGACGGACGCAAGATAACCGTGGCGCAGCACGTCGGCCTTACCGAAAGGCATGGGTCCATGTTTTGGTGGCGTATCGTCATAATTCCAAATTTCCCAAGCCACTATTGCCCATCTGGGCGCGCCTACCGGCGGCTTATCTGAAACCGGCCGGGGTATGTTGATGGTCGAATAATGGCCCCAATCTTTTTCCCGCGCTCGAAACGGAAGGTGGGGACGATGCAAGCCTACCGCCAAAAAGAACGGTGCACCCTGCTGACTAAATCTCTCTAACTCCGTCATCGCATGGGCGATGTTTTTTTCATCTGGCAACAATTCATCCGAGGTCCAAACATCGTGAGCTATCCTCGGCAGGCCCTTCTTCCGACGGTCTTGCCGAGCTTTATAGGCTTGGTCGTAAGGGGGTTGGCTCCATCCATCGCGGTCGTCCTTTGCATGGTGATATATTTTACCGACAGACACAGTCTCGTAGCCGTTCTGCTTAAAGAGTTTATTGAGGGTTATAATGTTTGGCACCGTATCGGAAACTGTTTGGTCGAGCCGTTTTATACCTGTGGTGGCAGGCCGTAAGCCTGTAAGCAGCGCCGCACGCGACGGTGTACACACTGCCTGTTGGGTGTAAGCGCGCTCGAACAAAAGACCCGTCGCTGCAAAAGCATCGAGATTCGGAGTCACCGCAACGGGATGACCATAACTTCCTAAATCAGGGCGCAAATCATCAATAGACAATAAAAGGATATTTGGCTGCTTCGAGGCATCATCGGGGGCTCCTCGAGAGGCCCGCTCAACCGAACACGCACCGAGGCTCGCGATCACCACTGAACCAAGTATAAATTGAGAAGCGCGCAACACAGGAAATCCCTCAATAATTGAGCCCGGAGCCAGTATAATGACAATAATGTCATGATCAAGTTTTAGTTGCTTCGAAAGAGTCAAGCCATGCACACACTTGCCATTGGCTTAGCGAAGAAACGGCACCGTTTTCACCTCCCATAGTCCGCACGGAGATGACAACAACGCCGCTGTGAATTTTTCGTCACGTAAAGCTTCCGAGTATTGGTTCACGGCGAGGATTTCTGCGTGATTATGCGCGTGTTGTCGCCACGATAATCAGTACCGATAAAAGCAACGCGAGTGGTAAATGCGGGTACGGACGTCGAACAACGTAGAGGCAAGAATGGTCGAAAGTAAATCAACGCTTGCGGATATCGCCAAGCTAGCAAAAGTGTCTGTTAAGACCGCCTCCCGGGTTGTCCGCCAAGAACCCAATGTAAGCCCTAAAACTCGCGCTGCTGTCGAAAAGGCAATGAAAATTTTAAAGTATCGGCCCAGTTTAGCGCCGAGGGCTGCAGTGGGAACACGCTCTTACTTACTGGGACTGATATTCGACAACCCCAACCCGAGTTACATCGTTGACCTTTTGCGTGGTGCGTTAGACCAAACCCGAAAAGAAGGCTATCATCTAATTGTCGAACCCGTGATGGCGTCCTCACCCACAGTGATGGAGGACATCACGAGTTTATTGGTGCAATCAAACGTAGATGGCATGCTGCTTCCCCCTCCATTGTGCGATGAACCCATCATCCTAGAAGCACTTAGAGCATCAGGTAAACCATTTGCGCGAATTGCCCCGAGCGTTTCGACGGACGTCGGGCTTCACGTAGAAATGAACGATTTCGAGGCGGCGCGACAGATGACTCAGACACTCATTGCTCTGGCCCATACATCGGTTGGTTTTGTTACGGGTCGACGGGGAACAGTAACAACAAAGCGCCGGCTGAGCGGCTTTCTGTCCGCAATGCGTGATGCAAACCTGACGGTGCCCGATCGCTTCATTGTCGAGGGCACATTCGAGTACCGCTCGGGCCTAGTGGCCGGTGAGGCTCTTTTAAGACATGCTGAGCGGCCGACGGCTATTTTTGCTAGCAACGACGGGATGGCCGCTGGCCTGATTGCGGCAGCCCATAAATTTTCTTTGAGCGTTCCGGATGATGTATCGATTGCGGGCTTTGACGACAGCGTAGTTGCGACGGTTGTATGGCCACCGCTCACGACGGTGCGCCAACCCATCAAAGAGATGGCCGCGGCTGCTGTCCGCATGTTAATTGAGCAATTACGGGGACGCTTAGATCCCGCATCAAGCACTCGCGAACTGCCTTTTGAGCTGATGATACGAGCATCGACGACGTCCATAGCAACTCGAACAAAGATAAAAGCGGTGCCGACATGATCTCATTGACAGGCAAGTTAATAATGTCCAGCGTTATAAAAATCGCCATTTTCAGTGCTTACTTTTGCCTGACGTTGAGTTCTGCAACGTCAGAGTCTATGAAGTCGGAAATCGCGCCTAAATATCCGAATATTGTTTTGTTTCTCGCCGACGATATGAGCTGGTTTGATGTGGGTGCCTACCATCAACGTAGTGACTATGCACCCAAAAATGCGCGCACCCCCCACATTGACCAACTCGCTCGAGAGGGTATGATGTTCTCGCATGCATTTACCACTACAGCCATGTGCGCAGTAACTCGTCAACAGCTTTACACGGGTCTTTATCCTGTTCGTAGCGGCGCTTTTGGTAATCACACGCGTGTTCATGATGGCGTCAAAAGTGTTGCTCACTATTTTAGAGACATGGGCTACCGCGTTGGCTTGGCAGGTAAAGGGCACGTCTTTCCGGGAAAAGCCTACCCGTTTATTAGGGCGGGCAAAGCAAACAAAGGCGCAACGGGGGAGTCTTCGTTTGGGATTGAAATCACCCGACAATTTATGGCAAGAGATAAAACGCGACCTTTTTTCCTGATTGTGGCGTCAGCTAATCCGCATGAGCCATGGAGTCGTGGCGATGCGACACAATACCCTCCAAATGCACTCCAAGTACCTCCCTTCCTTAATGACACACAGAGTCTGCGGGAACGCCTATCAGCGTATCTTGCAGAAGTTTCTGACCTCGATCGTGAAGTGGGCCTTGTGGATGACGAACTAAAAAAATTGGGCTTACACAACGATACGATCTTTATCTTTACCACGGAGCAAGGGAGTAGTTTGCCTTTTGGCAAATGGACCACCTACGACAGCGGCTTAAAAACAGCTTTTATTGTGCGCTGGCCGAGAAAAATAACAGCCAATACGGTCTCTGACGCCATGATAGAGTACGTGGACGTAATTCCAACGCTCACCGACATCGTCAACAATACGGTACCGGCGAATACAGATGGTAGTAGTTTTAAGTCTGTTTTGTTGGGCGAACAGACGGAACACAAAGTCTATGTATATGGTATTCAAACCAGCTTGAACGTTCATTATGGCGCGGCTTATCCGATCCGATCGATACGAAGTAAACGTCTTAAACTAATCCATAACCTTATGGCCGACGGCAATTTCTCAAATATTCTGACCCAAGACCCTTGGTTCAAAGAAGAACTCGCCGCCGAAAAAAAGCTGGGCAACGACCGCTATGCCCGCTACGTGACGCGCCCTGAGTACGAACTGTATGACGTGATCAATGACCCCTTTGAACAAATCAATCTTATCGACCAGCCAGATTACAAAATGTCCGTAAAATCCCTTAAAAGGTATTTAGAAAACTGGATGGTCGAACAGGGTGACCGGGGTATTGATACGGAATTATCGGTATGTGAACGCAAAGGGTTCGCCCACAGAAGATGTCCTTAAACACCGCACGAAAGAGCCATATAGTCTTTTTTGGCAGCATTTCTAACGCTCTAACGAAGGCAGCCGCAACACGCACGATAGCTCTGCAATTTCGGGATTTTTCGCCACTTAAGAAATGCCAACAGAAAATGCCGCTGTTATTCGCGTCACGTCGCTTGAGCTAAGGTGCACAACTGTCAGCCGCAATATATACCCAAGCCGACAAACCCGAGTCAAGTTGGCTCACAACACGGCGATAGTCATTACCTTCGTAGCTGTCTGCGCACAGTAGGTCCGGCTCAGTCAAGGCATAAACAAAGCCCTCTACGCAATCAGATTGATACCCTGAAGGCACCAATATTGGATAGTGGTCAATACCCAGTGCATGCCTCTCGAGTGGATCGTCGACTGCAAGATGTTGGACCCGATAACCACAGAGGGTATCACGACGCCCTTTTACTAACTTGCCAAATATACGTAATTGAATCGATGCTACCTGCAACGTGCCATAAGAAAAGAGCCACTGCTTGGCCGAAAAACTTGATTGTGAAAGTTCAGACACCTCATATCACCCCTCTGTCCAAACCTCCCGCAGGGGTTCTCCAAAATCATCATAAATAATTTTTTTACGCGGTCGCGACACTGCTTTCGACGCCGCTGGGGATTTCGTTTTCCTCTTGCGGCTGTCCAGTTCCAACACAAGCTCGTTGAGATAGGTGCGCTCTTGAGGCTGTTGACCGCTCACAAAAACGGGTCTAGACCGAGGCTGGTCAGCACGCTCCCCAGAATCGCCTGCATGGTGCTGTTTAATTTCACCGCCGCGCTCTAAAAACTCCGCTGTTTTGCGCTGCAATTCTCTGCGCATAGCATTTTTACTGGCTTTCAAACTAACCTCGACCCGCATTCATGCGACTTTAAAGGGTATCAAATAACACGCATAAACGCGAACTGCAGTTAGCCGGTCACGTTTCGCAGTGCGTGATAGAAAATGCGAACCCTCGAACCCTCGAACCCTCGCAAAATTGTGACCGCTAAAACCGAACCGGAGAAAAGAGCCACTGTTAAAGCGCTGTGTAAACGGTGTAACCTGCTATCGAAAAAGTTGTAACCCATATAGAAAAATTACCGCATATTTAACACAATTGTCCATGGTAAGCACCGCGCATTTTATCTTCGCACTTGTATAGAAAAATACAGGTGCAGGTTGGACTCATCGCACCATTTGGGGAATGCGACCGTTCAATGGACTTATGGTCTCAGTAGCGGATCGACACCCATCCAAGCAGTAAGCGTTTGTATCAGGCGACTAAGAGGTGCAACGGAACACGCATCTCAGTCGTCAATCCACCGCATACGTAGTAAGAAAAAAACCTGCAATACCCATCAACCAGAGTCCAACTATCCAATCCACTTGCGGCACTCCTAGCAATACCCAAGCGCTCCCCAGCATCACGAATGCAGACACGCGAGGTAGGCGAACACCTGCGTGGCTCTCCTCATTTTGTGCATCATAAGAAAAGAACACATTCACTAGCGGCGCTAACGCAATCAAAAATAGCCCCCCATAGTAAGACGGAGCGAGCGAATAAAATCCACCCTCGAGTGCCCAGCGGTAGCCGCAAAAAAGCACTAACCCTGCGTTATACAGGTGATACAGGCGGTATAAACCTAGAGATATATTTGTTCTAAGATGCACTTTTTAGACCACTTAGGACGCTGAAGACGATGGCCACATGGCTTTAAACCGATACTTTAGCGCACTCGGCACCATTAACAAGGTTGGCGTTAGCAACAGCGTCATGACAGTGGAGACTGTGAGGCCATTCACAATGGTGCTCGCCAAGGGTTGCCACCACGAGACGATCATCCCATTTTCTTCCCACGTACGGTTAACAATATCTACACTGATACCATTCGCCAAGGGGAGTAAACCGACGATCGTCGTAATCGACGTCAACATAATAGGTCGCCAACGCGACTTCGCCGCTTCGTAAACAGCGGTTTCTAAACTGAGCTCCGGCTGGCTAGCGCGAATAAAATTGTACGTATGAATCAGCACAATATTGTTGTTCACAACAATACCCGCGAGCGCCACAATACCAATGCCCGTCAGTGTGATACTGAAAATACCTTTGGTAAGGAGTAACCCAAGCATGACCCCTGCCGTTGATAACACCACGGCAAAAAGAATTAAAAATGCCTGATAAAAACTGTTGAACTGCGCAAGCATCATCACCAACATTAAACCCATGGCCAACGTAAAGGCGGTGAGTAAGAAACTCGCTGACTTGGCTTGTTCTTCATTTGCTCCGCGAAGCCTGACCTCGACATCTGCCGGAAAATTTTGCGCTTTCAACCACGCGCTAATTTGCCGCGTCTGGTCATCAATCAAATATCCCTCTTCGGTAAAGGCCATAACCATGACAGACTCCTGCATGTCCAACCGTTGGATTACATCGACCCGTGGAGCAGGTAATCGCTGCGTAAAATGACTGACAGGCACCGAACCCGCGGCGGACTCTACGAAGAGTTCATCAAGTGCCGACAAGTGCCGCAAACGCGCGGGATAACGCAAGCGTATCTCGATCTCTTCGTCCGCATCATTCGGACGAAATTGTCCGACGAGCAAACCATTAGTGACCAATTGTACGGCTTGCCCGACCGTCGCCACGCTAACGCCAGACATGGCCGCTTTAGAACGATCAACATGCATTTCCCATTGCACGCCTGGAAGCGGCATTGTGTCTTCTAAATCGCGTAAGCCTGCAACATTTTTATCGATCCACTGTCGAATAAAAGCACTTGTCTGATACATTGAAGCTCGGTCGGTTGAAGAAATTTGAATCTGCAAATCCTTGCCCACTGGGGGCCCATTTTCAACATTTTTGGCAGAAACTAAAATTCCAGGCACATTTTCTGTGGCCTGTTGAATGGCAGAAAACACCTCGCGGCTACTTCTCTCGCGCTCGTTGCTGGGCACTAATTCAACATAAAAAACGCTGATCTGATCACGACTGGTATCCTTTGCAACTACCCACGTCTCGTCGCTCGACACATGCAATTGTCGAACCTCGTTAAATGCCCTGATGCGCGTCTGCACTTGCTCAGTCAGCTGCCGTTTTTGCATGACCGAAAAATTGCCTTGAGCACGCACTATAACGGTACCAAATTGGTTCTCAGAATCAGTGAAAAACGCCACGCCTGCGCCGAACTTCGAGTAACCCATAAATACTGCGGATAAAAAAGTTAGCGCAATAAAGGTATTTTTGAGCGGATGACGAATTGCAATAGACAAAAGTAAGAGATACTGCCGTGAAATAAACGAAAAACAGCGAATGCCCACGGCAGGTGCGCTTGTCGGTGTTAATGCGATCGACTCTTTTGACTGCACCTTCGACATCGCCACACCCAGAGTGGGTGCGAACACCAGAGCATAAAGTAGCGACCAAAGGAGCACAGCAAACACCGTGACGGGCATGTAAGCCATAAATTTTCCCGTCGTTCCCGGCCAAAACAACAGCGGTGAAAAAGCCGCTAATGTTGTACCAATAGACGCCGCCACGGGTAATCCCATGCGTCTAACCGCAAGCCCATAGGCTTCTTTCGCGGATGCTCCTTCAGCCATCTTGGCATCGGCAAACTCCACGACGACAATGGCACCGTCTATCAACATGCCCAACGACAAAAGCAAACCAAACATGACAACAAAATTGTAGCTATAACCAAGAAAAGAAATAACAATCAACGCACCTAACAGACAAAAAGGTACCCCAAACGCCACCAGCAAACCCGACCTAACTCCTAAGGTAGCAACGACTAAAATAAACACCAAACTCATCGCCGTTAAAATATTTCCCGACAACTCACTGACCAATGATTTCGCATAAGGTGCAGTGTCAAAAATAAAATCGATGGCGATTTCTTGCGAAAACGATGCGCGGTCATGCTCTATAAGGTCACGAACGGCCTGAATGGTTTCAATCGAGTTAGCTCCGTTACGCTTTTTCACATCAATGGCTGTGGTGCTGACGCCGTTAAATAAACTAAACCCACGCGCATCTTTAAATGTGCGCCGGATCAAGGCAATGTCACTCAGCGTTATCACACCCTCCGCATTACTGCGGATAGGTAAACCACGGATATCTGCCTCTGTCTCAATTAACGCAGGTACTTTGACGCTGAAACGGCCAGCGCCCGAATCCATCTCACCTGCAGGGATGATCAGATTGTTGGCATTAACACTTCGCACCACTTCGTCAAACGTGATCCGGAACTGCTGGAGGCGTTCTGGCTTGAGCACAATTTCAACGACTTCTTCGCGATGTCCGGTCAATTTTGCTTCTAAAACGTCGGGTAATTTTTCTATTTTTCTCTGAAAATATTTTGCTATTTGAATTAATTCTCGCTGAGACGCAGCGTCTCCAGAAAATGTTATGACCACCTCTGGCGGTTGAATACTAATCTCACTGACCAGCGGCTCATCGGTATCTGCGGGGAACTCGGCACGCGCGCGGTCGACAGCGTCCCGAAGGTCAGAGAGCGCTTTCTTTGTATCCACAGCGACGTCAAATTTGACAATGATATAAACCGCATCTTCCCGCGCAGACGCATTGACCTCGTCAAGTCCTTCGAGCGTTTTAATCTCTTTTTCGATGGGTCTGACTAATAAACGTGCGCCGTCTTCGGGTGAAATACCCTCGTGTCGGACGACAACAAGCGCAACCGGTACATCAATATTGGGTTCCATTTCAATTGGCAGGTTATTTTGTGCCATCAATCCAAATAACACGACCAATGCCATGACAAACAAGACAACCCGGGGGGCACCAATAATACGGTCAATAAAAGCCACCTCGTCGTTTACCTTGGCTGCAAACGGCTGGTGGATTCGGCGTCAAAACGCGGCGCAACATGCTCGCCTTCAACTACGTAATTCTGCCCCACAGTAATGAGTGCAATCCGACTCGGCAACCCTCGAACCCAAATACCCTTATCGCTTTGGCCCATGATATCCACCACCTTACTGGCCACACGGTTTTGCTCAGAAAGGGTTTTCACCACCGTAGCGCCAGCGTCATCGAGCAATAACATGGCCCCCGGTATCAACTGTGCACTGACCTCAGACCCGTCAATAACGAGAGATCCAGACATACCCGAACGCAACGCCAAATTAGGATTGCTGATCTCAACTTCAACGCGATAAGTGCGTAGAGTAGGGTCCGATGTGCGCCCTAAATAGGTGATTGATGCGAGGTGTTGGCGGCCATGGCTATCGACAAATTTCGCCCTTTGGCCAAGCGTTAATGCGTGTATGTTCGCTTCTGAAACATGCGCCTTGACCCGCATGGGGTCTAGTTCAACGACACGTCCGCAGGGCGCGCCGGGGGAAACATAATCACCGGGTTCGACAAAATGTTCTTCTAAAATCCCATCAAACGGGGCGACCACTCGCAGGTTGTCAAGCGCCTCACGAGCCCCCGCCAACTGCGCACGGGCCGCTTCCAATTCGGCAGATGATCGTGCAATTGCCAAGTCAGACTGAAAGCCGCTTTTATCCAAACTCAAAACGCCGCGATGCTCAATTTCAGCTCGACTGACTGCCGCCTGGGCGCTGCGATGAATGCTCGAGCGATCTTCCGTGTCAACTTCGCAGATGGTCTCACCAGACCGAACAAATGCGCCACGATCCGCTAAAACGGCCACAATATTACCGGCCAATTGCGCTTTAACGACGACATCGCGGTGGGCGACAGTCGCCGCCTGCACCTCTAAGACCGGACGGTAGGTTTTTTCAACATACCATCCTGCTTGAACCTGCGTAAGATTAACCGCTTTGCTCTCATCCTGTTCGGCTGCCGGGTCGTTGTCCGAGGACACCCAAAGGCCACTGACCATCCAAAGAACGACAACGGTAGCCATTAACATGGCAATGCGAATGTTACGGCTCATCATTAACGCCTCAAGAGCCAGCCACATAACTGCGCCGCTGGCATTGCCTCTTCGCTCTACTTACGTTAGCGTATTGGTCGACTATAAGCTCAATAGCGGGGCAATCACTAAACTCACAATCGCCATAACGTTGATGAGAATATTCATCGCGGGTCCAGAGGTGTCTTTGAATGGATCACCCACAGTATCACCCACCACGACCGCTGCATGCGTGTCAGACCCTTTGCCTCCAAGGTTACCCTTTTCGACGTACTTTTTAGCGTTATCCCAAGCACCTCCGGCGTTAGCCATCATCAACGCGAGTGAGACGCATCCCAGAAGCCCCCCTGCTAACATACCACCAAGCGCTTCAGCGCCGAGCCCCACACCGACAATCACTGGCATTGAAACCGCAATGATTCCGGGTAGGAGCATCTTTTTTAATGCCGCTTTGGTGGCAATCTCGACGCACTTATCTGAGTCGGGATCAGCGGTACCTTCCATTAACCCACTAATCTCACGAAATTGACGTCTGATTTCGTTGATCATCTCGAACGCCGCATCGCCCACAGCTCGCATGGTAATCGACGAAATCAAGAAAGGAACCGCGCCCCCAATAAACATTCCAACAAGAACTACGGGTTCTGTCAGGGCCAGTGAAAAACTGGGGTGATTCGCCTTGACGACCGCTGCATAGGCAGAAATGATCGCCAGCGCAGCCAATGCCGCGGCTCCGATTGCAAATCCCTTACCAATCGCGGCTGTAGTGTTGCCCAACTCGTCTAAAGAGTCTGTAATCTCACGGACATCCTCTCCCATTCCTGCCATCTCCGCAATACCGCCTGCATTATCAGCAACAGGGCCATAGGCATCAATCGCCATGGTAATACCCACGGTAGACAACATTCCAACAGCCGCTATACCGACACCATAAACGCCGGCCAGTTCAGTGGACGTGTAGATCACAGTCGCTAAAACTAAAATTGGAAGCACCACTGACTCCATACCAACAGCAAGACCGGAGATCATTACCGTAGCAGAGCCTGTCTCGCCTGATTCCGCGATCTTTCTGACGGGTGTTCCACCGGTGTAATACTCAGTAATCAAACCCACAAGTACACCGCCGACGGCACCACAAATGACGCTATACCAAACAGCTATGGCGACACCTGCAAGTTGGTCAACGACAACATAAGCAAAGCCAATAAAGATCAATGGCGCCAGAAGTGTCCCCGACCGCAATGCGTTGGCGGGCGAAGTCCCCGAACGCGCCTTGACAATTAAGATGCCCAATATCGATGCCACCAATCCGATTGACGCCAAAATCAACGGCAACGCCATCATGTCGCTATTGTTTAATGTGTACGCAATTGCAATCGAAGCGATCATAGCGCCGCAGTAGGATTCAAAAATATCTGAGCCCATGCCAGCAACATCTCCGACGTTATCGCCCACATTATCCGCAATTACGCCAGGATTTCGGGGGTCGTCCTCGGGGATACCCGCTTCAATTTTTCCTACCAAGTCCGCTCCGATATCGGCACTTTTAGTGAAGATACCACCCCCAACTCTCGAGAATAGCGCCACAACTGAAGCACCCATTCCAAATCCTTCAAGCGCATGCACGTGTGACTCGTTAAAGAAGTAATATAATGTGCCAAGTCCAATCAATCCCAAGGACGCTACGCATAGACCCATCACTGAGCCGCCATAAAAAGAGACCGTCAAAGCTGCTGCTGCCCCGTCTTGCTGGGCCGCGGTCGCTGTTCTTACATTAGCCTTGGTCGCCGCATACATTCCTATGAAACCCGCTAGCGAGGAGCATGCCGCCCCAACAGCCACAGCAATTGCAGATTCTTTAGAAAGAAAAATGCCCACCAAAACAACAAGAACAGCCACTACGACCAACAGATATTGGTATTCGGTTTTCATAAAAGCGAGAGCGCCTTTGTGAATTTGATCGCCAATCTTTTTGACCTGCGCATCGCCTTCTGAATAGCGCATCACCAAAGAATAAATAACAACGGCCGCAAGCATGCCAAAAACGCCGAGTAGTGGCGGGTAAATCAACATATTCATAAGAGATCCTATCGTGAACAGTGTGAAAAGAACGGCGCGGAGTATAACAAAAAAGACATCTTGATCCTAAGTAATTTTGCGGCCCGCACGCTTAGCGCGCGAGCCGCAACAGGATGCGCCTGAGCCTCTGTGGCAGGGTTAGCCGCCGAACGGTAATCAGATGTCGATTCACCTTGTTGCGCAGCGCGTTCTAACCAAGACTCAGGAGCATTTCGCTGTTTAAGCCGTGCTCTCTGATCAGAACTCTGAGTCGAGCTAGCCCATCAAGTTGCACCTGACGTACACGCTCGCGGGTCATCCCAACTTCGGCCCCAACTTGCTCCAATGTTTCCTCGGAATGATGCATCAAACCAAAGCGTTCAACTAGGACTTGTCGTTGTTTCTCTGGCAAGTCCATGACTAACGTTTGCAACAGTGCCAAGAAATTTTCTTGCTCGGCAGTTTTACAAGGCACTGACTGTTGGGTTGCCTCACTCACATCATTTAAACTACTGAAACTGTCGTTTATGTCCAAACTCACCTTAGAAACTCGCTCGTTCATTACAAATAAATCTCTGACCTCAGCCTCAAGCTTACTTACTTCAACCGCTATTTTCGGCAATAGTTGGCTCATGATCTTTGCGCTGAGCCAGCTTTCGAGATGCCCGTAAACAGGCGTTAAGATCTTTCGCTATATCCACCGGCATCCTGATCGTTCGTGACTGATTCATTAGACCACGCTCGATCATTTGGCGAATCCACCAAGTGCCATATGTCGAAAAGCGGTAACCCAGGTTCGGATCAAACTTTTCCACCGCCCGCAACAGACCGAGATTACCTTCTTCGATTAAATCTAAAAGGTCTAAACCACGATTAACGTAGCGCCGGGCAATCTTTACCACCAGACGCAAGTTGCTTTCAATCAGCCGTGCTCTTGCCGTCGTATCACCGTTGCGGTACGCCTGAGCATAAGATATTTCTTGCTGCGCGGTGAGTAATGGCGTTCACCCAATCTCTTTTAAGTACAGCGCCATAACATCTGGACTGGCGGTTCGTTGAGCTGGGGTATCTTTGGAGGTGTTGTGTCGCACATCCGTGCGCTCTTCCTTGAGTAGACTTTCCATATCTTTTTGCAACTCCTTTGCATTCATCATCATTTTTTGCCGCGTTCCTTGCGACCCATGGTGTCAGCTTAGCCAGACTCTACTTGGTCAAATAAACATGAGGGTCCACTGGGCTCCCATCTTTCCTGATCTCAAAGTGCAGAGTTCCTGACGAACCCAACTTGGATATAATCTGCATCCCTTCTACGCGCTGACCCTCGGACACTAAAAGCTGGTCGTTGTGCGCATACGCACTCAGCAGAATTTCACTGTGCTTTATGATAACCAATTTTCCGTAATCTCTCAATCCGTTTCCAGCATAGACTATTTCTCCCGGAGCTGAAGATCGAACCGCTGCCCCGCTGACAGACTTAATCTTGATTCCTTTACGTAATTTTGGCAAATTAAAGCGCTCTATGACACGTCCACGGACTGGCCATTGCCACCCTCCAACTGACGCACTTTTAACAACCTTTTGCGCGCCCCGTTGATTCGACAAAATGGTAGCTGGCGCAGTCAACGGCAATTTGGGCCGCTTCGGCTCCGATTTAAGCAACGCCGAAACCGATTTTTTAGGCGTCGAAGAACTCGATTCTATGCGCGTAGAGACGGGAGTGCTGGACATATCTTTACGGGGCAAGACGGTCTTGGACGGTGATTTAAGGGTCGCTTTCGACGACTCCGACAGACGCATGTCTAACGTCAATATCTGGGCCGGATAGATTGTTGCCGACTGGGTCATTCCGTTCGCGGCAGCAAGACGTCGCACATTTAAATCATAGCGCCACGCTATTGAATAAAGCGTATCGCCTGTCAGCACCTGATGCGTATCAATTTTTTTGTGCGCAGGAACTTCGAGGCTCGATACCGCTGCAGGCTGCTGCGTGCAACCTAACAATATCCCCGTTAAAAACCAAAAAAATGCCAGTCGAATCAACACTACATTATTTTTCCGATGATTTTTCTTGCAGCGACCGATTATTCAACACACCTATAGCCGCTACCAAAAGTAATCCAGCGCTAAGGAAAAGAATACACTCCAGCGTCTGAGGATTCATCTGTGTCTGCACCGCGTAATCTGCCGGCCATAGCTTCGCCGACGTCATTGGCGAGAGAGCCTCGCTTGAACTTGCCAACGAAACTTGCCATGGCCACACCAAAGGAAGGCTGCCGATTAAAAATCCGGACATTGTGACAATTAATTCCGTCTGATACGCGCGCATCAACCAAGATAACACGCGACTGAACACTAACAGACCCATCGCGCCGCCAGCACAAAAAATTAGCAAGACCTGCAGGTGAAATTCAGCAATTGCCTCAACAATTGTCGGGTACAACCCCATGGCAACCAGTAACAACGTGCCCGAAAGTCCCGGAATGATCATCGCGCAAAAAGCCACAGTGCCGGCCAAAAATAATCCACCATAACTGTTGCCAATAGGAATGATTGGCAACTGCGATAGGGCCACCGCAATCATCATACCAATGCCCAACAAAAACCAATGGTACCAGTACCTTGGGCGCTGCGTGCGCAAAAGAAAAAGTGAAGATGCCGCAATTACGCCGAAAAAAAACGACCACAACAGCAAGCCATGAACTCGCAACAGATAATCTATTAACTGCGCGAGCACCAGCACGCTGCTCGCAATTCCGGCGACCAAAGTGAGTAAAAAGGTCCCATTAATGTATTCCCAAGCCGCGCGAACACCCTGATGTCGGAGCGTCTTCAAAACCGATAGGTCAATGGCCTTTATACTATCAACCAGTTCGCCGTAGATACCCGTGATCAAAGCCACCGTTCCACCCGACACACCTGGCACCATGTCGGCCGCACCCATCGCCATACCTTTAGCAAAGAGCACGCCAGAGAAGCCTTTCAACGAACTACTGCACTAACGCGAGATACCACCCAAGAGCGGCACAAATTTGACCTTTTCAACCACTTCTTCATCAAAATCATAAGAGTCCCCAACGCGCCTTAAAACCCGAAGATGCTGCTCTTTATCGTTGCCAACTGGGATTACCAGCACACCGTCTGGCGCCAGCTGCCGCAACAGCTCGTCGGGCACTTGTTGCGGTGCTGCCGTCGTGATGATGGCATTGAATGGCGCCTGTTTACGCCAACCAAAACTACCGTCAGAAAGCTCTGCAACAATCCCCCGAAGACCCAGCTTACGAAACCGAGCCTTTGCTTTCACTAACAGCGGCTCGATCCGTTCAACTGTATACACGTGCTCAACCAACTGAGCAAGAATCGTAGTTTGATACCCCGAACCGGTACCAATCTCTAAAACCTTTTCGAGCGGGCCCGAGGCCAACAATAGTTCAGTCATACGCGCAACAATATAGGGTTGAGACAAGGTCTGCGAATAACCGATTGGCAAAGCAGTGTCTTCATATGCACGGTGCGCTAAAGCCTCATCCAAAAAAATATGGCGAGGGGTCATTCTAATCGTCTCGAGTACGGCGTGATTGCTAATGCCTTGTTCTTGCAAACGCGTAATCAAACGACCGCGAGTGCGTTGCGATGTCATGCCCACACCTGCTAAATCAATCGAATTCACCGTCACCCCAATTTTCTGAACGTTTGCGACCGGACACTCAAACGTGCCAGTGCGGTTAAAAATAACTGCGCATGAATATAGCACAGAGGTTCTCTTTAGGGGCGAAAAAATTCGCCGATTTCACGCAATACCGCAGTGGCAAAACAGCCCTTGGGCAACGTAAATTGAATCTTAAACTGTGCCGGCTGCAACCAATCCAGAGACAAATCACGGGGCCGTAACAAGAGCTCGCGACGCTCTTGCCCCAATCCCGCATGCTCCAACGCATGGCGCCATTGAGGCCACGCGGCCAATACCTCGGCTTCAATAGACACAAGATGTGCAAGAGCGACCGTTCTACCACGCCCCCACAAGGGTCCTGTTTCGCCGACTAAAGCGCAGTCGCCAGCGCGGTCATTGGCGACATGCTGCGCTAGAACCAAATTGAATAACCAAGCGCGGGCTGCCGATAAATACATACCCGTACCGTGGCGATCACCGCGCAATTTACCTGCATCGATTAACCGCTGAGCTTGAACAAGATTACCCCCTGCATGGCCAAAGCGCTGCTCAGCAAAGTAATTTGGTACGCCACCCTCACAAAGACGCTTCAAACGCTTATCGAGCATTGCATGATCAGCGTGAAAATCGCGCACAACAAGGCTGAAATAGTTTCCAGCATGCATCCCTCGGCGCAATTTTTTATGGTGCCGCTGAGTGGTGATGAGATCAAAATCAAGGTGCGCTAATTGGGATGCCGGCACCTCGCGCGCAGGCACGTAAAGACTAAACCACTGCGTGCTCACAGCGCTGCGGTCCTTCAAACCGCAAAAGCCTACGTCACCGATCTGGACACCTGCTAAATCCGCGATCTGCGCAGCGACCCAGCGACTATTTTGATTGCGCTTACGAATACGAAGAAGTTGATGCTCACCTTCTCCTGAGGGTTCAAAGCCGAGGATTTCGTCGACCTGGAAATCCTCTACATAACGCCTTATCTGCCCGCGTCCGAGTGGCTCATGCAGACGTGGCAAATGATGAAAATCGAATCCGTAATCGATGACCATTTCCGCTAAAGCTCAGACCTAAACCGGCTCAATCAGAACCACAGCATGACAAGAAATCCCTTCACCACGTCCGACAAATCCGAGGTACTCCGTCGTCGTCGACTTGATATTGATTTGCTCTACCAAAATTTGCAAGTCGCGGGACAAATGGTCGCGCATAGAGCTCAAGTAGGGGGCCATCTTGGGCGCCTGAGCCACAATGGTCACATCTGCATTAGCCAGTCGATAACCATGCGTCATCATCATCACGACCACCTCGGCCAACAGGACTCGACTGTCACAGCCCTTATAGCGAGGATCTGTATCGGGAAAGTGGGTTCCAATATCGCCAAGACACAACGCTCCCAGCACGGCATCCATGAGCGCATGGACCACTACATCACCGTCAGAGTGGGCAACGAGGGCATGACTGTGAGGGATCTTGACGCCCCCAAGAATCAACTCTGACCCAATGCCGAACGCATGCACATCGTATCCGTGACCTATACGCACACTGATTCCTCCTGTGCCTTTAAAATGGCGGTAGCTACCTGTAAATCTTCATAACGCGTAATTTTTATATTGTCGGATCGACCCTGAACCGCCAACAAAGGCCGTCCTGCTATTTCGAGCGCCTCGGCCTCATCTGTGGTCACTTTGGTACTCGCAAGAACCACCCCCATGGCCGCGTAAAGCTCACCGTAACGAACCATCTGCGGCGTTTGTGCCAACCGATAGTCCTGTCGATCCTGAGTCCCCACAATCACGCCCTTGGCATCGACTATCTTTAATGTATCCGAAACAGGTGCTACCAATATCCCGCCTACAGAATGCGCGCTGACCTCCTGTTTAAGACGCGCTATTGCTCCAAGCGTTACGCAGGGCCTGACGATATCATGCACTAAAACCCAATCATGTTTTTCTGCTACATCTGAAATCGCAAGAAGGCCTTGGTACACGGACTCAGCCCTATTGCATCCCCCAGCAATCAAACGAACGCGCGCATCGTTGCGGGCGGGCATATCAGACCAGTTAGGGTTACCCATATCACACGGCACAATTACCTGCTCAACGTCAGGCACGCGCAGTAATTTATCTAAGCACAGCTGTGCGACGGTCTGCCCGTTGAGGGGGAAAAACTGCTTCGGCATACGCTCCGAGAATCGACGACCCACACCTGCCGCAGGCACAATCATCCACTCGCGTTGTCGACTCAATTGAGCCCCGCCGCGTTAGCGTGATGACTCATTAACAGCACCTTCTGTCTGCTTGTCAGTTACCAAGTAAAAAACTTCCCCGCGTTTGATCATACCCAAGTCTTCTCGCGCTTTTTCTTCGACTGAATCAAGACCATTTTTCAGGCCGATAATCTGCTTAGCAATGTCTTCGTTACGCTGCCTAAGATGCTGATTTTTAGTTTCTTTTTCTTCTAAAAGAGCCTCTAACTCGGCCTTGTGCGCCAAACTGCCTTCGCCAAACCACAACTGGGTTTGCAGCGCAAACAGCATAGTAATCAACAACACCAACACCCACTTCGTCATTGCTTCGCCCCTGCCCAGCCTTCACCCTTGTCGTTAGCGGAGAAGTTCGTCACGCCCTTTATACGGCGCATTTTCGGAGCCTAATTCTGCCTCAATGCGCAACAAGCGATTGTACTTGGCCACCCGATCTGAACGACACAGGGAGCCTGTTTTGATTTGCCCAGCGGCAGTGCCGACTGCTAGGTCAGCAATTGTCGTGTCTTCTGTTTCACCTGACCGGTGTGAGATGATGACACGATAGCCGGATTCTTTCGCCATCTGAATCGCGTCCAGTGTCTCGCTCAGCGTCCCGATTTGATTAAACTTAATTAAAATAGCATTGGCGACACCCTCGTCAATACCGCGCTTCAATATATCGGTGTTGGTAACAAAAAGATCATCGCCCACCAACTGAATCGTATCACCGAGCTTGTCCGTCTGGTACTTCCAACCGGCCCAGTCCGATTCATCCAGCCCATCCTCGATGGACAAAATTGGATACTCTTCTGTCAACTCGGCTAAAAAATCACTGAACCCTTCAGAGGTATACCGCTTCCCCTCGCCACTGAGGTCATAATGCCCGTCTCGGTAAAATTCAGAAGCGGCGCAATCAAGTGCCAGAGTCACATCGCTCTCAAGCGCATAGCCTGCTAATTCAACCGCCTCTTTGATCACCGCAAGCGCAGCCGAATTGGACGACAGATTAGGCGCAAATCCCCCTTCATCACCAACAGCAGTGTTTAGCCCTTTACCGGAAAGAACACGCCTTAATGCATGAAAGATCTCAGTGCCAACTTGCAGCGCCTCAGAAAAACTTTTCGCCGCGACAGGTTGTACCATAAATTCCTGAATATCGACGTTATTGTCGGCGTGTTCGCCTCCATTAAGGATATTCATCATCGGCACTGGCATGCTATAGATACCTGGCGTGCCATTCAGCGTGGCGATATGCGCGTAAAGAGGGACCCCTGCCGAAACAGCCGCCGCTCTTGCGGTGGCGAGCGACACCGCTAAAATCGCGTTGGCGCCTAAATTCGCTTTGTTGTCAGTACCGTCTGCTTCGATCATGGCGCGATCAATGGCTCGTTGGTCACTGGCGTCAAAGCCGATCAGGAGCTTGCGTATCTGCACATTAATATTATTGACCGCAGTAAGCACCCCCTTGCCCAAGTAACGACCCGCATCGCCGTCACGCAATTCCAATGCTTCACGCGACCCCGTCGAGGCCCCAGACGGGGCAAAAGCTGTTGCCACCACGCCATTGATTAATTCAACCTCCGCCTGCACCGTGGGGTTACCGCGCGAATCTAACACTTCAAAAGCGCGAATATCTGCAATGTGCGTCATAGCCTTTCATCTCCAACACTTAATGGTAGGGCCACCTAAGTTTTTAAGCGGCAACTTAAAAATCAATCAATAATCAACTCAGAAAACCCTTTAACGAGGTCGTCAACGGCTCGCATCTGCTCGAGAAAAGGCTTTAAGAATTTCAATGGTAGCGCACTTGGACCATCGCACATGGCGCGATCTGGATCTGGATGGGCCTCTAAAAAAAGACCCGCGATACCGACAGCAAGACCCGACCTTGCCAATTCGACTACCTGTTCACGCCGCCCGCCTGAAGCGTAGCCACGCGAATCCCGACACTGCAGGGCATGCGTTACGTCAAAAATCACTGGCAAACCACCACTGACGTCTTTCATTGTTTGGAACCCAAGCATATCGACAACCAAATTGTCATACCCAAGGCAGGTACCCCGCTCACACAGAAGCAATTGGTCATTTCCGCATTCGCGAAACTTTTCGATGATATTAGCCATTTGCGCGGGGCTCAAAAACTGTGGTTTTTTAATATTGATCGGCGTGCCAGAGGTTGCCATGGCTTGCACCAAATCGGTCTGCCGAGCTAAAAATGCTGGTAATTGAATAATATCGCAGACCTCTGCACATCCTCCGACCTGATCAATTTCGTGCACATCAGTGATGATCGGACAGCCAAAGGTGCGCTTGATCTCCGCAAGGATTTCCAAACCCTCCTCTAAGCCCGGACCCCTAAATGAATGAACTGACGAACGGTTAGCTTTGTCGAACGAGGCTTTAAAAATATAGGGAATGGATAGTGTTTGGGTCACTTCAACATAGGTTTCCGCCACCCGCATGGCCATATCCCTTGACTCAAGGACGTTCATCCCACCCAAAAGCACCATGGGCGCGTCATTCGCAATCCGCAATTTTCCGACTTCGACACTCACGCTCGTTAACAGCGTCATGTGTTTTGACGCGCCGCGTAGGTCACTGCCGCTTTCACGAAATCGGTAAATAACGGATGTCCATCGCGCGGCGTAGAGTTAAATTCTGGATGAAACTGACTGGCAAAAAACCATGGGTGATCGGGTAACTCGATGGCTTCAACCAAATTGCGGTCTTCGGACAAAGCACCCACTGAAAGACCTGCCGCCTGTAACGTCGGCAAATAATGATTATTGACCTCATAGCGGTGCCTGTGGCGCTCCTTGACGGTATCAGAGCCATAGATCTTGCGCGCTTTAGAGCCAGGCAATAAGTGGCAGAGTTGCGCGCCGAGTCGCATAGTGCCACCAAAATCAGATTCATTATCGCGCAACTCGAGGTGCCCTTCAGACGTCATCCATTCGGCAATCAGACCGACCACCGCATGTTCAGTATCAGGATTGAACTCGGAGCTATTGGCGTCTGAAAGGCCACACACATTGCGCGCATATTCAATGACTGCAACTTGCATTCCCAAACAAATCCCGAGGTAAGGTATCTGTGATTCGCGGGCTTTTTGCACCGCATAAATCTTCCCCTCAGTGCCGCGGGTTCCAAAGCCCCCCGGCACGAGAATACCGTCCACATCGGCTATTAAGCTTGGTTCAGACTCAAGATGCTCTGAATCAATATAACGAATTTTCACCTTTGTTCTATTTTGAATGCCCGCATGCACGAGAGCCTCAGTCAGCGACTTATACGCATCCAATAAATCCATGTATTTACCAACCATTGCAATGCTGATTTCGCCATCAGAATTTAGCTGGTTTTCTACCACGGCGTCCCACTCTCGCAGGTCAGCAGCTGGCAAGTCGATGTGAAATCGGTCCAGGATATACTGGTCTAAACCCCATTCATGCAGCATACGCGGGACTTGATAAATGGTCGACGCATCCATCAGCGGTATAACTGCACGTTCATCAACGTCAGTAAATAGTGCAATCTTTCGACGTTGTGATTCTTCGATCTCCACCTCGGAACGACACAGCAACACGTCAGGTTGCAGACCTATCGAACGCATTTCCTTGACCGAATGCTGCGTCGGTTTCGTCTTCGTCTCACCAGCAGAAGCGATATAAGGCACAAGAGTGAGATGCATTAATAGTGCCCGCTGAAGACCCAACTCGCCTCGCAATTGTCGAACCGCTTCCAAAAAAGGTTGTGATTCAATATCGCCAACCGTACCGCCGATTTCTACAACCACCACATCTGCATCGCCAGCGCCCGCATGAACGCGTCGCTTGATTTCGTCGGTGAGGTGAGGAATCACTTGGACAGTGCCACCAAGGTAATCTCCTCGGCGTTCCTTGCGAAGAATCGTCTCGTAAATCTGACCGCTGGTAAAGTTATTTTTCTGCGTCATTTTAGCCCGCAGAAAGCGCTCGTAATGCCCTAGATCCAAATCAGTTTCAGCGCCGTCTTCAGTCACATAAACCTCGCCGTGCTGATAGGGGCTCATAGTCCCAGGGTCGACGTTGAGGTAGGGGTCTAACTTTAGAATGGTCACGGTCAAACCTCGTGCTTCTAGCAACGCACCGAGCGACGCGGACGCAATACCCTTTCCAAGCGACGAAACTACACCGCCCGTTACAAATATAAAACTCGACATAAATATTCCTAGTCAGCGACCGGACAAATTATCAGAGAATCTGCGGGAAAACATCAGTAAATGCTTGGATAACGCCTAGAACCCACGTAACTCAAGATGGTGTAATAGGCTAACAGAAATGGGCGCTTGGATCTACATAGAGTTGAATGTCCAGCCAATTTTTAGACCGGTTTCCCCCGGCTCAGATTGCCAACCCTCACAAACCCAAATGTCGCCTACAGCCACCATAATTTCATCCGCATAGATCAGGGGGACATGGGGTCGCCACCACGGCTCAATAGAATACTCTTGAAAGAGTTTTTTTAGCGTTTGAGAGTGCCGCCTACCCGCCGGCTTACAGCGTTCGCCCCCAGATTTAAATACGACCCTTAGACAGACATCCTCGGCCAACTTCAAACCGCCTCCAGCGGTCTGTGAAGTGGATAATACCCCCTCGTTTGGTAACATCAACGCCTGTTTAGGGTGCCAATGCAGAGGCATATGCGGCCCGCCATTGCGGCAATGCGTGACTCTCACCACATAAATACGTTGGCGGTAACGGCGAAACTGATAACCTTCACAAGCAACAATCGGGGACGCATCGCAGCGCGCATGCACGAGGCCCTTTTCTACTTCTGCACAGGAACTTCGTTTGGGCAGCGACAGGCCCAACAGCGTCGGCAAATGACGAATCACATTGTTTCTTCTATGCACATCGAGCTGTAAGTACCGCTCATTACACACAGACAGACCTGCCCTCGCATCTTGCAGGTCCAACGTCGCAAGATCACTCATAAAAATTGAGTGGGCTAATAACTCACCATCTTGACTCTGCTTAGCAGTTGCCACGATGCGCTGCTCTAATCGCTCCCAGCGCTTAGCCATAACAGGGATCACCCGATGTCGAAGATAATTGCGGTCAAAGCGAACATCTTTATTGCTTTCATCTTCGACCCAGCTCAACTGGCGCTTACGCGCGAACGCTACCAAATCATCGCGTGTCACTTCCAATAAAGGTCGTAGCAATTTGGCAGTCCCAAGCTCACGAACCTTAGGGATACCCGACAAACCTCGTCCGCCCGAGCCACGCAGCAAATTATAAAGCACTGTTTCCACTTGATCACCGGCATGGTGACCCAAAAGTAGCACATCACTGGGCCCTACCACGCGTCTAAAAACAGCATAGCGTTCGCTTCGAGCCGTCGCTTCTAGATTGTGCTTTGAAGAGACGGTGACAGCATGCGAAGAAAATGTGACCCGCAAAGCCGCACTGTAAGCCGCCGCATGCGCTTGCCAAGCGTCTGCGTGCAGGGACAACCCATGATTAATATGCACCGCCACCACGCGCTGGGGACTAAAAAAATCACAGGCTAAGGTTAACAGAACCGTCGAGTCCAAGCCGCCACTGTAACCAATGAAAACCCGTGATTTGGCCGACAACGCTGACTGGACGTCGGCAAAAAGACGGTGCACTTCGCTCTTATTAAAATGAGTCATGGTTTTTTCTGAAGCCACGACCGATAATCACGCTCTCGCATTAATGTACAAGTTTCGAGAGATTCATCATAGGTAATAACCACTTCGCCCCGCTGTAACTGACGCTCAACCTGCGTAACTTTAGTGTCAAGCGAAATGGTTTGATCGCCATAATCAGTTCCCTCGCGCAACACAAATTCTTCTACTACTGCACGGAGCGTACTCGCGCCAAGTCTTTCATAAGGAACGACAATCAAAGTTGGGGCTTTCTAAATCGCAGCGTCATGCGATCACTCTCACCGATCGCCAAATATTCTTGACGGCGGTCGTCGTCGAGTGCCAGCCTCGGAGGAAGCGTCCATACACCGCGCGGGTGTTCAGTCGTATCGAGGGGGTTGGCATTTATTTCAGAACTTTTCTCAAACACAAAACCCGCACTCTCCGCTAATTCGATAACTGCCGATTGCGTCATGTAACCGGTTTTTTGCATCGTTTCACGTGTTATGTCGAGTTGCGCGCGATGTTCTACAACACCTAACACCCCGCCGGGCTTCAAAGTCTTAAAGAACAACCGAAAAGCGCTCGCGTCGCTACCAGACGACAACCAGTTATGTACGTTCCTAAATGTCACCACGGCATCCACCGCTCCCTCAGGCGAATTTAGCTGATTCAACGCGGCGTCAAACGTAACCAACTTCACGTTTTTATAAATGTCTGGGTACCGCTCACTGCGAGTTCTGTGGGCCTCTAACTGGTTTGCGACACGACGACGACGGTCCTCTGAACTCCCATGGGCGGCGTACAGCACCCCTTCTTTTAGGTAGGCTGCGAGTACATCGGTATACCACCCGCCGCCTGGGCTAATCTCAACCACGGCCATATGCGGCTGTATTCCAAAGAAACTGATCGTCTTGAACGGGTGTCTAAATGTGTCCCTCAATACGTGTTCGGGTTGTCGATGATCACCGTCGACCGCCGTCTTTAGTGCTGCGTCAAACGGAGTTTGCGCGGCTAACAAAGGCGACGCGCAAAGCAAAAGTATCCAACCAACACTGCGAATATTCAACGGCATAATAACTCTCCCCCCATTCGTTTTCAGCGTCAGAATATAGCTGAATGGGCGATTTTTAGCCAGCGCCTGTGATGTTTTTTAACGGTGCGGAAGGCTATAACAGAGCTTGTAAAAAGTGTCATACTATCAGCCCAACGCAGCAGAGAGATACCCATGCAAAAAACCCTCACGAGCCATTTAGTTTTGACCATACTCGCAAATGACCGACCCGGCATTGTGGAACGGATAGCGCATGTTCTAGCCCTTCATCAAGGCAACTGGACGGAATCAAGTATGACTCGGCTAGGAGGCAAATTTGCGGGGCTACTGATGGTCGACATCAGTACCAACCGCAAAGATGCGTTAGTTGACGAGCTTGGTAATTTGGGTAAAGACAAAATCCGCGTTCACATCGAAGAGAGCATCGAAGGTTGGGACTCTCGCCAACTCGGGGTGACAGACAGGGTCAGCATTTCAATCGTCGCCAATGATCGTCACGGTATTGTTGGCGAGATCGCTAGTTTGCTAGCCGCCCATGAGATTAACCTAGAGTCGCTGCACAGCTACTGCGAAAGTGCGCCCATGGCGGCAAGCAACCTATTTCATGCACGCGCCGATTTGACGCTCCCAGCGTCGCTCTCTCGCAGAGCGCTGAGTGAGCTGTTAGAGACCTTATCGGATGATTTAATGATGGAAATACACGAAGAAAACTAAATCATGCTCGACATTGTGCTTTATCAACCCGAAATCCCACCTAACACTGGAAATATCATTCGCCTCTGCGCCAACACAGGATTTGCACTTCACTTGATACGGCCTTTGGGATTTGACCTCGACGACAAAAAACTGCGTCGCGCCGGGCTCGACTATCGTGAATTCCAAGCGCTCCAAATCTACGATGACTGGGAACACTATCGGTCTACAAAACCACAGCAAGTCCTGTATGGTTTGAGTACTAAGGGTCACAGATCTTATGCGGACGTCACTTACTGCGCAAACGACGCTCTGGTATTCGGGCCAGAAACACGCGGCTTGCCGCGCACCATTCGCACTGATATTGGGGAACAACAGCTTCTAAAACTCCCCATGCTCGCTAACAGTCGTAGCCTTAACCTCTCAAATGCGACTGCGATCGTCGCTTACGAAGCTTGGCGACAACTTCACTTCCTCGGCGGCCAAATATGATCTTCGCTCGTCGTTTAAATCTTTTACCAATGACACCCCACATTTTTTATTAAGAATCGAGTGTCGTTATCACCGTGGGAAAGACTTTTTAATGAACCAAAAAATCGGGTTGTTTTACGGCAGTACGACATGCTACACAGAAATGGCAGGCGAAAAAATTCGCGATACAATTAACGTGTTACTCGAATCGGACACGGTGATCATGCACAATATCGCCTTCGATACACTGCCAATGATGGCCCACTATGACTACTTAATTTTGGGCATCCCCACTTGGGATTATGGCGAATTACAAGAAGACTGGGAAAAGTATTGGGATAAACTCGCAGACATCGACTTTAGCGCCAAAACCGTTGCGCTATATGGCCTTGGCGACCAAGTTGGCTACCCTGAATGGTTTCAGGACGCTCTCGGCTATTTGTGGCGAAAAGTGCGTGATCTCGGAGCCCAGACCATTGGCACGTGGCCTAATGAAGGCTATGATTTTGACCAATCTCAAGCTTTGACCGAAGACCAGTCGCGTTTTATAGGACTTGCGCTTGACGATGAGAACCAGCGCGACGTTAGCGATGTTCTCATTGACCGCTGGTGCCGTCAAATCATAGGTGAGTTTGGACTTTAAACAAATCGCCCGTTAATTCTCAGAGGCCCTCCAAATTGCCCAAGCCAACAACCTTGAAAAAGACTGACTTGTTAAGTGTGACGGATGCAAAAAATTGGTTTTTACGCCCAAACAATCTTAAACAACGATGGGAAAACCTGACGGCTGTCGGCAGTTTATTTACCATTGGCGATACAGATTTTGAAGTGGCCGAGAAATTCCTCGCCAGCGCTGATCTTTGGCTTCAAAGCAGCCCTCCTTTAGCCCGGCTTCACTATATTGCGGCACAGCCATTGCCAACATACGCTCACGTACATAGAGCGTCGTTGCTTGACAGAGAACGTCCAGAGCTCGTGTACACAGAGCTGGCGAAAGAGCTGCTTAAGAACTGCCCACCCTGCTCGGCAGGTATACACAACCTGTTTTTTTATGGCGGTCGTATTCGTTTAAGCCTGCTGTTGGGAAACCCGCCTGATTTATTCTCCAGCCTCTCACTCGAAGAGAAAGCCCACCTTGATGGCTGCCTAAAACCCAGCGTTGACACTTGGTTTATCAACAACTCCGACGCGTCAAATCACACGCTCTTCAATGCGCTTGCGATGCTGTCCGACACGACAACTGACTTCACCGCTACCAGTGCGTTCAAAACGACCGATAGTCAAATGACGAAGGCGGGCTTTATTCCGACGGCATCTCACCAAGTTAAAGACTCCCAGTGGGTTCTTCGAGGCTGTTACATCAAAAATACAGACGTTAAAATACCTCAAAAAAGTGCTAACCGCTCTCTCTTTTGGCACATTAACGAGCAGCGCACGAAATCCCCCAGCGACCGTCATATTACAATTTTGGGTGCTGGCATCGCGGGTTGTACCACCGCCAGCGCCCTCGCGCAACGTGGTTATAGCGTCACCGTCATCGACCGTCACGAGCAGGCGGGTGGCGAGGGATCAGGCAATCAGCAAGCCGTTGTTTACCCTAAAATTTCACACCGTAACGACCCATTACCGCGAATCAATTTCAGCGCAATGCTGCATGCCTCACATTTTTATCAGCCACTTTGGCGCGCCGGTATAGGCTCTCAATGCGGCGTATTAGTCCTCGCACACACCCAGAATATAGAGTGTGACCAACGGGCTTTAGATCAACACTTAGAACAGCAGACCGACTGGGCGCGATTAATCGAAGGTGAAGATCTTTACCAAGCCAGTGGTATTAAATTGGCGACGGGCTGCGCAATATTTTTCCCAAAGCTTGGCTGGCTACCGCCAGCCGAAGTTTGTGCGCACCTGTTACAGCATCCCAATATACAGATGCAAAAAGCAGAAATCACACAACTGCAGCGCTGTGAAAAACGCCGGGCATGGCGTTTGCTGGACGCTGGGGGAAATAGCGCTGCTACCGCAGAAACATTAGTCATTGCGAATGCGTACGGGTGCTCACAATTTTCTCAAACGAATTTCTTACCGATACAAAAGGTTCGCGGTCAGATTACCCATCTGCCTGCCACTTCAAGCAGTCAAGCTTTACGCACAGTGATCTGCGGACGCGGTTATTTAATACCGGCGCACAAAGACCTCCACAGTTGCGGCGCGACGTATAACAAGGGCCTCGAAGATCTCACGCTTCGAGAGCGCGACCACCAGCAAAATATCGCTCACTTAGCGACTAGCGACATTCAATTAGGGGCGCTATTTGCAGATGTAGACACGGCCTACCTAGGGGGTCGTGCTCAGTTTCGTTGCACAACGCAAGACTATCTACCCATTGTAGGCGCGGTGCCAGATGTTGAGCAGATGAGGATTGATTTTGACGATTTGCGCCGTGACGCGCGCAGTCAAATTACCGCCACGGGTCGTTATCTTCCCAATCTCTTCGTACACTGCGGCCTTGGCTCGAGAGGGCTTTGCTACGCCCCCCTTACCGCTGAACTACTCGCCTGTGAGATTGCTAATGAACTTCCCCCGCTCGAATTAGAGCTTCGCCTAGCCATGCACCCCGCTCGCTTCTTAATCCGAAACTTGAAAAAACGAAGACTCTAAGAGGCTGGTCCCTTTTTCGAGTTGGACAATGCCATCTGTAACCCGCGTCGATAAAGCGCGGCGCTTGCCGTCACATCACCCATGACCGCCTTCAGTTCTGCCAGTTCGCACAGTGCCAGCGGATGCGAGTGCAGGTCAGCCGCTTGCTGCAAATAATCAGACGCCTTGATATTAAATTTTAGGCCCCGACAGATGCGGCCCAATGCGATCAACAGATCTACATCTGTTGGACGCTTCACTAACCACTTTTCTGCGCGCACCAAATCCTGTTCAAATACCGGGTGTTGGATCGCGCCAAATTGCTCTATTAATGCTGAATGCCAGTGCTTCGAAAGCGCCTTAATAAGCACCCCCTTTGCCTCTTCTACACAGCCCAAACTTGCAAGACCGCGAGCATAAATGGCGACCATCTCCGGCACCTTACGAAACCGTCTTGGAATCGAATCCCAACGTTCGTTGAGCGCATCTCGTGTGTCTCTGCCCTCTGCTAAATGATCTACAAACTGGCTCAGTTGGCTATGACAAAGGGACTGCTGCAACTCCTGTTTGCTAGCACTGGTGATATTTGTCGCAGTGCCAAGTGCGGCCAGCAAGTCACCCGACTTAGCTCGGCTGTTGTTGCGCACACAGGCTTCAACCAGCATCACTAAAATCTCCCCATCGGTGGGGGCGTTGCCATGGAGTTCCCACAAGACCTGCTCGGCCTCAACGTTTTGACGAGCATGTAGTAGCAAATCAGCAAGGAGTCGATCAGCGGCAGGGATAGAATCCGGATGCGCCAACTTCAGCTGTTTTAAGGTCGTCTTTGCTCGATCTAAGTCGCCGTTAAAAGCCTGCGCCCGAGCTGCAAATTGCAAATTTAGACCCGGTGCAAAAGATGCATCGTTTGCATCAATGAGTTGTTGAGCTGCTCGGTCCCAAACACCCAAACTATACGCGTGAAGTCCTTCTAACATTCGGCGCTGATCGCCATGGCGCCGGCGATTTTTCCACCATCGCCCAATGTGACTTAAAGTCATCAGCCAACGCGCGAATACTACTAGCCCGCTGCACATAGAAATGGCCAAAAAAACGAGTATTAGGGTGGTCCAAAAACTCATTTCAATTGCAAATTCACCGACATAGACAAGCACATATCCGGGGTCTGTCCGCATCAAACCCGCCATTAATGCGCCCACTAATAACGTAAATACCACTAAAAACAACACGGTTCTCACTGTTCTATTTCCGAAACAGTGCTGCGCTGACGGCGCAACATAAGCACTTCATCGATCGCGTTTCGTGATCGGTCAAGTGACGGTAAATTTTGCACCACTGAAACGCGCGCTAATTCGCTCAGCTCCTGCGACAGCTTTTGCGCAATTGGATTTAGCGAAAAAAATGTCTGCACAGCCTTAGCGGCCTCCAGCAAACTGGTCCGGTAAATCCCCTCTTGTTGCAACAACAAGGCCGTTTGCGCTTGCAACACCAAACCACTGATCGCACTTCGCGCTTGCAATTCTTGACGGCGATCTAGCAAGAGCGGTAAAGATGTGTTGCGTCGTTCGATTCGAATGAGGCTAAAAAACTTTTCCGACACAGCCGCTAGCACCGACGGTGTTGCGTTCAACATCGATGGTTTTCCGCTTTGAACTGTGGCCTGAATCGGTTCTTGATCCTGCATCTCTCGTGTAGTCGGTGACGGCCATCCCTCTAGCTCTTGCACCTGATCAGAAAGCACCTTCAAAGCCATAAATACACCGTCGATATCAGTCTCTTCAACCATTTTTAATCGACTGATATCCGCGGCAAGAGCCTCACGCACCGATAAAAATTGCGAATGATCCAGCGCCATAAAAATCGTGTCAATGCTCATCATCAGCGCCAGTGCATTTTTAGTGCCGCGCTCAATGTAGAGTCTTTGAGACGCTAAACGTGCAAGGTATGCGCCCTCCGCCAAGAGTAAATCCGTGCGCGAACTGCCTGCCGTTTCAATCAGTCGTTGCGCCTGTGTATCGGCACGCACCTCTAGTTCGGCCGTACGCTGAATCAAACTCCGATAGCGCTCAGACTGAACCTGCATATCGGCAGCGAGTTTTGCGTTTTTCCGCGTATGTTCCGAAATCGACTGTTGGACATGGTCCAATCGGCTTCCCCAGTCGACCAGAACGCGGCTGTAATGTTGCCACTGAGCAAACCCAAACCAGACCAACACCGCCAACAGAGCCGCAAAAAAAATCACTACGACGCCCTTAAAAAATTGCTTAACTCGCTGAGGGCCAGACGTTGCTGACGGCTGAGTATTTGCGCTAGAACTACTATTCACTATATGTCGCCTTGTAAAATTTAAGCCGCGTGTGACATCTTACACGGTGGCTCGAACAAATTTAATAAGCCCCCGCATCCTTTAACGCAGTCAAGGTCGCCTCGCAGAGCGATCTCGGTGTGGCGCTAGAACCGACTGTCACGTGCTGATATCCAAGTCGCTTCGCTTCCGCGCCAATTCGGGCGCTCGGCAGCACCAAACGCAATCTCGACGCAATGGCAGATGGCGGCACTCCAAGCGCCAGCAACAACTCGCTACTGTGCACGATCAGGCAGGCGGCTGAGGCCATCGCCACTCGCGCCCTTTCGACCGCTGCTGGTATGATATCGCGCTTGTACAACTCAATATAGGTGACTTTTGCACCGCGCTTTTTCAGTTCATCGGCAAGCACTTCACGTCCGCCAACACCACGAAAAATGGCAATATTTAAACCCTCAACCGCACGCATTAAGGGAAGCTCCAGTAAACCCTCCGTCGTTGCATCGACGCGCGGTACGATGACACCACAACCATAATCGCGCAATCGTTGAGCCGTTTGCTCGCCAATGGCAAAATATTTGGTCTGCATTGGCAACATCGGCCAATACTCGTCTAACCAGCTCAATCCAAAACGTGCAGCGTTGGCACTTATAAAAACAGCGCAGTCGTAGCGGTCAAAATCCAACACCAAATTTTGAATAGGAATTTTATCCTCAGAAGGGACTATTTTCATAATTGGAATTCGCTGGATACTCAGTTTTTCTGCAGTCAGTTGGCGCACCAGTTCATCGTCGTCTCTGGGTGCTCGAACGACCAGAACATTACTGCCCAATGACGGCGCATGTAACGCCATTATGGCAAGCCCTCGTAGACTTCGGCCAATAGCGTACTCGCACCCTGCGCCAGAAGTTTTTCAGCGACGTGCTGACCCAAAGTCAATCCACTGCTGCTCGACCCGCGCAGTTGCGCTGTTATTTGCTGTCTTCCATCGATACTCCCTACAAGAGCGCGAAGAAATAGCTGATCGCAGCCTTGATCAAACTCTGCATAAGCCGCCACCGGCATCTGACAACCCCCGTCTAGGCGATGCGTTACGGCGCGTTCGGCCGCTACGCACATCGCCGTATTTGCGTCATGTAAAGGCGCTAAAAGCTCACTGAGAAAGGCATCATCTTTGCGGCACTCAATCGCCACGGCACCCTGACCCGCAGCTGGTAACATATCGTCAACGGGCAACCTTGCAGCGATTCGATGCGCCATATCTAACCGTTCAAGGCCGGCGCATGCGAGAATAATGGCGTGATAGGCACCCTCGTCCAATTTTTGCAAACGCGTATTCACGTTACCCCTAAGTTCTTTGACCTCAAGATTCGGGTAGGCCGCCAAGAGTTGGCAACGCCGACGTAAACTCGATGTACCCACCACTGCCCCATCGGGTAAATCACTCAGCGCACGGCAGGTGTTCGATACGAGAGCATCTTGCGCATTGCCTCTGGGGCATACGGCGCCCAGATGAAGACCCTCTGGCAATGACATTGGGACATCCTTTAAAGAATGCACGGCAATGTCTGCGCGCCGATCAAATAACGCATGTTCAAGCTCTTTGATAAATAGGCCCTTGCCTCCGACTTTGGCTAAAGTCGTATCCAACAACCTATCTCCGCGTGTGGTCATAGCCACTAATTCAACACGAAGACCCACATGTTTCGCCAACAACTGAGCACGCACGAATTCTGCCTGCCACAGCGCCAGTGGACTCTTTCTCGTAGCAATTCGTACACAATCTGTCACTGTTCCCGCCCGCAGTATCACAACAGACTTCATTATCGACGATTTCAATGGCAATGTCAGACATCCATAAAACTTTTGAAATTCAGCCAAACAAAAATCATGGACATCGGCGGCTAATCCATCAAAAGGGCCTTTAACACTTTTTCCCGACGCATTTCCGGACTGTTTTCTCCCCCTCGCAGGCTAGGTAATTATGGATTGACGGTCCACGTTGCTATAATCCTCGCTCTCAACGAATTTTTGTATGGTAATGCTAATGAGTGATCGCAAAGAAAAATCGTCAGAATCAACCGTAACAAAAACGCCCAACCAGGCTTGGGGTGGACGATTTAACGAGCCAGTGGACGAATTTGTGGTCCGCTTTACCGCGTCGGTTCTGTTCGATCAACGACTTGCACATGAAGATATTCAGGGGTCCATAGCGCATGCTGAAATGTTGCAACATGTTGGCGTTTTAAGTAAGACCGAGTGCGAAGCGATCACAAACGGTTTAGCCCAAATTGGGCAAGAAATCAGCAACGGCTGTTTTAAGTGGTCTGAACAGTTAGAGGATGTTCACATGAACATCGAAGATGCGCTGACCGATCGCATTGGCGCCACCGGCAAAAAACTGCATACCGGGCGTTCGCGCAATGATCAAGTCGCGACAGATATCCGACTCTGGCTACGCAATCAGATCGACATCTTGAACGCGCTTTTAAGCCAATTGCAACTTGAGATAATTGATCTTGCCAGCCGACATTCAGACACTATTATGCCCGGATTTACCCACCTGCAGACAGCGCAACCGGTCACCTTCGGTCACCATCTGCTGGCATGGAACGAAATGCTTGAGCGCGATCATGGTCGCTTAATCGATTGCCGTGTCCGCCTTAATCAATGCCCGCTGGGTGCTGCCGCGCTCGCCGGCACCCCCTACCCCATCGACCGACATTTGAGCGCATCAAAACTTACTTTTGACAGGCCTACAGCCAACTCGCTTGACTCAGTAAGCGACCGCGATTTTGCGATCGAGTTCTGTGCTTCTGCAAGCATTCTAATGACACACTTATCGCGTATGGCAGAAGAACTCATTTTATGGACCTCGGCGCAATTTAATTTTGTCCAACTACCCGACCGCTTCTGTACTGGGTCATCGATCATGCCACAGAAAAAGAATCCGGATGTACCGGAACTCGTTCGAGGAAAAACCGGGCGTGTCACAGGTAATTTAATCGCGTTGTTAACGCTAATGAAGGCCCAACCACTGGCTTACAACAAAGACAATCAGGAAGATAAAGAGCCGTTGTTTGATAGTGTCGATACGCTGCGCGACTGCCTGCGTGCCTTCGCTGACATGGTGCCCACCATAGCGCCCAACAAAGAAGTGATGTACGCGGCCGCTAAAAGTAGCTTTTCAACAGCGACAGACCTTGCCGATTACCTGGTCAGAAAGGGCCTTGCTTTTCGCGATGCCCATGAGATTGTAGGCAAGTCAGTGGCTTACGGTATTGAAAAAGGCATTGATCTGTCTGATATGTCACTGTCTGAACTACAGCAATTTGCCCCACAAATCGATTCAGAGGTGTTCGCCGTGCTCACTCTGGAAGGCTCAGTGTCATCGCGAGATCATATCGGCGGTACCGCGCCAAAAATTGTCGCTGCCGCCGCTAAGAGTGCTCGATCGCGCGTAGAACAGCGTCAGATATCAAAAGTCACCGCTTCACCTGCCTGCTGAAGAAGTGCGTAACTTAATCGATCGGCCAACACCTCTCCACCTTGGGTGCTAGCCCAAGTGCCTTCCACACAGACAAAATGGAACCCACCTGAAAGGTCTGCCAACCACACCTCGCGTATTGCTGGCTGACGAGAAAGAATGATTTGGCTGGCATTCAATTCAACTGTGAGGGTTAGCAAGCCGCCGCTCCGTTCAAAGTCTACATCTACTCCAGACGCTTCAATGCGTTCTTCGATGGCAAACATAAGCTGGTCAACCCGCTGGTTGTATTCCGATTCGTTCATTTTATCAATCCATGTCGTGAAGCTGGGCTTCTCAGTATAATTGATTGAGTGTATTCCGTCAGTGCCGCTATACTAGCTGCTCAATTTGAGTGGATGAACATGACCTTTAAAAAAATTCTTTCAGTGTTGGCCATTGGCCTCATGCTGGCGCTATTTGGCTGCGGGAATAAAGGACCGCTCTATCTTCCAGAAGAGGTCGCGGAGACTTTGTATTTGACGCCTGCGGCGCCTTCAAAATGAGTTCTTTGCATCGACGTAACCAACAACTATGGATGGAAGACGTGTCGCTTCAAGAGCTTGCGGTCGAGCATTCAACGCCCTGCTATGTCTACAGTAAGCGTGGAATAGAAGCCAACTTTCTTGCCTACGAGCAGGGGCTTGCAGAACAAAAACATCTCGTTTGTTTTGCCGTAAAAGCCAATTCCAATATCGCGGTTTTACAAATACTGGCGCGTCTTGGGGCAGGCTTTGATATCGTATCGATCGGCGAACTCGAGCGCGTTATCTTGGCAGGCGGTAGTGCCGACAAAATCGTCTTTTCTGGTGTGGGTAAAACCGCGGCTGAAATGTGTCGCGCTCTTGAGGTCGGCATCCGCTGTTTTAATGTTGAGTCCCACGCCGAATTATTACTCCTAAATGAAACAGCAGGCGCTATGGGATGCGTGGCGCCTATTTCTCTGCGGGTCAATCCTGACGTAGATCCACTGACTCATCCGTATATTTCTACCGGGTTGAAGGAAAACAAGTTCGGCATCGATATTGCGGAAGCTGAACAAGTGTATCAACTCGCTGCAACCTTAAAAAATTTAAGAATCGTTGGGATTGATTGTCATATTGGCTCCCAAATAACGGAAATAGACCCTTTTGTCGAGGCACTTGAACACCTTCTTGATACCGTTGACAAACTAGGCGCGCAAGGCATCAAACTGCAACATGTGGATGTGGGCGGTGGGCTTGGAGTGCGTTATCAAGACGAACAACCCCCGAAAGTCGCTGCTTATTTGAGTGCACTACTCGCGCGCTTTCGTCAGCGGTCAGAAACACTCGTACTTGAACCGGGTCGCTCTATTACTGCCGATGCTGGTTGTTTAATTACACAGGTTCAATATATTAAAACGAACGGTGGTAAACATTTTGCGATGGTAGATGCCGGCATGAATGATCTTTTGAGGCCCGCTTTGTATGAAGCGTGGATGGACATTCAACCGCTTCTCAACGATCTGCGCGCACCCACTCGAACTTATGACGTCGTGGGTCCAGTCTGCGAAACAGGTGACTTTTTAGGTCAGGACCGGTCGCTATCAATTGAATCGGGTGACTTTCTTTGTGTCTATTCCGCAGGTGCCTATGGCTTCACGATGAGTTCTAATTACAACAGCCGACCACGCGCTGCAGAAATTGTTATCTCAGGTGCTGAAAGCTATGTAGTCAGAGCACGCGAAACGATTCAAGACCTTACCCGGGGAGAGCAACTGCTGCCTGAGGAACGGTCATCATGATGGCAAAGTTTTCCAAGATGCATGGGCTAGGTAATGATTTTGTGGTGATGGATTCCCTAACCCAGCACGTCCACATGACGCCGGCAATCGTTCGGCGCATCGCCGACCGACACACGGGGGTAGGTTGCGACCAACTAATCATGATAGGACCACCCAATGACCCTCATCTAGATTTCAATGCTCGCTATTTTAATGCCGACGGTAGTGAGGCTGAACAGTGCGGAAATGGAGCGCGGTGCGTAGCACGGTACGTTTACGATAGAAAACTTACTGGCAACCGAACCCTTCGCGTTAGAACTGCCAAGCGTGTGCTTGAATTACGCATCAACCAGAATGGCTCTGTTACCGCTGAAATGGGGATGCCCATATTTGAACCTGCAGAAATTCCTTTTGACGCGCCCAAACGCGAAAATGTGTATACAATAGTTGCTGGTGAAAACGACTATGAAATAGCCGCGGTGTCCATGGGTAATCCGCATGCTGTTCTACAAACCGACAGCACCCACTGTGCGGATGTGGCAGGTGTAGGAGCGCAGTTAGAGGCGCATCCGCGCTTCGCTAACAAGGTCAATGTGGGGTTTATGCAAATCGAAAATCGACAGCATATTAAGCTTCGTGTGTTTGAGCGCGGTGTTGGAGAGACGCTAGCATGTGGGACTGCCGCGTGTGCTGCGGTGGTTGCGGGTATTCAACAAGATTTATTGGGGCCTGCAGTTTGCGTTTCGTTACCTGGCGGGGACCTGGCCGTCGACTGGGATGGCGAGGGGACATCGGTCAGCATGACGGGTCCGGCAGTAAATGTTTTTAACGGGTATATAAAATTATGAAGAACGACGAACAAATCAATATGGCACAAACAGTCAGCGATTTTTTAAAAGAGAATCCAACTTACCTTTATGATCGCCCTGAAATTTTGGAAAATCTATACTTGCCACACTCCACCGGTTCAGCTATTTCTCTGGTCGAGCGACAAGTCGGGCGATTGCGTGAGCGCAATGAAGAATTGCGGACGCGTTTTGAAACACTAAGCGCGCAAGCAGCAGAAAATCAACAATTACTTGAGAAAACGCAAGCCCTGATTCTTGCCATTTTGGATGCAAACACGCTTGATGAGGTCGTCACCGTTATTTATGACGCGTTGAACCGCGAATTCTCAGTAGAGTTTTGTAGCCTAACGCTATTAGGCAATGAGAAAAAAATAGGGCCATCTCAAGCTCGATATGCGAGCCAAGCAGCGGCCAAACGTGAAATCCCGTCAATTCTTGCGTCTAAAGTACTGTGTGGCGTGATTCGTGATCGCGAAGTCGGCTTTTTGTTTGGCGACGAAGCCAAGGCCATTGGGTCTGTTGCCGCTGTGGTGATTCAGCGCAAACGACCCCTTGCCGTTCTAGCCGTTGGGAATCGGGATGATACGTTCTACACGTCTGATACCGGTACGTTATTTCTAAGCTACCTAGGCGCTGTTCTAACACGCGTCATTGATAACTTTCTAAGCGACAAAAACGGTATTGAAAGCTAAACGCGCCTTCCTTTGGCTTTTCCAGAGTCCCCTGTTTTGGCCGTCGCGGCTGGTGGTTTGTTTCGGGATTTTTGAGGTCTTTTTCTGCGGCCTTTTTTATCCTGTTTAGCCGCTATGGTCTCCTCTGAGTGCTGTGAACGCCGCCCTTTTGTGGCTGAATTAGTCTCCGAAACAAGCTCAAAGTCTATTTTACGTTCGTCCAACGCCACGCGCGCAATCGACACATGGAGTTTCTGCCCGAGCCGAAAAACCCGTCCCGTTCGTTCACCAATTAAACGATGCTGAGCCGCTTCATGGGAATAATAGTCGCGCGGTAGAGCAGTAATGTGTATCAGCCCTTCCACATGGAGGTCATCAAGCATCACGAATAGCCCAAAGCCAGTCACTGCGCTCACTACACCCCCATATCGGTCGCCAATTCGATCTGTCAAATATTCACATTTAAGCCAATTTACAACGTCGCGCGTGGCTTCATCAGCGCGTCTTTCAGTGACTGACAGACTGTCTCCGATTACGCTCAATTGGGCGGCCGTGTATGGGTATATGATTGCTCCATTGGCGCTCTCAGATGGTTCAATGGATTGCACTTGAGCCACTTTTTTATCGCTTAGCATCGCACTACGCAATGCTCTGTGGACCAATAAATCCGCATAACGTCGAATCGGCGATGTAAAGTGTGTATAAGCTTCATAGGCGAGACCAAAGTGACCCTCATTTTCAGATTGATACATCGCCTGACTCATTGATCGCAGCATAACCGACTGAATGACTCGCGCATCATCTCGACCAGTGACAGCTCGAAGAACGCGCTGGTAATCTTCCGGCTGCGGATCATCTCCACCCCCAAGCCCAATACCCAACTCACCCAGAAATTCCCGTAAAGCGCTCAGTCGCTCTTCGTTTGGCCCCGCGTGAACGCGGTATAGTGCGGGTACCTTAATCTTCTCCAACAAACGCGCAGCGCAAACGTTAGCACACAACATGCATTCCTCGATCAGACGATGTGCTGCGGTGCGTTCAGAAGGAACAATTTGACTGATCTTGCGTTGACCATCAAAGAGAATACGCGTTTCTTGCGAATCAAAATCAATCGCTCCACGCTTATTGCGACCGCGCCTCAAATGTTCATACAGCGCATACAAAGCGTCAACTTGAGGTGTAATAGAAGCGAATTGCTCTCGAATCGTTTGGTTCTCACCGTTCGCCCCGAGTGCGATTATCTGTGCCACCTGCGTATATGTCATACGCGCATGGGAGTGCATGGTCGCTTGATAAAACTGAAATCGTACGATTTCACCGGCGGAATCTAAGTGCATTTCACATGCGAGACAGTACCGATCTTGATGGGGTACCAATGAACACAATCCGTTTGACAATTTTTCCGGCAACATCGGTACAACATGGTTAGGAAAGTAGACTGAATTACCGCGATTTGAAGCCTCTTCGTCAAGCTTCGAACCTACCTCGACGTAGTGCGACACATCGGCAATTGCAACAATAAGTTTCCAACCACCACGCTGTTTCGGCGCGCAATAAACAGCATCGTCAAAGTCACAGGAGTCCTCGCCATCGATCGTGATGAATGGCAGGGCACGCAGGTCTACGCGATCCTGAGTGTGGGGAACGGCACCACTAATCGCCTCTGTTTGCAGCGACACCGCGTCGTTCCAATCATTAGGTATACCGTAATTACGAATCGCCATCTCGATTTCTAATCCCGGAGCCATGGGATCACCCAGCACTTCAGTGATGTGGCCAACGGGAAGATGTTTTCGTGATGGCGGCTCAACAATATTAGTCAGGACAATTTGGCCTGGCTCAGCGAGACCAATGTGCTCGCTAGGCACCATAATGTCTTGACTGATGCGAGGATTGTCGGGGCGAACAAAGTTGATACCGCTCTCCCGAAAATAGCGGCCGACAATCTGGCGCGTGGGCCGTTCAACAACATCGACTAAGTGTCCTTCTGGGCGCCCACGCCGATCCCAGCCAGCAATTCGTACAAGCACAATATCGCCATCGAAAACACGCCGCATATGCGCACTGGACAAGTAAATATCTTGGCCATCCCCACCGCTGGGACTCACAAATCCGTACCCTTCTGGATGCCCAATAACGCGACCTTTAATGAGGTTAAGCTTATCGAGCGTACCGTAGCCACCTCGACGATTACACGCTAATTGCCCGTCACGTTCCATCGCATTCAATCTACGCCGCATACCTTCAACCTGCGCCGGCGCATTTAATTCCATCGCCGAACAGATTTTCTCGAGCGTTAAAGGCCCCGTGCTAGCGCGCAAATACTCAATAATAAATTCTCGACTGGGCACAGGGTTTTCATATTTTTCTGCCTCGCGAGATGCAAAAGGATCGTTAGCGGTTTTTTTCGTCATGGTCTTGTCATAGCCTTAAAGATTTCATTGTCAGGATTCAAAATGAGTAACTTAGTACTCATCTAGCCGCCGCGTATAGTTTAGCGTCCTATTTGACAGGACTGGCGTTGGTGTGAAAAAAACTTTAGACCGTCTCATATAAAGCCGTCACACACGCTCTAACGGCTCTCTCTACCACTGAAGTGACGATCAAGATAACGTCGCAGCTGTCGCAGTCGATCTAAGCGATCGTCAGCACAAAGCCGACCATATTGTTTGCGGTAGTCGGTCACTAAATCGCGCATTTGGTGCAAACCATAAAGACCACCGAACCCAATAAGATCATGCGTCACGCGACTGAGTATGGCTGCATCACCGCTGTCGATCTGAGCTTCAAGTTCTTCAATGGCTGCATACAGCGTTTGCCGCAATTCGTCGACATCGACAGCCGCTGACAGCAGTCCTCCGCGGGGCGGGATAGAAGTTGATCCCGGAGGCGTGACGGCTTCGCGAATACTTTTCAGCAACCGTTCCTCATCGACGGGTTTTAACTGAACGTCAATGGCGCCAGTGCTGAACAACCGCTCTTTCTCTATCGCCGTGATGTCTGCTGTCAACCCTATAATCGGCGGTGCACCAGGAAGCTCTCTGGCAATGGTTTGACATGCGGTGATGCCATCCATGACGGGCATGTGAATATCCATAAGAACCACGTCCACTGGGATTTCGCGTACCTTCTTAACCGCTTTTAAACCGTCTTTAGCCACCACGCAATCCGCCCCATACAAATTTAACAATTTGACCAGGAGCTTCTGATTAAATGCATTATCTTCTGCCACTAAGATGGTCAAACCCTCTAATTCGTCGGTTGATGCGGCCCCGATGCTAGGGACGACCTTAGCGTCAGGTTTCTCTCCTGGTGCGAACGTACTTGTAAACGTGACCTTTGTACCGCTCCCTAACTCGCTATCTATCCATATTCTACCATCCATGATTTCTACTAACTGCTTACAAATGGACAGACCCAACCCAGCGCCACCAAAACGCCGATTAATCGACGTATCTTCCTGCGAAAATGGCTCAAATAACAAAGGTAGTTTACTCTGTGCTATACCTTTTCCGGAATCTTCAACAGACACTTGGAGCACTACATGTTCTGCACTGATTTGATCACATGACAAGTTTAGTGTGACGTGGCCCTCTTCAGTGAATTTTACCGCGTTATTTGTCAAGTTACTGATGACCTGACTCAATCTAATCGGGTCTCCAAGTAGATTCGTCGGAAGATCCTCAGCAATATGAATGATCAGGTCTAAGCCTTTACTTTCCGCTTTTGGTTGGTATATGCGGACGAGATCAGTGACGGCATCAAATAAGTTAAAATTGATAGCTTCAAGCGTGTAATGGCCAGAATGCACCCGAGAAAATTCCAACAAATCGTCGATCATGGTAAGTAGCATTTTAGAGGATGTCTCAATAACACGCTGGTGCTCATGACGGGTTTCAATGTCTTGTTCGGTGGTTAACAGCTTAGCAAAACCCATGACCGCCGTCAGCGGCGTGCGCAGTTCGTGACTCATATTCGCTAAGAACTGGTCTTTAGTTTCCATCGCCTCCTCCAACTCGAGTAGGGTAATCTGCAATCGCGCCGTGGCACGTGCCACTTCTGCCTGCATGAGCATCTTTGATTCCTGAACGTTGGTGACTAAATCGTTAATACCCGCGGCGAGTGTGCGTATTTTCTTGGGGCCTTTCTCCTCGGCTAAGAAACCAAATTTGTGATTCCTAATATTCTCCATGTAAAAGACCAATCTACGCAATGGCGAGATAAAACCCTGAAAAACGCGAAAAAATACCACCGTTGCTATCAAACAACGTCAGTGGAATAACCGGCCAATACTCCTTAAGAATTGACACCAAATCGTAGTGACTAGTGTCGGGACGAAAGCCTACAACGACCCAAGCCGGCGGTATATTTAGACCACCGTTAGGTGCTGCACCACCCTCCTCGAGAGCCAGCGGAGTCGTGAAATACCAGACACCTTCGAAGAATTGTAGCTCGCTAAAGCGCTCAGAATCATAAAACTCCGTCATCTCGTCCCGCATTTCACCAATGACTATGCTGTCTTTAGGTTCGGTGAGGTTCAATGAAAAACCCACAACAGAGGGAATACTTTTAATCAATCGGTGCGCGATTTCCGTCGTGCCCTCCATGTCCAGTTGACCCTCTTTAACAATATGCCAAGCAGCGTGTTCCACAACCAATACCGCATCGTATTGGAAGACGTTCAGGACGGTCGCGCGTAAAACATTTGAGGAGAAGTAACTAAAAACGGTAACTAAAAGGACCGTCGGAATGATCAGATTGATCATAAAATTACCGAAAAGCGTCGACGGAATGATGCGCGGTATGTCCATAACAAGTCCCTGTTATTGTGTGCCGTTCAATAACCGATGAGCCATTTTTCTGCATTAAAAGCACTCCGCCTACCCCGAGTTGTGCTATTCACTCGACGCAATTCGGATATCCATGATGTTAATCATTTGTACCATAGACCATAAAAGGCCCGTCGGCAACGGTCGCCTTCGCCTCGGACCTGGAGTTTTGATTGAAGAAAAAAGAGTGTTGGCGTCATCAAGCCCTAAAGACTAGCGCTTAAACGTCCGGTGACTTAAAAATGGCATCAGTCAAAGGCGCAGCTTTTGCCCCAGAATAGCCGCCTCTGTGCGATTACTTAGCCCGAGTCCTCTGAGCAAATTACTGACATGAACTTTCACCGTATTCTCGGATAGATTCAGCTGTCTAGCCACTTGTTTATTGGAGCGGCCCCGAGTAATACATTCAAGGATATCCAATTGCCTTGGCGTTAAGACTTCTTTGATCGCCTCTAGATTCGCCCCCTCGTCAACCTCGTCAATTAACACAGTAACTTCGGGTACCGAGGATTTACCGTCGAGTGCTCTGTTCATTGCCGAGAACAAGGCCTCTCTCGGCGACGACTTCGTCACAAAGCCTAACACCCCATAACTCAAACATTTGCGAATATGAACGTGACTTTCAGATGCTGATAACACCACAATGGGGACTTTGGGAAATGAAGAAGACCTGTTGGATAAACTCGAGGCCCCGCCGCTTGCGGGCATGAACAAGTCCAGCACAGCAATGTCAACTTCATGGTCGGTAAGAATCCTCAAGGCATCTTCACTGCAGTTGGCCGCCGAGACTTCGAGGTCAGAAAAATACTCATTGAGAGTTGTTCTTAACCCCGTCGTTACAAACTCGTGATCATCCATGATAAGTGCATGCATTTAGTTCATCTCCCTGAGGTATGTTCATGATCTTAGATTACAAACTGTAACAGAATCAAAACCAAATAGAGACTTTTTTTCAGAGATTAAAATGGCGCTTTCTTTGCGCCCATAACATCAACATCAGCAAAAGAACCTCCACTACCCCAGCGGGCACTCGCTTAACCCAGCTTTTCTTTGATTCGGGCAGATCGTCCAGAACGTTCCCGCAAATAATACAGCTTGGCTCTCCGCACAGCACCCCGACGTTTCACGGAAATACTGTCGACCAGAGGACTGTACGTCTGAAAAGTTCGCTCGACACCAATTCCGTTAGAGATCTTACGCACCGTAAACGCCGAATTAAGACCACGATTACGTTTCGCTAGAACGACACCCTCAAATGCCTGCAGTCTTTCACGGGTACCTTCCTTCACTTTAACCTGCACCACAACGGTATCTCCGGGGCTAAAGGCAGGAATTTCTTTACCCATCTGCTCCTCTTCAATTGCCGCGATCAACGGGACTTTATTACTCATTTTTTGCTCCTCAATTCTCATTGTTTGGTGGTTTTCCACCTGTTTTAGAGCGCCATACAGCGAGGATGAATCACACGTTAATCATCATCTGACAGCTCTTTTCTTACGTCATCTAATTCGGCTTGCCGTTCTTCCTCAAACGGCAGTACCGCTAGTAAATCTGGCCTGCGCAACTGCGTTCTCAGCAAAGACTGTCGAAGCCGCCAGCGCCTAATCCTTTGATGATCTCCCGACAGGAGCACCTCAGGTACGCGTTGCCCAGATACGCACTCTGGACGGGTGTAATGAGGACAATCCAACAATCCCGATGAAAACGAATCTTGCTGTGCCGATTCATTATGTCCCAGAGATCCCGGAATTAATCTAATTGTTGCATCTGCCAACGCCATGGCAGCCAACTCTCCTCCACTTAAAACGTAATCGCCTATTGACCACTCTTCATCCACTTCTAAAGCAATAAATCGCTCGTCGATGCCCTCATAGCGGCCGGCAATAAGAATTATGCCCTCACAATGGGCAAACTCCTGAACGGCGCTCTGATGAAGCGCGCGGCCCTGTGGCGACAAATAAATCACCTTAACCCGGCATCCCGTCATCCACCGTCTAGCATCCGCCACCGCCCGTTGAAGCGGCGCTACCATCATTACCATGCCGGGCCCGCCACCATATGGGCGTCCGTCGACACTCTGATGTTTGTCTTGGGTATAATCTCGCGGATTAAAAACCGCAAAATCAACCGTCCCACTTTTAATCGCTCTGCCGCTAACGCCGAATTCGGTGAGCGCATCGAACATGTCTGGGAACAGGGACACCGCCGCGATTTTCACTGGCTTCTATCCCGAGAAATAGTCATCTTCTTAAAACTCTGGGTCCCATTGCACCTCAATAACGCCGTTACGTAAATCAACCACTAATACATACTGATCCACGTAGGGAATCAAGCGCTCGCGCTGATCGCGACTGCTGTCATCCCCTTTGACCACGAGCACATCGTTAGCACCAGTAGCAAGCAAAGATGTGACCTTACCGAAACACGTTCGTGCGTCGTCATCCTCATTGAACACCCGCAAACCGATTAACTGGTGCCAGTAGTACTCCGACAGCCCCAACGCGGGGAGCCTATCTTCTGGCACCCAAATATCTTTCTGGCACCATACACGTGCAAGTGTTCTATCATCGACGCCTACCAAATGCACAACCAAACCATCGCTTCGGCACCGCGCATCATCCACCGACAGCGCCTGTAAGCTACCGTCAGTTTCGACCCACCACGGGCGATATTCAAGTATAGCTTCGGGACGCTCGGTATACGAGTGAACCTTCAGCCACCCCCGCACACCAAAAACCGTTGTGATCCGTCCCACAACGAGGTGATTGTTGAGGCTAGATCCAGACATCACCCAATGCTCTAAGCGGCTAGCTTCGCCGCCTCTTTTAACAACGCCGCGACCCGATCACTGACCTGTGCGCCCTGAGCTTGCCAATATGTTGCGCGTTCTAGGTCCACTCGCAAGCGTTCCTCAGCGCCCCTTGCGACTGGGTTAAAAAAACCAATTCGCTCTATATAACGCGCATCGCGAGCGGTGCGCGAGTCACACACTGTAATATGATAGAAGGGACGCTTCTTTGCGCCACCACGTGCCAATCGAATAGTTACCATACTGCTAATATCCCGTTTTGCGGAGGGTCCAACCCTACTTGAGAATAATTGCCGAGTTTATTTTTGCAACTCGTACCCTTCAAAAACCATCGCCATCGGCGCTGGAAAGGCGCAGTATTCTACGCCATAGATGTTAAAAAAGAAACCTCTTTTATCGCGGCAACCCATCCCAAAGATGCCGTGTCCCGGTCCTAAAAAGCAGCCAAAAAAAGGTATGAGCACACATTCGATTTACAGCCTTGGCATACCGCTATTTACGTTACCCATAAGACCCCGCATCATGTTTCGCATCCCTTTTCCCTTCATCTTTTTCATCATCTTGCCCATTTGTTTATGTTGCTTTAAAAGTCGATTAAGATCTTGGATAGTGGTTCCTGAGCCTTGCGTTATACGACGTTTGCGGGACCCGTTTAGACTATCTGGGTTGCGACGCTCCGAAGGCGTCATCGAGCCAATAATGACCTCCATTCGGCCAAACTGATTGGTAACACCCGGCTGTTGCGCTAGCTGCGACATATTACCCATACCGGGCAACTTATCCATGAGCCCCGACATGCCGCCCATATCCTGCATCTGCCGCAATTGATCCCGGAGATCTTCCAAATCAAAACCTCTTCCTCGTGAGACTTTGACAGCTAATTTTTGCGCTTTTTCCTTATCAACTTTGCGCTCTACCTCTTCAATTAACGATAAGACATCGCCCATCCCCAATATGCGTGAAGCAATGCGCTCGGGATAAAAAAGCTCCAACGCATCAGTCTTCTCGCCTACACCGATAAATTTAATTGGCTTACCCGTCACATGCCTTACAGACAGTGCGGCCCCGCCTCTTGCGTCACCATCTACCTTCGTCAACAGAATGCCGGTAAGAGGCAAGGCGCGATCGAATGCCTGCGCTGTATTGACTGCGTCCTGCCCAATCATTGCGTCGATCACGAAAAGAGTCTCGACCGGATTGGCTACCTTATGAACGTCGACGATTTCTGTCATCATTTGATCATCAACATGCAGACGTCCCGCGGTATCGATAATCAAAACGTCAACAAATTGTTTTTTTGCCGCCTGCATAGCCCGATCAATAATCGCCCGAGGCGTCTGCGTCACCTCACTCGGGAAGAAGACCGCCCCCACATCAACGGCCAACGTCTCTAATTGCTGAATCGCAGCAGGCCGGTAGATATCCACAGAAACCACCATCACTTTTTTCTTCTCGCGCTCTTGTAAGTACCGTGCCAATTTCGCCACAGAAGTGGTCTTTCCAGCTCCTTGCAGGCCCGCCACAAGAATTACCGCAGGGGGTTGAACTGCCAGATTCAGTGACTGGTTTTCTGTACCCATCATTGCCGTCAACTCGGTCTCGACAATTTTTAGGAACTGCTGGCCTGGATTCAGGCTACTTTTAACCTCGCGCCCAAGCGCACGCTGCTTGACCTGTTCGACAAAATCCTTGACCACCGGCAGCGACACATCGGCCTCAAGCAAAGCCATTCGCACCTCGCGCAATGTGTCTTTAATGTTGGCTTCGCTTAAGCTTGCTCTGCCGGAAATCTTTTTCAGGCTAGCGCCCAAACGGTCACTTAAATTTTCAAACATTGCCACAACAATCCAGCTCCTTTTTTAACGTGCTTACATCAATATTTTTGCGCATTATACCAATAATTTTTACCCAGACTTCTCCCGCGCGCAGGAATATGCCACACTCGGGTAGCTTTAAGAGATAGTTGTATCGCATGGTCATCATATTGTCTACTTTTGCCGCCATTGCCCTCTATATGGGTGGGTTTATCTACCACGTACGCCAATTGCGCACGGGGTCACTTTTCAATCCCCTGATATTAACAGCAATCGCTAGCGTTGCGATGATCGCACATACGGTGACAACAATCGGTGCACTTCGCCACTCGGGTGGTCTTGATTTAAGCCTCTTAAATGTCATTTGCCTAATTTCGTTAACCATTAATGCCATGGTGTTCGTAAGCGGCCTCACAAAAATCCAGCACAGCTTATATCTCATACTCTTCCCGCTTTCTGCGTTGGCCCTTGCACTCGGTTCCGCCATCCCTAGCACTAAACCGGTGATGCTGCTCAGCCCCGATATGCAAGCACACGTATTACTCTCTATTCTCGCATATAGTTTCTTGGCGATCGCCGCATTGCAGGCTTTGCTCATCGGCTTACAAAGCTGGCAGCTCAAACACAAGCGCCAGAACCCACTTGTGACAGCCTTGCCCCCCCTCCAAAGTATGGAATCTCTGCTCTTCGAAATCATCTGGGTTGCCGAAATATTTTTAACGCTATCATTAATTAGCGGATTTCTTTTCTATGACGATTTCTTCGCTCAAAAACTGCTCCACAAAGTCGTCTTAAGCACCCTAGCATGGATATTCTACGCCGTTTTATTAATCGGGAGACATGTCAGAGGTTGGCGTGGCCACATTGCAACACGGCTCACTTGGGCGGGCTTTATCTGCGTATTGGTCGGTTTCATCGGATCCAAATTTGTGTTGGAATTTCTCATAGCTCAACCGCCAGTGATCGCTCTATAACGAGACTGTTGCCAAAAGCTCGCAACTAATTCACCATACGTTTCCGTTATAATAGAGGTGCGTTATTCTTGGATGCTTCCAATTCTTGGGTGCTGTGGGCTACATTACTCTGTTTATTGTTGATATCGGCATTTTTTTCTGGCTCTGAGACTGGAATGATGTCGCTCAACCGTTACCGTTTGCGGCATCAACGCAAGAGGAGCTCAGGCGCGAGGCGCGCAGCAAAACTGTTGGCAAAGCCCGATCAATTGATCGGTCTTATTTTGATCGGTAATAATGCCGTCAATATTTTAGCCGCAATTATCGCAAATATGCTTGCAGTCATTTATGTTGGCCCAACGGCAGCTCCGTGGGTAGCGACGGCTACGCTAACGATCTTGGTATTGGTTTTCTCGGAAATCACACCTAAAAGTATTGCCGCACAAAATCCCGAATGGTTTGCTTTTAAAGCAAGCCATATTCTTAAGCCTATGTTGCAGCTGTTATCGCCACTGATCTGGACGGTTAACCAATTAACGAACACACTGATTAGGTTGCTCGGGTTCGATCCCAAGAAAAACCGAGATGACGGCCTTGACACAGAAGAGCTAAGATCACTGGTAGACAGTTCGACTCACAAAATCTCTGACAACCACCAGCGAATGCTGAAAGGAATTCTCGACCTCGAAAACGTCACCATCGAAGACATTATGATTCCCAGAAACGAAGCCGTGGGCCTTGACCTAGAAGACCCAATAGAAGACGTAGTGGAACAGATATTCAATTCGCAATACAGCCGCCAACCCGTCTATGAAGGCGATATTAATAATGTTATAGGGGTTTTTCAGGTGCGTAAGGGGCACCATTTATTGCGCGCTGAGACGCTCAGTCACGAGGCCATCAAAAGGTTTTCTGAAGAGCCGTATTTCATTCCAGAAGGTACCACGTTGACAACACAACTACTTAACTTCCAGAAAACTCGACGCCGCTTTGCGATCGTCGTGGACGAATATGGCGAAGTGCAAGGACTCGTCACACTGGAAGATATCCTCGAAGAAATCGTCGGAGATTTTACCAGCCACGCCGCACACCAAGACCACGAGATCGTTGAGCGAGGCCCAGGCAGTTTTATTATCGACGGCACAGCCACGATTAGAGAAATCAACAAGTCGACTGGGTGGCTACTGCCAACCAATGGGCCGAAGACACTCAATGGCTTGGCGTTAGAGCAATTGCAGCGTATCCCAGACGGGAACGTCAGTTTTCGCGTTGATCGCTACCGGTGCGAGACAGAAGAATTCAACAGTGTGATGATTAAAAAAATCGCGGTGACGCCGTTATGGGAAGCTGAGCGCGAGGAGGACTAAAGAGGCAACCGATCAGTCGGCGGTGTCCGAACCAGGCTTTCGCTCTTTCACACGCTCCAACACATCGGACTTCTGTGCACTGTCAAGATCTCGCCAAGCACGGATTTCATGCCCCGTTCTAAAACATCCCAGACACACGTTGTTGGCGTCGAGTTTACAAAGCCCAGTGCATGGCGATGCCATCTGTGAATCTACGGACACCGTTTTACCTCCTGACACTGTTGCCTCATCGTTTTCGCTTTAACCATGTAGTGTTGAGCCGACAGGCGGAGAAAATGGCGGGTTTGCTCATCCGTCTCGCGAATAATCTTACCGGGCGACCCCACCACCATTGACCCATCAGGTATGGTCGAGCCTGCCTTAATCAGAGTATTCGCACCAATCAAGCAATCTTGACCAATACTGGCACCGTCAAGCACCACCGCATTTATACCGATGAGCGTTCGGTCGCCGATGTATCGCCCATGAAGTGTTGCATTATGACCAATTGTAACCTCTTCTCCAATAAGCATAGGCTGCTCCGGATCAGCATGCAATACGGCACCGTCTTGAACGTTAGAACCCGCGCCTACCGAAATCGTAGTGCAGTCGCCGCGTATGACCGCGTTAAACCAAACGCTAGCTTGGGCACCAATAATCACCGAGGCCACCAAATCTGCGCTTGGCGCAATATATGCACTCTCGTGAATCATCGGACAAACATCCCCAATTTGGTAGATCACTCCTTCAAACCTCCTCAAACATCCCGACACCATGTCGCTCGGGGTAGTGCAAACGAATATTCACTGCCATTGACGCATTAAGCATATCGACTAAAACCCGCAGCGTAAAACCCCAAATTCGAAACCTGTCATAGTCGATGTACGGCATTGGGTAACGGTCCCCCTGATAAGTTGCCTCGAAATAATCGTAGCGCTCCACCTCCATCAAATGGCGAATCGGCATACGAAATACCGCAGCAGTTTCCGCCGGCTGAAGAACAGTCGGATATTCACCTAGCATGGACGCCACAAATGGCGTTACCACAATCGGTCGTCGCGTCGGTGAAGTCTTTGGCAATGTGGCTAAGGGTTTCACCCAGTCTGACTGAAGTCCAACTTCTTCGTGAGTTTCACGCAGTGCCGTCGCGAGCAAGTCTCGATCGCTGTCCTCCCACATACCACCGGGAAAAGCCACTTCACCGCGATGATGACTGACATTATCTGAGCGCTGTGTAAGCATGACTCGGGGATCATTATCAGGCCCACATAAAATCACCAGAACGGCGGCCTCAGAAACACCAGACCCTAAATCTGGCTGTGTCCTAGATAATGGAAAAATCTTTAGATTTTGAATAAGTGTTTCTAGCATGGGTGCATTATACTCTGAGTCCAAGGTTATTTGAGAATACTATGAAGTATTGCTCCAACTGCAGCAAACCCGTGGTGAGTGAAATCCCGTCGGGTGACAACCGCTTAAGGTATGTGTGTCGCCACTGTGACAGTATCCACTACCAGAATCCTCGAGTGATCGCCGGTGTCTTACCCATTTTTGAGGGCAAGGTGCTGCTGTGTCGGCGCGCTATTCAGCCACGGCTCGACTACTGGACCCTACCAGCCGGTTTTCTTGAAAATGGTGAGTCAACACTTGATGGTGCACTCAGAGAATGTTACGAAGAATCGCACGCAACAGTAGTCGATGCCGAACTCTACGCGCTGTTCGACATACCCCAAATACACCAAGTCTATGTCTTTTATCGCGCCACGATGCCGGCACCCGATTATGCAGCGACACCAGAATCGTCAGAGGTCGGACTATTCGCTGAAAATGACATACCTTGGGAACACTTAGCCTTTCCAGTGGTTGAAATTACGCTGCGACGTTTTTTCCAAGATCGCCAAGCGGGGACATTTACCGTGCGGCAAGAAACAATCGAGAAAAAGTGGCTAACGCAACCCAAGGATACGTAAATCGGAGTGGTTCTCCTCGTAAGCCTTTACCCCCCTCCCAAATGAAGCGGTTACCTAAGAGCTCGTGCCAATAGGAAAATCCTTTACTGAGGCGGTGAGTCTGTATCATGTGTTGAGACGGCCGCGTCCAACATGAGCTTCAACTCGCCACTCTCATGCATATCGGTAACGATGTCGCAGCCCCCCACTAGTTCGCCGTCCACCCACAATTGAGGAAAGGTGGGCCAGTTTCCAAAACGTGGGAGGTTAGCCCGTATTTCCGGGTTAGACAGCACATCAACATAAGCAAATGGCTGCTCACAAGCCATTAACGCTTGCACGGTTTTAGCAGAAAACCCGCACTGTGGTTGCGCTGGCGACCCTTTCATGTAAAGAATAATGTCATTGCTTTTAACCTGATCGCGCAGGCTGTCCAAGATATCCATAATGCTGTCCTACCGGTGTAATATAAGTGCACATAGTAACGCCAACTATACAATCTGTCAGCGTCTTAAGCGGCATTTTTGCAAAGATTTGCGCAACGACATCGCTCCCTCGTCGATATTCTCCCGACTTAGCGCGACACCTCCAACACCACTCAATAGCAACGCCGCCGACCTACAAAAATATCTCATATGCACCCAAGCTAGGTTTGCCAGAATCAATGAATCAGGATATCATCAGCGTTTGATTGGGCAGCATTGCTGCCTTTTTTCGTTCACCAATTCCGCAGCACTGAAGGTCCGAGCTCCGTATGTCTACTAAAGCGCTTATGAACACCTATGGCGAAAAAGCCGCTACACTGGTGCGCGGCGAGGGTTGCTGGTTGTGGGACGATCACGGAAACAAGTACCTAGACGGTTTGTCAGGCATCGCCGTCTGTGGCCTAGGGCACTCGCACCCCGCCATTGCCAATGCTGTCGCCGAACAGAGTACCAGGCTCACGCACTGCTCGAATTTTTTCGATATTCCCAATCAAGTGGAATTAGCAGAAAAACTCTGTGCCATATCAGGAATGAGTCGCGTTTTCTTTGGTAATTCAGGTGCCGAAGCCAACGAAGCCGCGATTAAAATTGCGCGTCTCTATGGTCACAAAATGGGTATCAAATTACCCACGGTCATGGTCATGGACAACGCTTTCCACGGCCGCACACTGGCCACTCTGAGCGCCTCTGGCGGGCGCAAAGTACAAGCTGGGTTTGAGCCGCTAGTCTCTGGATTTGTGCGCGCGCCCTACAATGACATTCCAGCCATAGAACGTATTGCCGCCAATAACGCCAACATCTGCGCTGTGCTCGTTGAGCCTATCCAAGGAGAAGGCGGCATCCACATGCCCGATGATGATTATCTGATGTCTCTAAAAGCCCTGTGTAGCGAAAAGAAATGGCTTCTAATGGCTGACGAAGTGCAGACAGGTAATGGCCGCACTGGAAAATATTTTTGTTATCAACACAGTGACATTATTCCGGACGTCGTGACGACCTCAAAGGGCCTTGGAAACGGGGTGCCCATAGGTGCGTGTCTGTCGCATAATTTAGCGGCAGAAGTGTTGGGGCCAGGCAAGCATGGCTCGACCTTCGGCGGTAATCCACTGTCGTGTGCTGCCGCTCTAGCCACCGTCAACTGTATTGAGAAACAAGGCTTGTGCCAACGCGCCGCTGTTCTTGGCGAGCGTATTATGTCCCAATTGCGCACGCGCCTAGAATCGGTAGAAACCGTGTTAGATGTTCGAGGTCGAGGGTGTATGATTGGGATTCAATTATCGAAACCATGCCAGCCACTGTTCGCACAAGCGATGCGCGAGGGGCTTATTATTAACGTAACAGCGGGTTCCGTCATACGCCTGTTGCCTCCGATGATAATGCGTGATGAAGAAGCGGATTTGCTGGTAGAGAAACTAGTGCCACTGATTACCAACTTCGAAAGTAACGAGACATGATCATGCGACCCCGACATCTCAGGACCCTGCTTGATTTAAGCAAAACTGAGTTTTTACAGATTATCGAAAAGGCACAATACTTAAAAAAGCATCCACGTCAAAGCGTGCTTAACGGGGATGTTTTAGCCATGATATTTGAAAAATCATCCACCAGAACCCGCGTGTCTTTTGAAGCAGGTATGGCGCAACTCGGCGGATCAACGATCTTCCTGTCCCCTACCGATACGCAACTTGGACGAGGTGAGCCTATTCAAGACTCGGCCCGTGTTATTTCCAGCATGGTCGATATTGTTATGATTCGCACGTTTAAACAAGCTGATATCGAACTTTTTGCAGAGTACTCCGCTGTTCCCGTAATTAATGGCCTGAGTGATGACTTTCACCCCTGCCAATTACTCGCGGACATTCAAACTTTTGTCGAGCATCGCGGGTCTATTGAGACGAAGACAGTGGCTTGGGTGGGCGACGGTAACAACATGTGTCAGTCGTGGCTCAACGCGTCAATGCTACTCGACTTTAATCTTCATATCGCGTGCCCTAAAAACTTTGACCCAGATCCTGAGCTGTTAGAGATGGCTGGGCCAAGAGTGACTCTTTTTAGAGACCCCAAACAAGCGGTTGCCGATGCGCACCTCGTCGCCACAGACGTCTATGCCTCAATGGGTCAAGAAGCTGAAGAAAACCTCCGCTTGCAAGAATTTGCAAATTTTCAAGTCAACCATGACCTGATGCGCAGAGCTTCCAAAGGGGCTCTCTTCATGCATTGCCTACCCGCCCATCGCGGAGAAGAGGTGTCAGAACAGCTGTTGGAAGACGACTCAATTTCAGTGGTTTGGGACGAAGCTGAAAACCGTTTGCATGCGCAAAAAGCGTTAATGCTCTTTCTTCTCGGAAAAATGCAAGATAACTAGAGTTATTCAGATATATAATTTACTGCATCGATTTCATACTCAATATCACCACGCGGTGTCACCACCACTACGGCGTCCCCGGTTTCTTTGCCAATTAAAGCGCGCGCAATCGGGGATTGATAGGAGATCTTGCCCGACTTTACATCCGCCTCATCATCCCCAACGATTCGATAGCGTGAAACCTGATCGGTCTCTGCGTTGATAATAGTGACCGTGGCACCAAAAACCACACGCTCGCCTGCGGGTACTTTTGTCACGTCTATGACCTGAGCATGCGACAATTTTCCTTCGATGTCTTGAATGCGACCCTCGACAAAACTCTGCTGCTCGCGTGCCGCATGGTATTCTGCATTTTCCTTTAAATCTCCATGTTCACGCGCCGTGGCTATTGACTGAATGATTGCTGGGCGCTTCACCTTTATTAGCGTGTTCAATTCCGCTCTGAGTGCTAGCTCGCCCTCAACTGTCATCGGATTTTTTTGCATTAATCAATCTCCTCATGCAGTGCTTGCAAGCTACGCACGTTGATATCACCCGCAAACTTTAATGCCTCACATACAGCCCAACCACCGGCCATAGTCGTTGTATAGTAAACGCGATGTTGCTCAGCTTTTGAGCGAATAGCTGAAGAGTCCGCAATCGCTTGACGGCCTTCCGTCGTGTTAATGATAAGGTTAATCCGATCACTTCTTATCATATCAACAATGTGGGGGCGGCCCTCTTGCACTTTGTTAACCAAAGTAACAGGAATGCCTGCTTCGCTGATGACCGCAGCCGTTCCCCGCGTCGCAATCAAATGAAAGCCTGCGCTATGGAGCTTCTCTGCGATTTCAGCAAGCTGCGGTTTATCTCTTTCACGCACGCTAATAAACGCAGTGCCCGATTCGGGAATTTCTTCACCAGAGCCCAACTGCGCTTTGCCATAAGCCTCGGCAAAAGTCGCCCCGAGACCCATCACCTCGCCCGTTGATTTCATTTCGGGCCCGAGGATAGGATCAATACCCGGAAATTTATTAAACGGAAATACAGCCTCTTTAACACTGAAATAGGGTGGCACAATCTCTCGTGTAAAGCCCTGAGACTGAAGCGTCTGTCCAACCATGCAACGTGCAGCAATTTTTGCTAGAGAAACGCCGATACACTTCGACACAAAAGGAATGGTGCGTGATGCCCGCGGATTCACCTCAATGATATAAATATCGCCGTCTTGCAAGGCTAACTGAACATTCATAAGGCCCACAACTCCTAATTCTAGCGCCATTATCCGACACATCTCGCGCATTGCGTTTTGTTCGTCTGCACTCAAACTATAAGGCGGCAGGGAACAAGCTGAATCACCTGAATGAATCCCCGCCTGCTCAATATGTTGCATGATAGAGCCAATCACGACCTGCGTCCCATCGCTGACTGCGTCTACGTCGACCTCAATGGCGTTAGGCAAGAAGAAGTCCAATAACACGGGAGAATCGTCTGAAACCTGCACCGCGCTGTGCATATAATGTTTTAGTTCTTCTTCCTTGTACACAATTTCCATCGCGCGCCCGCCGAGTACATAGGAAGGTCTCACTACCAATGGATAACCAATCGTGCTCGCCGCATAAACGGCTTCTTCAGCACTCCTTACCGTGGCATTCTTCGGCTGCAGTAAATTTAGCTTATCAATCATACCCTGAAAACGTTCTCGATCTTCCGCCCGATCAATCGCGTCGGGTGTCGTACCAATAATCGTCACGCCTTCAGCTTCAAGCGCCCGTGCTAACTTGAGCGGAGTCTGTCCCCCAAATTGCACAATGACTCCAAGAGGTTGTTCCACCCGAACGATTTCCAGCACGTCTTCAAGCGTGACAGGCTCAAAATACAACCGATCCGACGTATCGAAATCTGTCGATACCGTCTCGGGATTACAATTGACCATAATCGTCTGATACCCGTCATCGCGAAGGGCTAGAGCAGCATGTACACAGCAATAGTCAAATTCAATACCTTGGCCGATACGATTTGGCCCCCCGCCCAATACCAGTATTTTTTTATGGTCGTCAGGTTGTGCTTCACATTCGTCCTCGTACGTCGAATACATATACGCGGTATCCGTGGCGAACTCAGCGGCACACGTATCCACGCGCTTGTAAACAGGATAAAGCGCCAAGTCATGACGCAATTGTCTTACTTGGGCCTCGCTCAAACCGACGATATCTGCGAGTCGGCAGTCAGAAAACCCTTTGCGTTTTAGCCGGCGAAGCACCTCGTGATCCAGCTTCTTATGCTTCTCAAGAGCTTGCTCTTCGGCAATCAGGTCCCCAATTTGCACTAAAAACCAGGGATCAATATTTGTCACTGCAAACAACTCCTCGTAAGTCATGCCGCGGCGAAACGCATCGCCTATGTACCAGATCCTTTCCGGCGTAGCCTCGGCCAACTGATTGCGCAACCGCCCTTCTGCATTATCTTCATCGATCAGGATGGGATCTAAGCCTGCAACCCCTACCTCGAGCCCGCGCAAAGCTTTTTGCAACGATTCTTGGAAGGTTCGCCCAATCGCCATAACCTCACCCACCGATTTCATCTGAGTCGTTAAAATTGGGCTTGCCTGATCAAATTTTTCAAAGGCAAATCGGGGTATTTTCGTGACGACATAATCAATACTCGGCTCAAACGAGGCTGGGGTCACACCACCCGTAATTTCATTTTGTAATTCGTCAAGCGTATAACCAATCGCTAACTTCGCAGCTATTTTGGCAATCGGAAACCCCGTGGCCTTCGACGCCAATGCGGAGGACCGTGAGACTCGGGGATTCATCTCGATGACCACAAGCTCTCCGTCCACCGGATTTACCGCAAACTGAACATTGGAACCACCGGTCTCAACCCCGATTTCGCGAAGTACACTGATCGATGCGTTACGCATCAACTGGTACTCTTTATCCGTTAACGTCTGCGCGGGTGCTACGGTGATTGAATCTCCTGTATGAATTCCCATCGGGTCAAAATTTTCGATCGAACAAACGATAATGCAATTATCGCGACTATCGCGCACGACCTCCATTTCAAACTCTTTCCAGCCGATAAGTGACTCATCGATCAGTAATTCATTTGTTGGCGACAAATCAAATCCGCGACGACAGATATCTTCGAATTCTTCGCGATTATAGGCAATCCCGCCTCCGGAGCCGCCCATGGTAAACGAGGGTCGGATAATGCAAGGAAAACCAAAACGATCAGCTATCTGAATCGCTTCTTCTAAGCTGTGTGCAATACCCGAATTGGGTGTTTTCAAATCAATAGCGCGCATCGACTTATCAAAACGCTCACGATCTTCGGCCTTGTCAATCGCGTTTGCATTGGCGCCAATCATCTCGACGCCATATTTTTCTAGCACACCGTGTTTGGCCAAGTCGAGCGCGCAATTCAGCGCAGTTTGTCCGCCCATCGTTGGTAACAATGCATCCGGTCTTTCTTTCTCGATAATTTTGGCAACGGTGCGCCACTCTACAGGCTCGATATAGGTTGCGCTGGCCATTGCTGGATCGGTCATGATCGTTGCGGGATTTGAGTTCACTAAGACAACACGAAAGCCTTCCTCCGCTAACGCCTTACACGCCTGTGCACCCGAATAATCAAACTCACAGGCCTGACCAATAATGATCGGGCCCGCACCCAGAATCAAAACACTCTTTATGTCACTTCTTTTTGGCATTACTCCCCCACTTTCCGCTCTTTATATGCCGAGTCACCACACAGTGGCCAACGCGTTAAACACTGTCGGCGCTTTTTTGACGTGCCGCCATTAAGGCAATGAACCGATCAAAAAGCGGCGCTGCATCATGCGGTCCAGGGCTTGCTTCTGGATGACCTTGAAAACTGAACGCCGGTCGGTCAGTTCGCTGAATACCCTGCAAAGAGCCATCAAACAACGACCTATGAGTGGCCTCCAACACCTTGGGGAGAGACGCTTCTTCGACGGCAAAACCGTGATTTTGGCTCGTAATTAGAACGCGGTCGTCCAACAGAGACGTGACCGGATGGTTGGCTCCGTGGTGCCCGAACTTCATTTTTACGGTTTTTGCACCAGAGGCAAGTGCAAGCAACTGATGGCCTAGGCAAATGCCAAACACCGGAATATCCGTTTTCAAAATTTCTGTGATAGCGTTTATCGCATAATCACACGGTTCTGGATCGCCGGGTCCATTAGACAGGAAGATTCCATCGGGTTGCATTTTTAAGACCTCGGCAGCGGGCGTTTCAGCGGGCACCAACAGCAATTCGCAAGACCTGTCTGCCAACATCCGTAATATATTCCGTTTAGCCCCGAAATCATAAGCCACAACTTTATAACGACCGCCTTTGCCACGTGGACACTCTTCCCCTAATTGCCAACTACCGGCATCCCAAACCATAGGCTGTGTCACTGACACTTCCTTGGCAAGATCCATGCCTTGAAGCCCCGGGAATGCTTGCGCGGCCTGCAAAGCTTCTTGCGGGCCAACGACCCCTGCCATAATACAACCGCTTTGAGCGCCGGTGCGGCGCAGTATCCGTGTTAATTTGCGCGTATCTATATCTGCAATGCCAAGAACATTATTATCAGACAAATAGGCTTGTAATGTTTGTTCAGACCGAAAATTCGAGGCCAACAACGGCAGATCCCGAATCACTAATCCGGCCGCCCAGACATGCGTAGACTCACAATCGTCTTGATTCACGCCAACATTACCAATGTGCGGGCACGTCAAGGTAACAATCTGGCGCGCATAAGAGGGATCGGTGATGATTTCTTGGTAACCCGTAAGAGCCGTGTTGAATACGACTTCGCCCACCGATATACCCTCGGCACCAATCGCCGTACCCGAAAATATTGTTCCATCGGCTAAGGCAAGAATTGCCTCCCTGCGGGTCTGGGAACTCACACAACCTCCTAGATAGTATTTGCGATGCACCGACGGGTTTAACCATCGCCAACCGGCCTCGCCTTTGGCGCCAAGGGCGGTTAGCCGCAAGCTTCGCGTATAAAAAAACGAGATGAAACTCTCTGTCTCATCTCGTTTGATCGTCTCTACACCTTGGTAAACAATCCCGCGCCCACGAGCCAGAAAAGCGCACCAGCTTGTGCTCTAAGTGTATTCAAAGTGTTCATTTATGTCCAATGGCTTGTCAACTAATTTACAAACCCACGCCTGCGTGTCTGTTCAACGAAATCCTAAGACGTCCTGCATATCGTAGAGCCCGGCGGGTTGTCGCGTCAGCCATTGTGCGGCTCGAACAGCGCCACGAGCGAAGGCCGTGCGACTGGACGCACGGTGGGTAATCTCCACTCGTTCCCCTTCCCCAGCATAAAGAACAGTATGGTCACCGACAATATCTCCCGCCCGCAACGTGTTAAAAGCAATCGTCTGTCGGTCGCGCGCGCCCGCAAGACCCTCTCGCCCATAGATCGCCACGCGGTCTAAGTCGCGGCCTAACGAATCCGCCACAGCCGCTCCCAATGCCAAGGCGGTTCCCGATGGCGCATCAACTTTGTGGCGGTGATGCGCTTCAGTAATTTCGATGTCGACTTCGTCGCCTAAAACTTCGGCGGCCAAAGCGGCGAGCCTAAAGCATAGGTTAACACCCGTCGAAAAATTTGAAGCCATACAAATGGCACTATGACAACTCGCTGAGGCGACCGCCTCTCGCTGAGATTGATCCATACCGGTGGTGCCAATCACTAATGCAATCCCACGTTGCGCGCAAAAGTCTGCATTCGCAACGGTCATAACTGGCGTCGAAAAATCAATTAAAACGTCGAACGGTGACGCAAGCGATGAGAGTGATCCAGCAATAACGATATTGTTTCGCCCAACGCCGGCCACTTCGCCCGCGTCCACACCCACTAAGGTACTTTCGGGGTGCTCCACAGCCCCCGACAACTCTAAAATGGGGTCTGAATCTAAAGTTTCTATTAACGCTTTGCCCATCCGGCCGGCCGCTCCGGTAATCGCGATTCGAACCATCTAAACTGCCTCCGTGGACTTCATCTTAAAAATTCGCGGTGATCCATTATTTAGTCAAATTATCAAAAAAGGTTTTTACCCCGTCAAACCAATGCTCGCTCCGTGGCGAATGACGGCTACTTCCGGATAAACTTTTCTCAAAAGCTTCAAGTAACTTAGTCTGTTTTACCGACAGATTGACTGGCGTCTCAATTACCACCCGACACAGTAAATCGCCCACTCCCGCACTGCGAACCTGAGTCACTCCCTTGCCACGCAGTCGAAATAATTTTCCCGTCTGTGTTTCCGACGGAATTTTTAACTTAACCTTACCCGAGAGAGTAGGCACTTCCAGCTCTCCGCCGATAGCCGCTTGCGAAAAGCTGATCGGCACCTCACAATGCAAATTGGCGCCGTCGCGAACAAAAATCGTATGCTCAACCACATTCATCTGCACATAAAGATCACCATTGGGTCCGCCTTGAGGACCGGCCTCTCCCTTCCCCGATAAGCGAATGCGATCCCCCGTGTCCACACCTGCTGGGATCTTAACCGATAAGGTTTTTCGTTTCTCAACGACCCCCTGACCATAACAACCACCGCAGGGGTCGGTAATCAGTTGGCCACGCCCACGGCACTTGGGACAGGTCTGCTGAACCGAAAAGAATCCCTGTGACATGCGGACTTGACCAACGCCTTTACAGGCGTTACACGTGCGCGGTGACGAACCGGGTCTAGCGCCTGAACCCTCACAGGTGTCGCACTTATCTTTGGTTGGAATCTCAATCTCTACCGCTTTTCCTTTAACCGCGTCCTCGAGTTCAAGTTGCAGGTCATAAACTAAATCTGAGCCGCGGGCAGGCCCTCCACGACCGCTGGCACCGCCTGCACCGCCGAATATATCCCCAAAAACATCTCCAAAGATATCGCTGAAGCCCGCGCCACCTGCACCAGCGCCGGCCTGATTCGCAGTAGCGTGGCCAAATTGATCGAAGTTAGCCCTCTTGTCGGCATCACTGAGAATTTCGTAAGCCTCTTGCGCCTCTTTAAATTTTTCCTCAGCCTGTTTGTCATTAGGGTTCCGATCCGGGTGATGCTTCATCGCAGTGCGTCGGAACGCCTTTTTTATTTGATCTGCGGACGCACCCTTTTCAACGCCTAAGACATCATAGTAATCGCGCTTTGCCATACCCAGTTTCTCATTTGAATTAGCTAATCATGTTAGTCGAAATCGACTTTGTGACGAGTAGCAAATATGGTATGCCAGCGCCAGTTACCAAAAGGCGCGAGCTATGTGCCCGCGCCTCACCCCACTTCAAACCTACCACCGTGAGCTCAACTACTTATTGTCTTCTTTGACCTCTTCAAATTCAGCATCCATGACATCCTCAGCGCCATCTTGCGTGCCCTCTTGCGCTCCCGCGGTATTGCTTTCCGCAGAACTCTGTTGCTCCGCGTACAATTTCTGCGCTAGCGCTGCTGACGCCTCAGACAGTGCCTGTGCCGCTGAATCAATCGCATCTTTGTCGTCTCCGCGCACCGCGTCTTCAACATTTTTAATGGCCTCTTCAACAGCCGCTTTTTCCTCTTCGCTTGCCTTGTCACCCGCCTCTTGAAGAGTCTTCGCAGCAGCATGCGCCAGTCCATCCGCGGCATTCCGCGCCTGCACCAGACCCTCAAAGCGCTTATCTTCCTCCGCGTTCGCCTCTGCATCACGAACCATGGTTTCGATTTCATCGTCAGACAACCCCGATGATGCCTTGATAATGATCGATTGTTCCTTACCCGTGGCCTTGTCTTTAGCCCCAACGTTTAAGATCCCGTTTGCATCGATATCGAATGTGACTTCAATCTGCGGCATACCCCGCGGCGAAGGGGGGATATCCGCCAAGTCAAAACGCCCCAATGATTTATTTTGCGACGCTTGCTTCCGCTCTCCCTGCACAACATGGATCGTTACTGCGGTCTGATTGTCGTCGGCGGTCGAAAAAATTTGCGATTTCTTTGTCGGAATCGTCGTGTTTTTTTCGATGACCGGTGTAGCAACGCTGCCCATCGTCTCTATGCCTAGTGTCAAAGGCGTGACATCAAGTAACAACACGTCTGTCACATCACCGGACAATACTGCCCCTTGCAATGCAGCACCCACAGCCACTGCTTCATCTGGATTAACATCTTTGCGCGGCTCTTTACCGAAAAATGCTGTCACCTTCTCTTGCACGAGTGGCATGCGAGTCTGACCACCCACAAGGATAATCTCATCAATCTCGGACGCTGACTTTCCGGCATCTTTGAGAGCGATTCTTAACGGTTCTAGGGAATGTTCGACCAGCTCTTCCACCAAGGACTCTAGCTTGTTACGCGTCAACTTGACGACCAAGTGTTTTGGACCCGTTGCATCCGCTGTAATGTAAGGTAAATTGACCTCTGTTTGCTGGCTCGAAGATAGTTCAATCTTGGCTTTTTCCGCTGCTTCTTTCAACCGTTGCATCGCCAACGGATCGCCTTGCAAATCAATACTGCTATCTCGCTTGAATTCAGCTGACAAGTACTCGATCAAGCGAAGATCAAAATCTTCGCCGCCCAGAAAGGTATCGCCGTTGGTCGCTAACACCTCAAACTGCTTTTCGCCATCAACGTCAGCAATCTCGATGATTGAAATATCAAACGTACCGCCTCCAAGATCATACACAGCCACCACACGGTCGCCTGCTACCTTATCAATCCCATAAGCCAAAGCCGCCGCTGTGGGCTCGTTGATAATGCGTTTGACGTCCAAACCCGCTATTCGGCCCGCGTCTTTTGTCGCCTGGCGTTGGGCGTCGTTGAAATAGGCAGGCACCGTGATTACCGCTTGCTGAACGGTTTCGCCCAAGTAATCCTCAGCGGTCTTCTTCATTTTTTTCAAAACTTCCGCTGATATCTGCGGCGCAGCTTTACTGTCACCTTTGATCTCAACCCAAGCGTCGCCATTTTCCGCTTTCACGATTTTATACGGTACCATTGCAATGTCTTTTTGTACCACCTTGTCCTCGAACCTACGGCCAACCAAACGTTTGACCGCATAGACCGTATTCGCCGGATTTGTCACCGCTTGACGCTTGGCTGACTGACCCACCAATATCTCACCGTCGTCGGCGTAAGCAACAACTGACGGCGTCGTTCGCGCACCCTCGGCGTTTTCGATCACTTTGGGTTTATCGCCCTCGAGAACAGCAACACAAGAGTTGGTCGTTCCCAAATCAATTCCGATTATTTTTGCCATACCATGCATCTCCTGTCGTTACATTAAAGATCATCTTTCAGTCACTCGATCGTGCTGGATCTTGTTTTCTACTGATGTATGTGGGTGCATATTCCACAAATTCAAGTCCTACTGTGCTTTTGCAACTGTCACCATCGCGGGGCGCACCAATCGTCCATGCAATGTGTACCCTTTTTGAAACACGTCGATGACACTGTTGGGCTCAAGGTTTTCATTCGGCAACATGCTGACCGCTTGATGCCAATCGGCGTCGAAAGGCTCACCGACAGGATTAACCTGCAAAACCTTAAAACTCGCCAAGACATCAACGAAACTCTTCAGCGTGAGTTGCAGCCCCTCGGAAACAGACTTCTGCGCAGCATCGTCGTCGTCAATCGTACCTAACGCGCGCTCTAAATTGTCCACCACAGGGAGCAGCCCCGAAACAAATTTATCCAGTGCAAATTTGTGTGCATTCTCTACATCGCGCTGAGCCCGGCGACGCACGTTTTGCATCTCTGCCTGAATACGTAGAACCTGATCATTGGCGCTTTCTAATTCACTGCGCAATTTTTCGTCTACTGAGGGTGCAGCCCCGCTGTCCGTCGCCTCTGGCGCCACCGACAGGGTTTCTTCATTGTTTGGATTCTCATCTGGTCGATTTTCGGTTTCTGACGACACGATAAACTCCTCTTTACTTCGGGATACAGGATTAATTAACTTTAGTGAGGTAATATGGGGGCAAAGTAATCAGTTTCAAGCGATTGATTAACACCAATCGCCCGTGTATAAAACGACAAAACTTTAGGCCTTCGAAACATTGCTGATCTCACTGCATATTCTTAATTATACCCTTGTCGATCAATTAGAGATCGAGTTCTGCGATGGTATGACTGCCATCACGGGTGAGACAGGGACTGGTAAATCGCTGGTCTTAGACGCTCTCGCTATGGCGCTCGGTGGGCGAGCAGACCTCACCACCATACGTCAGGGTCAGCAGCGTGCAGAAATTAGTGCCCTGTTCGACACAACACACAATACTGCAGCGAAGGAATGGTTGCTTGCAGAAGATTTTGAGTGCACCGACCCGTGTATTCTCAGACGCATCTACTCGACCGAAGGACGTTCACGAGGGTACATAAACGGTAGAACATGCACCATGCAACAACTCAAAACACTCGGTGAGCGTTTGATTGATATCCACAGTCAGCACGAGCATCAGTCACTTTTACGCCGAAATACGCACCGCCACTTGTTAGATGAATATGCAGACGCAAAAGAGCTCGCCAGCCAAGTGCGAGCCGCCCATGAGCTGATTGGCAGCGTCGAACGACAAATCGAGGTAGCTGCCCATTCTCAAGATGCCGTGTCTGCCCGCAGTGAATTACTAACATTTCAGGTTAACGAGCTAGAACATCTCGATATGCAGCCCGGTGAATTTGAACAACTCGAGTCAGAACAACAGAGTCTCACCCATGCCGAGCAGTTACTCACTGACAGTCAGCGTATTTTGTCGCTCTGCGAATACCAAGAGGACGTCAATATTCGCGATAGCCTGGCACGCGCTTTAGGCATCTTAAATGGCCTCACCTATCGACCGTCACATTTTGACACGATTGAAGAACTGTTGCGAGGAAGCCTGATTCAAGTAGAAGAGGTGGTGCAAGAATTAGAGCGAGAGATAGACAGTTTTAGTGCGGATCCCGTGCGCTTGGAACAACTCAATGAAAGGATGTCGGTAGCGTCCCAGCTGGCTCGCAAACACCGAGTACCGCCCAATGCTCTTAATGGCGTATACAATTCGCTCACACTAGAACTCCAAGAATTAAAGAACGATGCAAACCACTTGGATACCTTAAAGGAGCAACTCGATCATCGTATTCGCGCATATCGTAAATTGGCCGAAAAACTTCGCCAGAAGCGCTTGACGGCCGCCACTAAGATGGCCATCGATGTGAATGCCCAACTCGCATCTCTAGCAATGCTCGGTGCAGATTTTAGAGTCGCAGAAACGCTGTATAAGGCCGATACGTTGCGCGCTAGCGGACTCGAAGAGATCGAGTTCTTAATTGCCACAAACCCAGGTCAGCCGCACTTGCCTCTGCAAAAAATCGCTTCAGGCGGCGAATTATCCCGCGTCAGCTTGGCAATCCAAGTCGTCGCAGCCGAACACGTCAAAATTCCGACTCTCGTGTTTGACGAGGTCGATGTTGGTATTGGAGGCGCCACTGCAGACGTCGTTGGTCGCCTACTAAAATGTATCGGCACACGCGGTCAGGTTATCTCTGTCACCCATCAAGCGCAGGTCGCTGCACACGCCGACCATCATTATCTAACGGAAAAAAAGATACAGAAAGACAGCGCCGTGGCGTCGATTGAACACCTCAGCGTTGAACAGCGGGGCGAAGAGATCGCACGCATGCTTGGGGGCTCCGATATTACCGAAAAAACCCGCAACCACGCAAAAGAAATGCTCACGCTAGCGCGCGATGCTTAGAGCCGATTAAAAGACCGATTTCTGACTCCAAGCACAGCGCACCCAACAATCTCACTGATCAGACGATGGCGTATCGGCTGGCCCTTCTTCCAATAACGCTTCTTTGATCGATAATTTAACGCGACCGCGATTATCAATTTCAATAACCTTAACTCTTACGTCTTGCCCTTCGGTCAGGTGATCTGTCACTTTGTTGACCCGCTCTTGGGCGATCTGCGAAATATGCACTAATCCATCGGTTCCCGGCATAAAATTAACAAACGCACCGAAGTCCACAATACGCACGACCTTTCCGGTATAAATGGTACCAGGCTCTGGATCTGCCACAATAGCGCTGATCGCATCGATCGCTGCCTGCAATCCTTCGTTATCATCCGAGTAAATTTTAACCGCTCCGTCATCGGTAATATCGATAGTCGAGTTAGTTTCGTCGCAAAGCCCGCGAATTGTTGCGCCACCCTTGCCGATGACATCGCGAATCTTATCTGCATCGATTTGCATAACGCCCATTCGCGGCGCTGATTCAGCCACTTCATCGCGACCGTTCGCTAAAACCTGGTTCATTTCGTCAAGAATGTGTAGCCGAGCATCCATTGCCTGTTGAAGCGCAATTTCCATAATTTCTTCGGTAATACCCTCGATTTTTATATCCATCTGCAAGGCGGTAATTCCACTCGCGGTCCCGGCCACCTTAAAATCCATATCACCCAAGTGGTCTTCATCACCCAAAATATCCGTCAGAACTGCAAATCCTTGGCCTTCTTTGACCAATCCCATAGCAATCCCTGCAACCGGAGCCTTGAGCGGTACGCCGGCATCCATCAGCGCCAAACTCGAACCACATACCGATGCCATAGAACTGGACCCATTAGATTCAGTAATTTCTGACACGACGCGTATCGCATAAGGAAATTCTTCTAGAGAGGGAAGTACAGCAGCAATACCTCGCCGCGCTAAGCGCCCATGACCGACTTCACGGCGACTGGTAAAGCCTAAGCGGCCGCATTCCCCAACTGAATAAGGAGGGAAATTGTAGTGCAACATAAAATGATCATCACGACGACCTTCCAACGCGTCAATCATCTGCGCATCCCGAGTCGAGCCCAAAGTCGCTGCCACCAGAGCTTGAGTCTCACCACGCGTAAACAAGGCTGAACCATGCACTCGAGAAAGCACATCCACCTCAACGTTGATCCCGCGTACAGTTCGGGAATCGCGACCATCTATACGCGGCTCTCCGCGAATGATGCGCCCTCTAACAATCGACTTCTCGAGTTTCTTAAAGAGATCTTTAACCGCATCGCCGTCGGCATCACCATCGGCAGATAATGTGGTAACGGCGCGTTCCTTGATCTGGTTAATTTGTCCTACTCTCTGTTGCTTATCCACCGTTTGGTAGGCGCTGTTAAGGTCTGCGCCGACCAATGTTTCGAGCTCTTGGCGTAACGTTTCATTGGTTTTTTCTTCTTGCCAATCCCATCGGGCCTTACCAACTTCGGCAACTAATTCGTCGATGACCGAGACTACCGATTGCATCTCTTGATGTGCAAAAAGGACTGCACCGAGCATGATGTCTTCAGACAATTCTTTCGCTTCAGACTCTACCATCAATACCGCGTCTTTGGTGCCCGCCACAATCATATCTAGGTCGGAGCCAGCCAGTTCACTGTAGGTTGGGTTTAATAAATAACCTTGAGTTTGTGTGTAGCCCACACGAGCACCACCAATAGGCCCATTGAACGGAATACCTGAGATCGACAACGCAGCTGACGTACCGATCATTGCTGCAATATCCGGATCGATATCCTTTTCTGCCGAGATCACGGTACAAACGACCTGCACTTCATTTTTAAAACCATTCGGAAACAGAGGTCGAATCGGTCGGTCGATCAGGCGAGATGTCAGCGTTTCTTTTTCGCTGGGCCGCGCCTCGCGCTTAAAAAAACCGCCGGGGATCTTGCCCGCTGCATACGCTTTTTCTTGGTAGTGCACACTCAGAGGGAAAAAGTCCATTCCAGGCTTTGCCTCTTTCGCTCCGACGACCGCACACAGAACTGTCGTATTTTCTATAGAACACAGAACTGCGCCAGTCGCCTGACGAGCAACGCGCCCTGTCTCAATGGTCACGGTTTGGTTACCGTACTGAAATTTTTTCACTATTGGATTCATATTATTTGCCTTTATAAGTCGCGTTAATATGCCTCATGAACTACACCACGCCGCGCTGCTCGGGTTAGTGATAACGACTGCCTCAATCGTCATCACTAACTCGATCAGCCAATGCGTGGCATTTGTCAAAGAAGCACCAGTAAAGTGACAGCTTACACCGCTAAATAACAGCAGATTCCGCTATCAACTATCGCCGCAAACCAAGTTTCTTGATGAGCTGCGAATATCGGTCAGAATTTTTACCCTTTAGGTAATCCAGCAGCTTACGCCGCTGATTAACCATGCGGATCAAACCACGACGAGAGTGATGATCTTTCTTGTGTGCACCAAAGTGCTCTTGCAGTTTGTTAATATTTGCGGTCAATAATGCCACCTGAACATCGGGTGACCCTGTATCTTTTTCGTCGCTACCATGCTCTTTGATGAGCTCGGCTTTTTCTTCTGCACTTAATGCCATATCGTATTACTCCAGTATGCGGTCTGTGGATTTCGGGTTTTTCCGCGCATACTTACAGAAAACCCATGCGAGACCATACCGGCCCCTTTTTACCTTTTCCAGGCTACGACATCCAACTGTGACGCTACCTTAGTAGCGGCGCCGAAATCAGTCGTAGTGGCACCAAAAATCCGTCTTCTGTCACCCTACCGATGCCTAAAAACGTCTTATCAGAGCGTACAACGCGCACTATATCTGCTTCTCGGTCAGGACGAAACCCCTGTGACAACAATACTCGCCGACCCTGCTGTAAAGAGACGGAATCAATTTCGTTAATTTCAATCGCAACCCGGTCTGCGATCGCCGCGTCGACAGGCAGCAAGGCTTTATCACATGCCGATAGCCCAGACTGCTCTAGCAGCTGCTCCAAATCCGGTAAAGATAACGAAGCCGATTGATGAAAAGCCCCCGCGACATAGCGACGTAAGCTAGACACATGCGCGCCGCAACCGAGAATCGACCCCAAATCCTCAGCTAAACTGCGAATATACGTGCCTTTACTGCACAGCACGCGAACCTCTAACTGCGCAGTCACCCCCGGTTTGAAATTAACTAACTGGTACTCAAATATATCCACAGATCTAGGGGTACGCTCTATCTCAATACCCTTTCTTGCCAATTTATAAAGTGGCTGTCCATTTTGCTTTAATGCGGAATACATCGGTGGAATTTGTTGAATCGCACCGCGAAATCCATCAATAGCTCGAGCGATCTGCTCTACAGTGACGGCACTTGCATCCTCTGTGGCGAGCACATTTCCGTCGCAGTCACCACTGTCAGTTCGCACGCCCAGGGTAAACGTGCTGACGTATCCTTTGTTTGCATCAAGAAGATATTGACTGAATTTTGTCGCCTCGCCCAAGCAAATGGGCAATACGCCAGTCGCAAGGGGGTCTAAACTGCCGGTGTGGCCTGCTTTGTTGGCGTTAAACAGTCGTTTGACCCGTTGAAGTGCACCGTTAGATGTGATTCCGCTAGGTTTGTCGAGTAGCAATATGCCATTAATCGCGCGACCGCGCCTAACCCTTGACGACACGACTAGGGTTCCTTCAACCCCGAAACCGCTGCATCTGCCGCGATCGCGCGGTCAATTAAAGCGGACAATCGCTGTCCTTTAATGCCGCTGTCATCATAGATAAAGGTGATCTTAGGCGTGGTTCGAAGTTTCAAACTGCCCGCTAGAAGACTCCGCAAATAACCCGCAGCGCCCCCTAGAGCGGTCATCGCGTCTTTAATCTGCTCGTCGGTATAATCACCAACAAAACTGACATAAGCTTTACACGTTGCAAGATCCCGACTGACCGATAACTCAGTAATGCTCGCCATGCCAATTCTCGGGTCTCGAACCGCTTCGCGCAGCAGCACCGACAACTCTCTGCGTACGGCATCTGCTACTCTTTCTGATCGAGTAAACTCTCTAGGCATGGCTACTATCTCTTTCCGCTATGGGCCAAATCCAACGCGGCAAACTAAAGCGTGCGCTGCACTTCAGTGATTTCGTAGACCTCGATAAGGTCGCCCGCGCGCACATCGTTATAATCCTTCACGCCTACACCACACTCCACACCATTACGCACGTCTTGCGCATCGTCTTTGAAGCGCCTTAGTGACTCTAATTCGCCTTGATAAATCACTACATTATCGCGCAACACCCGAATCGGCTTGTTACGGAAAACCGTCCCTTCAATCACCATACACCCAGCGATTGCACCAAATTTAGGCGATCTAAATACGTCTCGAACTTCAGCAATGCCAACAATGGTTTCACGGGATTCAGGCGCCAACATGCCGGACAGTGCTTGTTTGACCTCGTCTAGCAAATGGTAGATGACGCTGTAGTACCTGACTTCAACCTCTTCCTTTTCTGCCAATGATCTTGCACCACCCGCCGCACGCACATTAAACCCTAGAACAATAGCCCCTGTGGTGAGTGCCAGATTAATGTCTGATTCAGAGATTCCACCGACACCTGAAGCGACGATATCGACGCCAACTTCTTCTGTTGTGAAGTCGTTGAGTGCGGTGATGATCGCCTCTAGCGAACCGCGCACATCAGTCTTGACCACCAAAGGAAGCGTGCGCATTGCCTGATCTCCGACATTGGCAAACATGTTTTCCAATTTTGCCCCTTGCTGTCGAGACATGCGGTCAGAGCGCGCACGATGAGCACGTTCCTCTGCAATTTCCTTAGCTTTTCTCTCATCGGCCACAACAAAAAATTCATCCCCAGCATTGGGCGTTTCATCCAAACCCAATATTTCCAGGGGAATTGACGGGCCCGCCTCAGAAATCGGCTGCTTAGACTGGTCAACCATGGCCCGAATCTTTCCGACGCTTTCACCCGCCAACACAAAGTCACCCTTGACAAGAGTTCCCTGCTGAACCAAAGCAGTGGCAACAACACCCCGACCTTTGTCTACGCGCGACTCAACAATGACTCCACGCGCTGGACCTGCATCCACCGCCACCAGCTCAAGGAGTTCTGACTGAAGCAAAATCGCATCCAGCAGATCATCAATGCCCTCGCCTGTTTGCGCGGACACTTGAATAAACTGCGTATCGCCACCCCACTCTTCCGGAATCACGCCCTTTGCGCTCAACTCACTCGTTACGCGTTCCGGGTCGGCGCTTTCTTTGTCGATCTTGTTAATGGCTACAACAATGGGTACATCCGCTGCACGCGCATGCTGAATCGCTTCTTCCGTCTGCGGCATCACGCCATCATCTGCCGCAACCACTAGAATAACGACATCAGTGCTCTTGGCGCCACGAGCGCGCATCGCAGTGAACGCAGCGTGCCCCGGCGTATCCAAAAATGTCACCTGCCCTTTGCCAGTGCTGACATGGTAAGCGCCAATATGCTGCGTAATTCCGCCAGCCTCGCCAGATGCCACTCGCGATTCACGAATGTAGTCCAAAAGCGACGTCTTGCCATGGTCAACATGACCCATAACGGTGACCACCGGTGCGCGAGGTACCGCCGTCTCAGCGCTGCGTTGTGCTGAAAACTGCTCGGCCAGTTGGCTCTCTAAATCGTCATCTACAGCAGCAACTGGGGTATGCCCCAACTCTTCCACCACCAAAAACGCGGTCTCCTGATCAATCGACTCATTGATCGAAACCATCACGCCAAGTTTCATTAGGGCACGTACCACGGCAACCGCTTTCAAAGACAAGCTCGCCGCCAAATCGGCAACGCTAATGTTGTCGCCAATCGCAACTTCAATCACCCGCATTTCTGTCGGCCGCTTGAACAAATGCTTATTGTCAATTTTCAAAGGTGCGGCGAGGGCTGATTTTAAACGTCCCTTCTTAGCGCCGTTATCAGCCACCTCGTCAAGTATTAAACGGGCTTTCTTCTTGGCACTTTTACCAATGGGTTTTTTAACACGCGGCACCGGATCTTCATCGTTAGGTTTACCACTTCGCCTACCCTTGTCATAGGTTGGTTCTGCCGCGGGTGGGACCACAGCTGGGGCTGCGGCAAATTTTTCAGTTCGGTCAGTTACCACCTTTTTGTCGCCGGCCTCCGACTGCGCGGCTTTGGTTTTTTCTTCTTCGTCGCGCTCTGCTTTATGCTTGGCTTCTTCTTCGGCCTTACGACGGTTCTCAATCGCAGCAATTCGTTGCGCTTCAACTTCATCCACTGCCAACGCAGCCACTGGGGCATTACTTGGTTCCGTGTCCATGGACGTAACCACCGACACGGGGTCGGCGGCGGGCGCTTCTTCTTCAGCGCGCTTGACGTAAGTGCGCTTTTTACGCACTTCAATGTTCACCGTCTTGCGGTTAGCGGATTTTAGCGTCGTAACTGTTTTTCGGCGCAATGTGATTTTGCTCGGCTCCTGGACGTTTGCGCCATGCAAGCCTTTCAAATACCCCAGCAAAATCTGCTTCTCTGAATCCGAAACAGTCGCGGCTGCCTCCGTGTGAGAAAGCCCAGCTTCTTGCATTTGCTTGAGCAAACGCTCCACAGACGCGCCAACAGTCCTCGCTAATTCACTCACTGTCACTTCAGCCATCGGTCGTCCTCTATTACCACTACTTTTTGCTAAGCCTGCTCTTCAAACCAGGGGGCTCGGGCAGTCATAATCAGTGCGGCTGCCCTCTCTTCATCCATATTCTCGACATCCATAATGTCGTCAATCGCTTGTTCCGCCAGATCTTCCATAGTGACAATGTTTTTTGCTGCCAATTGATACGCCAGCTCTTGATCCATTCCCTCCATGGTCAGAAGATCTTCTGCGGGCTGATGACTGCTCAATTGCTCTTCGCTCACCAGCGCCATCGTCAACAGCGCGTCTTTGGCTCGAGCGCGCAACTCTTCTGCTAGGGACTCATCAAAACCTTCGATCGCGCTCATCTCTTCCAGAGGAACATAGGCGACTTCTTCGATCGTTGTAAAACCCTCTTCTGCAAGAACAATGGCCACGTCTTCCTCAACATCGAGAGCAGTCACAAAGACGTCGACAATACCGGATGCCTCTTGCTGATGTTTCTCTTCGGCGTCTTCCAACGTCATAACGTTGATGGTCCATCCTGTCAGCTCCGATGCTAACCTCACATTCTGTCCGCCCTTGCCAATAGCCTGTGCCAGATTATCGCCGTGCACGGCAACGTCCATTGCGTGTGAGTCCTCATCTACGACGATCGAGCCGACTTCAGCAGGCGCCATTGCGTTAATCACTAACTGCGCTGGATTATCATCCCACAAAACGATATCGACTCTTTCATCGTCCAGATCATTGGAAACTGCCTGCACTCTGGCACCCCGCATGCCTACGCAAGCACCCACTGGATCAATGCGCGCGTCCTTACTTTTGACCGCAATCTTAGCGCGTTGCCCGGGGTCGCGAGCCGCCCCCTTAATTTCAATGATGCCTTCAGCAATTTCTGGCACTTCAATCCGAAAAAGCTGAATGAGCATGTCGGGTGATGTTCTAGATACCAGTAATTGGGGCCCGCGGGTATCATCCCGAATTCCCATCAAAATTGTTCGAGTCCGGTCATTTATGCGGAAAATCTCACGCCCCACCAATTCTTCGCGCGGCAACAAACCTTCAGCATTATCTCCGAAATCAACGACGATATGGTCCCGGGTCACCTTTTTGACGGTCCCATTCAGCAACTCTCCAACTCTGTGCTTGTAGCGATTGACAATCAACTCGCGTTCCGCGTCTTTCACCCGCTGAACAATTACCTGCTTCGCGGCCTGCGCGGCTATTCGGCCGAACGCAATGTTCTCAACCTGTTCCTCAAATACGTCGCCAACGGCAAGCTTTGGGTCTTTTTCGTAGGCTTCTTCCGTCGTAAGTTGCGTTCCAAGTTCAGCTAGCACATCGTCGCCAACGACATCCCACCACCGGAATGATTCGTAATCTCCTGTCAGGCGGTCAATCATGACACGAATATTAGCGCCCTCATCAAAGCGCTTCTTCGTGGCCATGGCCAACGCCTGCTCAATCGCGTCAAAAATAATGTCACGATCCACGCCCTTTTCGTTTGAAACGGCTTCGGCTACCATCAAAATTTCTTTACTCATCACAACAACCTCGAAGGTGTTAAAATTTCGGGACTAGGTTAGCCCGATCTATGCCCTCAATTGGAAACAGATATTCATTGTCTGCTACCAAAATAATAATCTCATCGCCTTCTACTCCCTGAAGGATCCCTTTAAAATTTTTCCTTTTTTCATAAGGAAAACGGAGTTTCACGACTATTTCTTCGCCCACATATTTCTCGAAGTGTGCAACTTCGTAGAGCGGTCTGTCCATTCCAGGCGACGAAACCTCAAGGGTGTATTCCCCCGATATCACGTCTTCCACGTCCAACAGACTAGCCACTTGGCGGCTCACGCGTTCGCAATCATCGACGCTAACGTGTTCAACATCGCGATCAATGTAAATGCGCAGGAGCTTTTTTCTTGCGCCCGACTGCACATCAACTCCCCACAATTGACATCCCAAAGCCTCGATAGCGGGCCGCAGAAGGTTTTGAATCACACGTTCTGCCACCATCATTGGGCCCTTCTATCAACACCAACAAAAAATGGGCCGTGGCCCATTCGTTTTACCGCAAAAGAAAAGCCCCATAATGGAGCTCCTCGCTTGTCGCCAAAACTCTAGCGCCTGCCATAATACGCATCGCTTATCGTTCGTCTTGGGCGACCCAAATGGTTCATGTCCGTCTTTGTTGGTAGCGGGAGCTGGATTTGAACCAACGACCTTCGGGTTATGAGCCCGACGAGCTACCAGACTGCTCCATCCCGCAACAAAATAAAAAAAGAGACATGTCCCTCTACTGTAGAGACGACGCGCATTATAGGAACACCTAGGACTTAGGTCAACATAAGCCCGCTAAAACTACTGTAATTTAATACAGAGTGGCTAACAGTCGCGAAGCCTAGTCTGACTTGCGAGAGGCCACAATTAATTCGTACGCTTTTTGAATTTCTTGTGTCCGCTCTGTGGCCAGTTTAATCATATCTTCGGGCATACCTTGCCCGATCAATTTATCTGGGTGATTTTGACTGACTAACCGTTTATAAGTCTTTTTAACCGACGAATCGGAACTTGTCTCGGCAACCCCTAGTGCGGCATAAGCTGCCGCCAAAGACGCCTTATCATCGTGTTCAGACCCACAGTGTGCACGCCCCCCAAATTGCGCCTGTGCGCCGAGCATCGTCAGTAACTGATCAAACAAAGCGCTGGGGAAACCCAGTTGAAAAGATACCTTGCGAAGTAAGGCTTCCTCGGCATGGTGTAACTCACCGTCCGCCAAAGCCAACGCAATCAAATAACTCAGTAATTGACGCTTCAAATTGTTGTGACGCCCGCAGACAGCCATAAACCGACTCAAACACGTATCAATCGAAAACGTGGGTGTTGCACCCTCTTGAAAAAACGCGATGGCCTGCTTACGGCGATCTGCACTTAGGCCCATACGACCCATCATCTCTTCTGCATGCGCTATTTCGGAGGAAGAAATGCGCCCATCTGCTTTCGCCAGACAACCCAACAAGCTAAAAACCGTTGTAAAAAAGGATTCTCGCACACGCGTTCGCTTAGCGGGACTGAGAGTGACCATAAAGCCACCAATGCCGCGATCAAACTGATGTCCCAACGCAACTCCCAAAATAGCACCTAAGGGTCCATACACCATGTACCCGAACAGACCCGCGACTATCTTTCCCAACACGAAATATTCCTTGTGAATTTTTACAGCAAATGATTGTACAGCGAACCTTCCTTAAAAAGCGCTAAGATTGATTCATAATTGATTGTTCATTGTTGCTATTATCTGTGCTATGCCGAGAGAACCGTGCGTAAAAAATGTGCGTATTTGCCTTAAGACTGTTACCAATGGTGCCATACTACGTGTCACAGAAGTCTTAACTTAACTCAATGCAAAGGACAGCCATCGTGAAAAAAAGCATTTTAGCCTTCCTAGTACTGATACTCTGGGACGTCAGCATTGCTGCCAAAGAACCAACCGCGACGGCACAAAGCCGCACCATCGTGCTCGGCGCAGGGTGCTTTTGGGGCGCAGAAAAAGCTTACGCGGCACTTCCAGGCGTGATCGATGCGGTCTCTGGTTATGCGGGAGGGTCAGGCGTTATGCCCACCTATCGCGCCATCAGCGATCGTTCCAACAAAATGAACCCAAAAAACCATGCTGAAGTCGTTGAAGTAACCTATGACCACAACCACATAAGCGTACAAACCCTACTCGAATCATTTTTTGAACGCCATGACCCGACACAGGTCAATAGGCAAGGCAATGATATTGGCAGCCAATACCGCTCGATAATCCTGACAACTAACCCCACACAATCGACGGTTGCTCTCCAAGTAAGCACGCGTTATCAAGAGCTCTTGACACAGGCGGGGTATGGCAAAATAACGACGCAAATTAGCCCCCTCGATGTATTTTATCCGGCAGAAAATTATCACCAGGACTATCTAGTGAAAAATCCTGATGGGTATTGCCCAGATCATTCAACCGGCGTTCATTTTACGCAAAAAGAAGAACGTAAATTGGACAACAGTGCCATCGCCCAAGGACCGGCGATTGTTGTTATCGAAGCGCAAGGATATTGTCCTTACTGCGAAAAGTTTAAGACGGAAGTGGCCAACACATATGCGGGCTCAATACCGATGGTATTTCGTACAGCGGCGCAGCTCCATGACCTTGAGGTAGCAACCCCGACTTGGGCGACGCCCACGATCCTATTTTTAAGGGATGGCGCCGAGGTTTTTGGCAACCAAGGCTACATGGCGGCGGACTCTTTTTATCGCGCCCTCGGGCACTTTAAACTCGGCGATAGTGAAGCATATAACATTGCCTTTAAAAAAGGGACTGAGTCCCGTTTTTGTCGTCAATATGAGATTTTTAAAGACACGCCCAACGGCGTCTTTGTCGACAAACTAAGTGGCGCTGCGTTATTTGACACCCAAGACCGGTTTGACTCAGGAACGGGTTGGCTGTCCTTCTCCAAGTCCGTTGATAATGCTGTCTACGAGCGGGCAGATCATAGCTTCGGTATGCGGCGAACAGAGATTCGATCCGCCAGTTCAGACATCCACTTGGGGCATGTATTTCCCGATGGTCCCCGCGGCCAGCCGCGGTACTGCATTAATGCCACCGTGCTCGAATTTATACCCAGACGTCATTAAAGACAGCAACGGTTGGGCAAAGATTACCCACTGCTAATTGCTAATATAAAAGAGTCTCGCATAAAAGTCTTGGGCGCCTACGGCATTACCAAAAACTTAAACAACAATGAATGAACTGATGAGTCTGCTTGAGTAAACAAAACTGAGGCAAACTTCAATAGTCCCAGTTTACGCTATGGCTCAGCTTTTGTTTCTTGGCTGCTCTAAGAAGCAGCCAAGAAAGTGCACACGCCAATAACTCTAATGACAAATAAATATACATGAATTGGTTTGGCTCACCATCAATGACTATCCCAATAATACGCCCCAATGCCATACACAGCATTATGATAAAAACAGCCAACAGGCCGACTTTTATTGTGCTTACATTGTTGGCTAAAACAAATAGCAGCCGCCCTAAACCGATCGTCATAGGTTGCTCTTAGGTCGATTAATTCAGAGCGAGTACTCACTTGACCTTGTACGATCATTTGCAAGGTTTCTTGAGGAAATACAATAAACAAGAGTCCATAAAGAAAGAACCCCCATGCGGTGACTAATAGGTAATATCTGGCCATAATTTAAATCCGTAATCATTAACTAATCTCGAGATTAAAAGTGCAGAGCTTGGCATTTCAGGCCAACGCTTAACGTCTAAAAAATACAAATAGATCAACATAATTTACCGAACTAAAGCCACTGTGGGCCGTTTATTGGGAACTTTTAGGCTGATAGGTTTACCTTTATAGCGTTTATAGCATTCACTAGCGTGGCCCAAATGAGCCGAGACTAAGGGCCTTGAATAGCAATAAAAATATCAATGGTAATATGCGTTGCCGAACCCCGAAAAGAAAACCGCTGGGCCGGTAAGCGCTCGATATGGCCGCAAATTTAGCCTCTCTTTTGGTTAGGGTGACGCAATGACTTTAATCAGCATCTTTTGGGCAATATGGGGTTAACGAATCTTAAGCCCACCGAGTGCCTCGGGCACCTCAACAAATACCCTATTCAACACTTTTGTGATGCCTTCAGCGTAAGCCATCGCTAGTCAGTCATATCCGTTTTAAGACACTGGTCTATAGGTCAAATCTGTCGTTTGATGCGTCTCAAACGAACCCGGGTCGACAGTGGCACTGACAGCAAAATACCGGTGCCATAAGTATGGCAGCTGATTAAAAAATTGCAGGAAAATTTTGTAACGAAATGCGGACAAGATGCGCACTGACACACCTGTTATCAACAGAGGAGCCACGCCAGCACCTGATCAGCGCATTACCACCAAGGTAGCATCACTCGGCAGGCCCGATTTTCGAATAACGCGGGTAGCACCAAACTTTGCGCGGCAGTATCTGCGGATTTTATTGACATCGCTGTGATACAACATGCCATTACTAATGTATGACTGGTCTGCAGCAAGAAGATTGAAAACCATTCCTCGGCGTGAATAGCGCCAGCAACGTTCAAGGCAATCCAAAAAATAACGCTCCCAATCATCAATATCTTTTGTCACCGCCATGTTATAGGTGCCCGACATCACGGTGAAATCGACTAGTTCTGCGGGGCAATCGCCCATCTGGAATTGCTGTGCCGGAATAGTCGCATTGGCTCGACAAGACCGAATTAACTGTGGATTTATATCGTACCCACTATAACGAAAGCGCGCGCAGCCTGCCGATTCCTGCAGGTAATCGACCATTGCGCCATATCCGCACCCTATATCCGCGATGGATATCGTGCCTTGAGGCGCGGCCGATGCAACCTGTTGAATAATTATCGCAAAGCGGCTGAATTGCCTCTCTTTACTTGTCCAATAAATTCCCGAGGGTTGGCGGCCGAATTTTTTGAATCTTTGAGTATAAACACCACGGATCAGCCGGCGAAAGTGCAAGCTTTTTAACGCTTTTAACATATGACAGACAGACCACCGAAATAAGCAGTTTGCGACCGTATCGAAGTTTATAAACTCTGTCAAATGAGCCTGATTCGCAGTTGCGCTTCGTAAGGGCTGTAAGATGACTTGATGGCGCAACAGACCGGGAACCATCGACGTTTAATTGCGGGCCGACGCGCTGACGTAAAAATGGTTAGGGCTTGCTTCACGACAACAACTGTCGCTTCTTATATTGTCGTCTTATCCAAAATTACCCTGCCCAATCTTTAATCATTGGGCGCAAACCGCGATCCGTCTGCGGTATTTAGACGCGCATCCAAATTGTTAGGTCTCGATCTTTTTGCTTGGTGTCGACGCAGCGTCCAGAGAGATCTCCAGACTGCCCATAAAGTGCTTTAAATCACCGTTGCAACGTTTGAGCTCGACGCGGTCTAACAGCAGGTAAAAAGTACCCGCTTGATGCAATACCACGCAGGGGAGACGATCCGCCGTGAAAGACTTGAGCGCGACTGACTGCTGGTCCGCGTATAGCCATTGAATCTCTGGCCTGTCATCGGACAACATACGCCACACTTTTTTGCCCAACGGGTGCCAACCATGCGTAATGTCGCAAAGGGCACAAGAATTTCCATGAACAAGCTTGCCTGCCGCGTATTTGAGCTCGCCAAAGAGCGTTCCAGACGCCTCATAGACTGCATAAATACGATCGCCACCTGTTGTCTTAGCGTACTCGTTGCACTGCATTTGCATTATTTTAGACATCCTTTTCAACTCGGTCAGCGCTTAAGATTGACGGCAATCAGGCTAACTAGCATGGGTCGAATCAGCACTGACCGCGACTCGCGATATAGGCCTGACAGATCTCACAGAAATGTTCACGGGGATTGAAACAAAAGATCGGCAGCTTCTTCCGCGTAAGCACTTGTACTGTGGCCCGCGTTCGCAAGTATAACCAAGCGCCAACGGAATTCGACATCGAGGTTGAACGCAAGCGTTTGGGCTTGGTTGTAAAAAAATTGTGCCCTCGACAGTCGATGTAACCCCTGTCGGTCGACTACACTGTTGTGACGCAGATTAGAAGCGTCGGGATCTCGATCATATTCGCCCACCAGAACAGTCAAGTCCTCGGCAAACAATACCGATAGGTCAGCTGCCTCAAGGGGACTTGAAGCAAAGCCGTAAGGAAACTTGGTCTGATCATCGATTGTTGTATACCACCCAGCCCCCGCGACTACGATTTGATTAATTCGAGCATTTGGCTTGAACATCAGCATACGCAAAGCATGTTGCGCTCCCGCTGATTTTCCATACACTGAGTAGTTACTTGTTTGATTACCCAGTTGATATTTCATGTAATCAAAGAGGGGTTCAACAACGGAAAAACTCCATTCGGATTCGTCATTCAAAGTGCCTGCAGACGGGTTATCACCATCGACAAACACATTGCCTAGATTGTAACCATCGCCACCAGGGAAAAGTGAACTCGAAAATTCGGGCGCTACAACAATGAAACGATAAGCTCTTGCCTTGTCGATTAGCGCATTGCGAGTGTCTCGTGCATTTCTATCCAAAGGATGAAAAGCAAACAAGAGCGGCGTATCGGCAGTCACATCATCGGGAATATAAAAGTACACATCTATCGAAGAACCTTTAAGCGCGGCGGCACCCTCAAATCTCAAACGGCCGGACCCCACAGTGTTTGCTAGGGGCGGCGGCACTGGCACTGGCATTAGCGATGCGATATGTGCTTCAACTTGAGCCGCTGTCGTTCTGTTCGCATTCTCTCCAATAACGTCATGGATTAACGCGTTTCCCCTGCGGTCTGACAGATAACGCATTACCAGAAGTCCATCTGATAGCGCCTCTAGACGTCCGTTGCCATCAATATCGAAACGATCGCCCATCATGTTTATTTGAGACTGGATAGCGCCCCCTGTAATAAGAGTAGCACCGGGCCCTAACGCGTTTTTAACTAGCGCATCATTGGCGAAACCCAATTGACTTCTCAGCAATAACATGCCGTCCGTTAGCATGCTGACGTCCCCATCGCCATCAATGTCTAGGGACCCCTCTTGACTGAGCGTGTATGTACTTAAACCCAATAGACACAAGAAAATAACATGTCGCATCTTTGCCAACCCAGCGCTTCGCGGTAAGCGACCAAGTTTATAGAAATCAGGCGTTACTACAACTCGTTTCGTAAACTGGTACCGCCGAACAAAGTCACGGTGCATGTTCGATAGCCATGGAATATACGCATCGCCTTAGGGCCTAGCAACGAGGTATTAATCGTAAGGCACGGCTAACGAGATACAAGAATTCTTTTTGGGGCTTCTCCATCAAAGTAATTTTGGTAAGCCTGCTGGTACCCATTCTCAAGGTGTCGGGTAAATAGTTCTGTGTCGA